>JBFMFL010000160.1:0-15510 GCA_040752145.1 Gemmatimonadota bacterium
CACGGCGCCCGGCGCGTGGCGGAGCCCCGCGGCGACCCGCGGCGAGGGCGGCAGGTGGCTGGTGAGCCAGAGCCCGCCGGCGCGCGAGGCGTAGGTGGCGAGCGCCATCCCCAGGACCGCGGCCAGGGTGGGGAGGTCAGCGCGCATCGGCGAGCCCTCCCGCCACGGAGCCGACGAGGCCGCCCAGCAGCACGTGCCACCCGCCGGGGAGGAGCCAGGCGGCGAGCAGCGCCGTCCCCGCGGCGACGCCCCAGGGCGGCAGGCTGCGCCGCGCCCCCTCCCAGAAGGTCGCCAGCATCGCCAGGAAGATCGCGGTGACCAGGAAGTCCAGCCCCCAGCGCTCCGGGTCCGGCAGCCGGCCGCCGAGCGCGCTCCCCAGCAGCGTCCCGCCCACCCACGCGGCGTACATGGCGACGCCGCTCCCCAGCAGCACGCCCGCGTCCCGCTCGCCCCGGCGCAGGCGGCCCATCGCCAGCGTCCAGTTCTCGTCGAACAGCAGGAAGGCCGAGCCGTAGCGCGCGCGCCGCGGCAGCCCGGCCAGCCAGGGGCCGACGGCCGCGCCCAGCAGCACGAAGCGCAGGTTGACGGCCAGCGCGGTGAGGACGATGGCGGCGACCGGGAGCGGCTGCCGCCACATCTCCAGGGCGACCAGCTGCGCGGTGCCGGAGGCCACCGCGGCGCTCATCAGCACGGCCTCGCCGGTGGCGATCCCCGCCTGCCGCGCGCCCATCCCGAACACCACGCCGAAGAGGAGCGAGGTGAGCACGAACGGCGCGCCCAGGCGCGCCCCGAGGAGCACGCCCGGGCGCGTGAGGACGATGCTGCCGCCCTGGGGGCCGCCCGGCCCGCCGCCGGGCGGGTGGGGCGAGGCCGTGCCGGCGGCCCGCGCCGGCCGCGCCGCCGGGGATCCCGGCGGCGCGTACCCGCTCCGCACCAGCTCCGTCCAGCCGGCCAGGTACGCCGCCCAGGCCCGGGCCACCCACCGCCCGAGAGCCCGCCTCCAATCGCGCACGCGGCCCGGGACGCGCTCCGCGGCGGAGAGCCGCGGCGCTGTGGAACGGCCCGGGTACAGCGTCCTCTCGCCTTGCATGATCCGCCTCCGGTTCCCGCGGTGTGCCGTGCGACCATCAAAATGCGTTTTGATGGTTAGCTGCATGCTAATGCTGGCGCGCTAACCTGTCAAGGGTTATTTTGGTGGTGTGATTCGATCCCCGGAGGACCCCATGAGCGACGAGACGAACCCCCTGGACGAGCTGAGCCTGGTGGGCGGCCGGCTGATCCTGGACTTCACCAACACCATCGGCTCGCGCGGGGTGGTGAACGAGCGCGACCGCCTCAAGGGCTACCCGGAGCTGCTCTGGTGGGGGGTGCGGGCGGAGGTGCTGACGGAGGGGGAGCGGCGCGCGCTCATGGCGCACGCCGTGAAGCGCTCGGCGGAGGCGGAGGACGCCTTCCGCCGCGCGATCGACTTCCGCGAGGCGAGCTGGCGCGTGCTGCGCGCGGTGGAGGACGGCGCCGACCCCGACGCCGCGGACCTGGACACCGTGAACCGCGAGGTGGCGCGGGCGATGTCGCACGCGCGGCTGGTGAGGACGGCGGAGGGGTTCGCCTGGGGCTGGGACGACGCCCTGGAGGCGGACCGCGTGCTCTGGCCGGTGGCGCGCTCCGCGGCGGAGCTGCTGACCTCGCCGGAGCTGGGGCGGGTGGGACGCTGCGCGGCGGAGAGCTGCGGCTGGCTGTACCTGGACACCAGCAAGAACCGCAGCCGCCGCTGGTGCGACATGCGCGACTGCGGCAACCGCGCCAAGGTGCGCCGCCACTACCAGCGCCGCCGCGTGGGGGAGGGGGAGGGCTGAGGCCCGGCCGGATGGATCCGCCCGCCCGCCCCGGCGCGGCCGATCTGTCGTAAGTGGTTGACGGGGTGCGTGATGAGTGATACGTTTACTCCGCTTGTTTGCGGTCACTGCCCTGTCGTGGCCGATACGGACCGTCCGCCGTTCCCTCTCGATCGCCTGACACCGCCGGGTGGCGGTGTTCGGTTTTCCGGACCCCAGCAGCACCAGGGCCCCGATGTTCCAGGAAGAGAGCGACCTCGCCCGGCACGTCCGCGCGCTTTCCGCCGAGCAGTGGGGGGAGCGGGGCGCCGTCGCGCTGATCGGCCGGCACGCGAGCCTGCTGGAGGCGCAGGAGAAGGCGCTCTTCTTCGCGCAGGCGGACGCCCCCGTGCTCGTCACCGGCGAGACGGGGACCGGCAAGGAGATCTTCGCCCGCGCCGTGTACCTGTGCAGCTCGCGGCGCGGGGCTCCGTTCGTGAGCGTCAACTGCGCCCAGTTCCACGACAACCAGCTGATCGCCAGCGAGCTGTTCGGCCACCGGCGCGGCAGCTTCACCGGCGCCGTGGCGGACCACCGGGGGGTATTCGAGGAGGCGGACGGCGGGGTGGTGTTTCTGGACGAGGTGGGGGAGCTGTCGCAGGCGGCGCAGGCCATGCTCCTGCGCGTGCTGGGCGAGGGCGAGGTGGTGCGCGTGGGCGAGTCGCGCGCCCGGCGGGTGGACGTGCGCGTGGTGGCCGCCACCAACCGCGACCTCCGGGCGATGGTGGCCGGGGGCCGCTTCCGCGAGGACCTGTACTACCGGCTGCGCTTCCTGCACCTGCACGTGCCGGCCCTGCGCGAGCGCGGCGACGACTGGCGGCTGCTCACCGACTTCTGCCTGCGCCGGCTGGAGGCGCGCTCCGGCATCGACAAGCGCCTCTCGCCCGCGTCGCTGGCGCGGCTGGGCGCCCACCAGTGGCCGGGCAACGTCCGCGAGCTGCGCGGGCTGATGGAGATGTGCCACTGCCTGGCGCTCCGCGACCGCTTCATCGAGCCGCACCTGTTCGAGCAGCACCTGGAGCCCGCCGGGGCGCCGGACGCCGCGCCGGCGGCCGCGGCGGTGCTCGCTCCGGCGTCCGCGTCCGGCGGGATCCCGGTGATCGGGGAGGGCGAGGGGGACTTCTGGACGCGGGTGTACGAGCCGTTCATGGACCGGGAGCTGAGCCGGAGCCAGGTGCGCGCCGTGGTGGAGGAGGGGCTACGCCGCAGCAACTGGAGCTACAAGCGGGCGCTCCGCGTCTTCGGCGTGGAGCCGGACGACTACCTCCGGTTCATGGACTTCCTCCGGCACCACCGCCTGAAGCCCGAGCGGAGCGCCGCGTAGAGGCGGTGGCCGGGTGTGCTGCCTCTTTGCGTGGCCCGGCACCCGGTACCCGGGCGCGCGGATCGTCAGGAGGCGTGAGTCGCCGCGGCTCGTTGTGTCGAGACGGTCTGAGCCAGGGTGAACCGCATCTCCTCCTTGAGAACCTTCTTTATACCCGAACACTCGCGCTCATCGTACCTGATCCGGGTCAGTGGGCATGTTCCACCCTGGCAACCGGGTAGCATGTAGCACGTCTGGCACATCTTGTCGGACTCGAAGTACGGGCTGACCCACTTGCTCATGTATTCGTCATTGAGCTTCGTCGTACCATCCACGTACAACTGCCCCACCACGTTCGCGTCCAGGGTGTCAAGCACCACGGTGCATTTCATGAGCTTCCCGGTCGCGCCGACGATGAAGTTGTACGGTCTCGCGGCGTAGCAGACCTGGCCTCCCGGCTTTGCGCTGTCCCTGATTCCTCCCTCCTGCGACAGGTTTACCTCCGTAGCTTTTTTCCGCAGGGTGCGGACAGCCGCCCTGTGCTCGCCGATCCCGCACGTCGACAGTTGATCGTCGTTGGGCCCCCCCCACTTTCCGACTCCTCGAAAGCGCAACCTGAACCGTGGATCCCCGCCGAAATCCTCGCTGAGCACCTCCAGAAAGTGTCCCAGCCGGGGGAAGTTGTCGCGGTCGAAATTGACGCGGACGATCACCCCAAAGCTGTCCTTCCGGCACTTCAAGGATCTGAGATTGTCCAAGATCGTGTCGTACGTCGGGCTGCCATCGCGACCTACGCGCTTGCAGTTGTGTTCATCGGGTAAGCCGTCGATCGTGATCTGGTACGTGCGGCACCCCCAGTCGAGCAGCTTCGTCGCACGCTCTTCTGTGAGGAGATAACCGTTGGTGGTCATGTCCTGGTGGTGGACGAGATTGTGCCGCTCAGCTACGTCCTTGAAGAACGGTGACAGCTCCTCCACCGCCTCCCAGCCGTACAGCGGTTCACCGCCGAACCAGGAAATTCCCAGCTCCCTCAGATACGGGGCTCGCTTCAACACCATGGCGCGTACTCCCTGACGTACGTCCGGACTCATGGTGCCTCGCTGGAACTTCTCGTAGCAATACACACAGCGAAAGTTGCAGTCCTCGGACGACAGCAGAATCAATTCGCAGATGTCGCTCCGCCATTGCTGTTGCCCGTATTTAACGCGGAATAGATTCAATTCATTGACATCATCCGCGACAAGGAATCCGCGCCTGCTGAGATATTCGGCCACCTTGTCGAGTGGCGCCGTTACACCCTTTCTGGACAGGTGGCTGATCACTGCATCCGAATGCTCTGGAGCGAAGACGCTGATCGCCCCCGAGAGCGTGTTCCACAGGATGAGGCGGCCATCATCCCCGAGCGTCCGTGCGTTGAACCGCGACGGGACCCATCGTTGCTTCGGCTGAAATTGCAGTTGCACCAGTTGAAGCGCTTCGCCCGGCAAGGGGCTGCGGTCGTGCGGTGACACCACCATGTCGAGAGTCGGCTTCATCTGATACTCCTTTTCGTGGCGTACGGCATAGATCCCGGAAATGAGCCGACACCGACCCGATCGCCATCCGATCGGCGGCGACCGAGTCGGTCCGCCGTTCAACTCACTGCGGCTTGGCGGCGCCGCAGCCAGCCGCAAAGTTGCAGCCGTTGTTCGTGTCTCCCAGCCCGCCTGCGACCTCGTCCAGCTCCTCTACCGAGATCTCCTCGTCCTGCTGGTTCTGGGCGGCGTTGTCTTCAGCCATGGGTCCACTCCGTTGAAGCGTGGTGACCGCTCGCGTTTCGACTCACTCCGGCTTGGCGGCACCGCAGCCGGCCACGAAGTTGCAGCCGTTGTTCGTGTCTCCCGCGCCGCCTGCCACCTCGTCGAGCTCCTCCACCGAGATCTCCTCGTCCTGCTGGTTCTGGGGGGCGTTGTCCTCAGTCATGGTCCGCTCCTTTGAAGAGGGGTTACCACGGAGCAAGCAGGTTCATCCTCTCGCTCCCCGCCGCGCACGTCGCGCGGCGCATTCCAAAGCTGAACCGTTTAGGCTGCCGGGTGACGGAGCCGCCCGGTGCGCGCCGGAAAAGGTGCGCGGCAACCCGCGGAGTCACTCGATTTCCTGCTCTGAGCCGACCTTACCGGAGGGGAGTTTCTGTCCCGCAATCTACATGCCGTTTTGTGAATTACGCTTGAATACAAGCGTTCCTTCGGTGCCTGAAAGTCGCAGCATATCATGTGCCGTTGACCTGGAAAGCGACCTGTGGGGAGCGCTCGCGTGCGAGTTGCGGGCTGGAGCAGAGGGAGGGAACGGGCGGGGGAGAACACCGGGGCGACTGGGCCAGCTACCGGGGGAATCGCGCTGTCAGGGCACCGTCGGCGCCAAGGGCGGCCAGCTCCTCCAGAGTGAAGGAGGCGAGGGTGAGTATCATCGTGGAGAGGTGCGGTCCGGCTCCGGGGGCGGTGCGGATGCGCCGGTCCGCCTGTTCCAGATTGCGGGCGGCGCTCCGCACCAGCGCCTGCAGCACGGCGAAGGCGCCGTCGGAGAGCGGGGGAGTGCCGCGGTAGCTCTCCAGGCGCCCGCCCGGCCGGTACGCGCACGGGTCCTCCAGCCCCATGAAGCGGAGGAACCAGTCGGCGCGGAAGCGGCCGGCCGCGCCCACGATCCCGGCGTAGTCGGCGATCAGCTCGTCGTGCAGGGCGTTGCGCATGGACCCCAGCACCCGGCGCGTGAAGTAATGGGCGCACTCGTGCTCCAGGCGGATCGCCAGCGAGGTGCGCAGCCACTCCTCACCGCGCAGGCCGAGATCCGCCGCCGCCACGCCGCTGTACCCGCCCGGGGCCAGCAGGACGAAGCGGTCCTGGTACAGCTCCTTCCGCTCGCGCATCCAGGCCAGCGCCGCGCTCCAGTTGGCGGCGCCACCGGCCTCCAGCTCCCCGGCTTCGAAGCGGCGCCGCAGCTCCGCCACGCGCCCCCAGTTGACGTATCCCCCGATGGCCGTGGCCCCCATGGACGCGGGGACCGGGTCCGGCTCGCCCCGCCGCGCCAGCGCCCGGAGCAGCGCGACGAAATCGGCGCGGCAGCCGGCCACGAGCACCGGGATCCGCCCGGCGGCCGTGGGGTGCAGGAAGAGGCGGAGCCCGTCCGGCGCCTCCAGCGCCAGCCCCCCGTCCACGTCGCCGTCGGGGAGGACGCCGCGGCGGGTGGCCGCCGCGTACGCCTCCGTGCCGGAGATCCCCGCGCGCACCGGGAAGCGCAGCTGCACCAGGTGCTCCCGCAGCACGGGGAGGGCGCCGCTCCGCTCCGCTTCCGCCGCGTACCCCTCCCACGCGGCCACGAACGGCTCGTCGGGGAGCGGGAGGGCGCCGGGGCCGGGCGCCCCCTCCAGGCGGAACGCGTTGTCGTTGTACGCCAGCAGCTCGGCGACCTCCCCGTCGCCCGCGCCATGACCGCGCAGCACCTCCTCCCGGAGCGCGGCGACGGTCCCCGCGGTGCCCGTGCCCATCGTCAGGCCAGCTGGCGCTGGGCCATGCGGTGGAACAGGCCGCGCCGCTCCAGCAGCTCGGCGGGGGTGCCGCTCTCCACGATCCTGCCGCCGTCCACCACGTAGATCCGGTCGGCGCCCATCACCGTGCTCAGGCGGTGGGCCACCACGATGCGGGTGGCCTTGAGCCGCGCCAGGCTCTCCGCGACCACGGCCTGGGTGCGGTTGTCCAGCGCGCTGGTGGCCTCGTCCAGCAGCAGGATGCGGGGGCGGCGGAGCAGCGCGCGGGCGATCATCAGCCGCTGCCGCTGGCCGCCGGAAAGCGTCCTGCCGCCGTCGCTGACCACGGTGTGGAGCCCCATGGGCATCTGCCGGACGTCCTCCTCCATCCCGGCGAGCCGAGCCGCCTCCATGGCGTCGTCGTGCGACGCGGCCGCGGAGCCGACGATGTTGTCGAAGATGCTGCCGGAAAGGAGGGTCCCGTCCTGGAGCACGGTCCCCAGCTGGCGGCGGACCGCCTGCACGTCCAGCCCCGCCAGGTCCTGCTCGTCGAACGCCACCGCGCCCGCCTCGGGCGCCTCGAAGCCCAGGAGGAGGCGGAGCAGGGTGGACTTCCCCGAGCCGGAGGGGCCCACGAAAGCCACGAACTCCCCCGGGCGGACGCGGAGCGACACGTCGTGGAGGGTCGCCGGGCCGTCGGCCGAGTAGCGGAAGGTGACGTGCTGGAGCTCCACCGCGCCCGAGAGCTCGCCGGGGTCGTGCTTGCCGGCGTGAACCTCGGGCAGGGTGTGCAGGATGGGCCGGGCGTGCTCGTAGAGCGGGACCGCGGCGAGCGCGCCCACCAGCGCCGTGCCGCAGGAGAGCGCCCCCGCCAGGCCCAGGTTGAAGGCCGCCATGAACCCCAGGAACTCGCCGGTCCCCATCGCCGCGCCCGAGCCGGGGCGGGGGCCCAGGGCGAACAGCACCAGGGTGCAGACCACGGGGCACACCGCGGTGAAGAGGGCGAGCCAGTTGCCCAGGGCGCGGGCGCGGAGCTGCTCCCGGCGCTGCTGGCCGAAGAGGCGCGCCCAGAGCCCGAAGGCGTGCACCTCCGCCCCGGCCATGCGCAGCTTGGCGATCCCGTTCAGCAGCTGCAGCACCGTGCCGGAGGTGCGGGAGTGCAGGCGCAGCACGGCGCGCTGCCGGCGGAGCTGCAGCCAGCCCACCCCCACGTACGCCGCCAGCGCCGCCGCCACCATCGCCGCCGCCACCGCCGCCAGCAGCGGGTCGTAGTAGAAGAGCAGGGCGAAGTTGGCGAGCGAGAACGCCCCGCCCAGCAGCGACGTGACCACCGTGCCGGAGAGGGTGCGGCGGATCTCCTCGATCCCCATGGCGCGCACCGCCAGGTCGCCGGCGGCGTACCCGCGGAAGAAGGGGAGGGAGAGGGCGAGGAGCCGGTCCCACACCGCCGCCTGCAGGGTGGCTCCCACCCGGGCCTCGATGCGCAGGAGCGCGGTGCCGCGGACGGCGGCGAACCCGGTGGTGGCCAGCGACGACACCAGGAGCACCAGGGTGAGCTGGAGGAGCTGGCCGCGCTCGGCGTCGGGGATGACGGAGCTGAAGAGCAGCCCCATCCCCAGCGAGGGGAGCAGCCCCAGCGCCGCGGCGGCCAGGGAAGCGCCCAGCACGGCCAGCAGGTCGCGCCCGCAGCCGTGCATGGCGAAGCGCAGCATCCCCCAGAGCCCCACCCGCGCGTCGGGGAAGGAGCGGTACAGCACCGTGGCGAAGGGGGCCAGCGCCGCGGCGCTTTCCGCGGTGACGCGGGTGGGAAGGGGCTCCCGCGGGTCGTGCGCCTCGTACCCGCCGCGGGGGGAGGGGAGCAGCGCCAGGGGGCGGCCGTCCTCCGCCGCGCGGCCGAGCATGGGCCCGGCGTCGCCGCGCCACCACTCGCCGCGCAGCGCCACCCGCCGCGTGCGGACGCGGCAGGCGCGGGCCAGCGAGTCCAGCGGGTCGCGGCAGCGCAGCGCCCGCCAGTCGGCGGGGGGCTCCGCCGGGATCCCCGCGGCGCCGGCCACCCGGAGGAAGGCAGACACCAGCGGGTCCTCCGCCCCCGCGGCGCCCGCCGCGCGCAGGGCGGGCTCCGGCGCCGTCCCCCCGGGGAAGCTGGAGGCGAGCTGCCCCAGCGCCCCCGCCATGGCGGCGCGGCGCCCCGCCGCGCGCAGGCGCAGGCGCTCCAGCCGGGCCTCCTCGGAACCGCGCACCCGCTCGGCGACCAGCGCCAGCACCACCCGGTGCAACCGCTCCAGGGCGCTCCACGCCAGCTCGTGGCCGCCGTCCACCTCGCCGGCCAGCAGGTACTCGGTGGGGATCAGGCGCAGGGTGCAGCCCTCGCCGCCCTCCAGCCAGCAGCGGTCGGAGACGGGGAGCAGCTCGCCCGCGGCCAGCCCGCCGGCCGGCCGCCCCAGGAGCCGCGACGTCCCGGCGAGCTGCTCCACCCAGGCCACGTGCGCCGTGGAGCGCACGCAGGCGCCGGCGGCGTCCACCTGCTCGCCGGGGCCCACGTCGCGCAGCCCGGCGCGCGGGAACGGGTCGGCCACGCCCTCGTACAGCCGCTCGATCCAGGCGTGCAGCAGGGCGGCCACGGCCGCGTGCTTTTCCGGGGCGGCGGCCAGGGCGCGCAGCGGCTCCAGCCCCACCTCGGCCAGGCGCGTCCCCGGCGCGCCCACCGCCAGGAGCGCGGTCCCGGTGGCCGGGTCCGTCCCCGCCCCGAACAGGGGGGCGCCGCACTCCACCCGGAACAGGTGGGTCCGCGTGCCGGCCGGCTCGCCGTCCACGACGCGGGTGGCGTACACGTCCATGCGGCCGGCAAGGACCAGCCAGGCCCGGCCGGGCTCCAGGAGGAGCGGCCGGTCGGCGCCCGAGTCCCGCGCCGCGTCGGCGGCGGGGAAGATCTCCACGTGGCTGCGTGCGATCATGGGAGTCCTGCGGAAGGGGGGCGCTATTCGGCGTCGATGAGTGCGGCGTACGGGCCGGGGACGTCCCGGAGCTCCTCGTGCGTGCCGCGCTGCACGATCTTTCCGCCGTCCAGGACGATGATCTCGTCGCAGTCGCGGATGGTGCTCAGGCGGTGCGCGACGATCAGGCAGGTGCAGCCGCGGCGCCGCAGGTTGTCGTCGATCTGCTTCTCGGTGGCGGGGTCCAGCGCGCTGGTGGCCTCGTCCAGCACCAGGATGGCCGGGCCGCCGGCCAGCGCGCGCGCCACCTCCATGCGCTGGCGCTGCCCGCCGCTCAGGTTGCGGCCGCCCTCCTCTACCGGGGCGGAGTAGCCGCCCGGGCGGGCGCTCACGTCGTCGTGGATGCAGGCGTCGCGGGCGGCCTGCACCAGGTCGGCGTCGGGGACGGTGGCGTCCCAGAGCGTCAGGTTCTCGCGGACGGTGCCCTCGAACAGGAACACGTCCTGGTCCACCACGGCCAGGCTCTGGGTGAGGACGTCGCGGGGGAGGGCGGAGCGCGGCACGCCGTCGAACAGGATCTCCCCCGCCCACGGCTCGTACAGCCCGGCCACCAGCCGCGCCAGGGTGGACTTGCCGCACCCCGACCCGCCCACCAGCGCCACCCGGCTCCCCGGCCGCAGCACGAGGCTGAAGTCCTGGATCAGCGCCGGCTCCAGGCGGCTGTAGCCGAAGGAGACCCGGCGCAGCTCCACCGCGCCGGTGAGCCGCCCGGCAGGCACGCACGCGTCCTCCGCCGGCTCCGGCGCGGCCCCGGCCGGGTAGCGGAGCACGTCGTCCAGGCGGGCGACGTCGCCGCGGACCTCCTGGATGGTCCCGCCCAGCGCGACCAGGCCGTTGACCGGCCCCAGGAAGGCGAGGGCCAGGGCGTGGAAGGCCACCAGCATCCCCATGGTCAGCTCGCCGTCCATCACCCGCGCCCCGCCCAGCCCCAGCAGGAGCGCGGTGCTCGCCGCCATGAGCAGGGGCGGCGCCAGCGACAGGAGCTGGGTCTGCAGGCCGAGCTGGTGCTGCGCGTTGACCACCCGGGCGTAGTGCCCGGACCAGCGGGCGAAGAAGTCGGACTCGGAGCCGCCGGCCTTGAGCGTCTCGATCCCCAGCAGCCCGCCCATCGCCGTCCCCAGCGCCTTGCCGCGGTCCTGCTGGAGCCGCCGGCTCAGGTCGGTGCGCCTGCGGGACACCCAGCGGAGCACGCCCAGGTTGAGGGCGGCCACGGCCACGATCATCGCGGTGAGCGCGGCGTCGTACCACGCCATCAGCGCCGCGTAGAAGGAGATGGTGGCGACGCGCAGCACCGTGACTGCCAGCTCGCCGGAGAGGAGCTGGGCGACGCGGTCGTTGATCGCCACGCGCGAGGCGATCTCGCCCGGGCTGCGCTGGGCGAAGAAGTGGACCGGGAGCTGGAGCACGTGCCAGAAGAACCGCGACGAGGTCTGCAGCGCGAGCCGGGTCTCCAGCCGCAGCAGGTAGCGCTGCTGCAGCCAGGTGAGCGCGCCCATCACCAGGACCGTGGCGCCCATCGCCAGCAGCAGGGGGCGCACCCACCCGCTCATGCCCTTCACCAGCACGTCGTCCACGAACACGCGGGTGAAGGTGGGCACCAGGAGCCCGGGGACCACCAGCGCCAGCCCGGCCAGGACGCAGTACAGGAGCCCGGCGTGCGAGCCGGCGAGCCGCCTGCGCAGCGCGCCCATCAGGCTGGGCCGCTCGCCCCCGCGCGCGAACTCCGGGCCGGGCTCGAAGGTGAGCGCCACCCCGGTGAACGACTGGTCCAGCTCCTCCCCCGTGACCACGCGGGCGCCGTGGGCCGGGTCGGCGAGGTGGACCCGCCCCCCGCGCCCGAACCCCTCCAGCACCACGAAGTGGTTGAAGTTCCAGTGGATGATCATGGGGAGCGGCATGCCGCGCAGCTGCTGCGGCTCGCGCTTGAACCCCCTGGCCACCATCCCGTACGCCTTGGCGGCCCGCACCATGTTGCTGGCCTTGCTCCCGTCGCGGGAGACGCCGCACGCCATGCGCAGCTCCTCCAGCGGGACGATGCGGCCGTGGTGGGCGAGCACCATCGCGAGGGCGGCGGCCCCGCACTCCACCGCCTCCATCTGGAGCACGGTGGGGACGCGGGCCCGGCGGGGCCTCTCCCCCCCGCCGGGGCGCAGCCGGCGCAGCCCGGCCCCCAGGCGTTCCCCGAGCGTGGTCGTCATGGCGCCTCCGGGCTCAGGACGGGTCGCGGACGGCGCCGCCGCGGGCGGCGGCCCTCGCGGGCTCCGGCGCCACCTGCTTGCGGAGCTGCGGGATCAGCATGGAGACGGGGCGGCGCCGCTGCACCACGATGCTGCCGTCGGCCAGGGTGCCGCTCTGCAGCTCCACCGGCGCCCCCCCGGCGGACGACCAGCGGTAGCGGGACACGCTCCACGGGTCGGGGACCAGGGTGGCGTGCACCTCGTAGGGCGCGTCCGGCCCGGACAGGGCGTCCACCAGCTGTTCGTTCTTGAGCACGCGCTGCATCCCCCGGCGGGTGGCGGGGAAGGCGGACACGTAGGTGACGCGGCCCAGGAGGTGGCCGTACTCCTCCCGGCGCACGGTGGAGGGGACGATGTGGATCTCCATCCCCGGCTTCACCTTCTTGCCGTGGGTGGAGGGGACGTAGACCACGGCCTCCAGCCCCCGGCCGCCGCCGCCGCGCTCCAGGTCCACGCTGAGCACGGTGCTCCCGCGCGCCACGAAGCCGCCGCGCTCGGCCATGATCTCCAGCACGCGGCCCGTGTACGGGCTCACCACCTCGGAGGTGAGGCGCTGCTCGCTCTCCAGCTGCGCCAGCTCGCGCCGGGCCTCGTCCAGCCGGAAGCGGGCCTCCTGGAGCGCCTGCTGGTTGGCGTTCTCGCCCTGGAGGCGGCGCACCTCCAGCTGGGCGGCCTCGCCCCGGTCGGTCCTCACCTTCTCCTTGACCCGCTCGTACTCCTGCACGGTGGCCAGCAGCGTCTGCCGGGTGACCAGCCCCTGGGCGACCAGCTGCTCCTCGCTGGCGACCTTGTCGCGCAGCGCCCGCAGCGCGGCCTCGGAGGCGGCGAGCGACTGCTCCAGGCTGGCGCGGGACTGCGCCAGGTAGGCGGACTGCAGCCGGGCGTCGCGCACCCCGAAGGTGGAGAGCTGCGCCCGCCGCGCGTCCAGCTCGGCGACGCGCCCCCGGGCCTGCCGGATGCGCTCGGCCAGGTCGGGGCGGGCGAGCCGCGCCACCACCTGGCCCTCGCGGATGGTGTCGCCCACCTGCACGGCGAACTCGGCCACGCGGCCGTCGTTCTCGGAGGCGACCTCGTACACGCCGCCGCTGCGGACCAGGATGCCGGGCCCGCCCACGCGCTCGGGGACGCTGCCGAACACGCCCCACGCCAGCGCCGCGCCGATGACGCTCCCCAGCGAGGCGAGCGCGATCCACCCGCGGCGGGTGGTGACCTGCATCATCTGGTCGAGCTGCTCGGGCGAGGCGAGGCGCTCCAGCGCCACCTCGCGGAAGATGCGCTCAGACATCGCCGGCCTCCGGGGGAGCGGGAGCGGTGGACGGGGAAGGGGCGGCGCCGGGGTCCGCGGCGAGCGAGCCGGCGGCCGCGCGGAGCCGGGCGAGCGCGACGGCGTGGCGGAGCTCGCCCTCGATGCGCGCCAGGGTGGCGGAGGTGAGCCCGTCCTCGGCGTACAGCACGTCGAACAGGGTGGCGCTCCCCAGCTGGAACCGGCGCCGCTCGTTCTCCACCGCGACGGAGTGCAGCCGGGCGGCCTCCAGGGCCTGCTCCAGCTCGGCGCCGGAGCGGCGCAGCGTCTCCACCGCGGTCCCGGCCTGGAGGGCGATCCGGCGCTCCAGCTCGCGCTCGGCCGTGGCGACGTCCTCCTCCTCGGCGGCGCTCTGCAGGGCGAGGCCCTCGGCCTCGCGGTTCCCCAGCGCCAGCCCGGAGGAGAGCTCGACGCCGGCGTGCACGCCGCTGCGCCCGGAGAGCGGCGGGAGCATCCCGCCCAGCGCTCCCCCCTCCTCCACGCCGGTGTAGCCCAGGCGCACCGTCAGGTCCAGCCGGGGGCGCAGCTCGCCCCGCGCGCCGCGCAGCAGCGTCCGCGCGGCGTCGCGGCGGGCGCGCAGCGCGGCCAGGTCGGGGCGGGCGCGGAGCGCGTCCGCCGCCACCTGCGCGGGGGTGGGGAGCGCGCCCGCCGCGGGGTCGGCGGGGGCGGGGAAGGGGGTGGCCGGGGCGGGGAGCGCCGCCAGCGCCTCCGGCGGCGTCCCCATGGCGAGGCCCAGCTCGCCGCGCGCGGCGGTGAGCCCCTGCTCGCCGGCCAGGCGCGCGGCGCGCGTGGAGGCCAGGCTGGCCTGCACCCGCACCAGGTCGGCGGGGGGGCGCTGGTCCGCCTCCACCAGCTTGCGGGTCTCCTCCACCAGCCGCGCGGCGCGCTCCTCGGCGCCGCGCTGCACCTCCAGCCGCTTCACGGCCGCCAGGTAGCCCCAGTACGCCTCCACCGAGCGGAGCACGGCCTCCGCCCGCCGCTGCGCCAGCTCCGACTCGCCGGCGCGGCGGGAATCGGAGGCGGCGCGCTCCCGGGCCGTGGGGAGCCCGCCGCCGCGCCCGCGCCCCAGTGGGAGGAGCACGTCCAGGCTGGCGGTGGCGAGGCTGCGGGGGAGGACGTCGCTGCCGGGCGTCTCGGCGCGCGAGACGCTGAGCTGCGGGGCGACCACGACGCCGGAGCGGAAGCGCCGGTCGATCCCCACGCCGTACTCCATCCCCCGGGTGGCCGCCGCGGGGGCGCCGGCGGTGCCCGCGGTGGGGTCCTCCACGCGCTCCGCGGCGACGGTGGTCAGCAGCCGGGCGTCGAAGGCGCCCGCCGCCTGCCGCGCCACCCCCTCCTGCCTGCGGACGCCCGCCTCGGCGGCACGCACCTCGGCGCTGGCGGCCAGGGTGGCGCGCACGACCTCCTCCAGGGTGAGCCGCGGCTCCTGCGCGGGCGCGGCGGAGGCGGCCGCGGCCAGCAGGCCGAGCGCGAGGAGCGCGGGACGGAGCCCGCGGACGGATGGCGGAAGCGTGACCGGGTGGGGCATGGGGCTCGCTCCGGGTGGTGAAGGGGACGGGTCAGACGGCGGCGGCGACGGCGGGCAGCGGCTCCGGCACCGCGGGGAAGGCGCACTCGGCGCCCCCCGCGATCCGCTCCAGCTCCGCGGGGGAGAGCGGCGTCTCCCCCACCAGGTCGGGGAGGACGACGAGGAGGTCCACGTCGCCGGGCTTCTCGACGAAGCGGAGGCGGAGCGTGGCCGGCAGCTCGATCCCGAACGCTTCGCGGACGGCGCCGCGGGGGTCGCGCAGCAGCGCGGAACGGAAGGCGCGGTCGAACGCGGCGCGCATGGTGACCGCGGCGAGGCCGGACTGGAGGGGGTGTTCCCGGTCGGAGAGCATGTGTGGGCGATGGCAGCGGGGTCCACGGCGGCGGGTGAACGTCCGTTCCAAAAGCAGGCGCCGTGCCCCGCACGCGTTTGCGTGGCAAGTGCCTGTCGGGAAGTGTGTTGCGGGGATTCGTCACCCCTCCGAGGCGGGGGTCCGGCGGGGCCGTGGCTCTACGCGATAGAGCCACGCCTCTACTCGCCGTGCCCGGCCTCTATCCGCCCGCCACGGCCGCTGGCATGGGTAAAACGTCCGATGCCGCCCCACCCGGCCGGCGATAGCTTTCGCGGGCCGCGGCGGGCCCTCACCCGGCTCGCTTGAGGCTCGCCACCCTCTCCCAATTCTGGGAGAGGGGGCAACTACCGTGTGTGGGGGCAGGCTTCGGGGCGAGGGCTACCCCTCACCCCCCGGCCCCCTCTCCCACAAGGGGAGAGGG
>JBFMFL010000161.1:0-15479 GCA_040752145.1 Gemmatimonadota bacterium
CGCACCCCCTCTTCTGCCGGCCGGTTTCTTCGCCCGGCTCGATCTTCGGCCCCCGAGTGGAGACGGCCGGCGCCCCGCCGACTCCGAACTCGGCTCAGTGGAGCGACTTCTTCAACAGCCTTCTAGAGGACGTACCGGAAGGGGAAGTAGCAGACCTCTGCCGCCGCTACCTCCAAGAGATACTGAGCCTTGTCGGGAAGGCGTATCGGCGCTTCGACATCTACGTGGATCCTCGCGCGCTATTCACGATGCGTGCGCTTGAGGTGCTGAACTGGTCCATTGAAGACCTTGAAGTGGCTCTCGGTTTTCCGAAAGGATGGACGTACGTGCCCGATTGGGAAGGTGATCTCGACTCTGAGCGTCTCCACCTGCTCAGTACACAGGCCGGTGACGAGGAGATGGAGCAGTGGCTCGCCAAGTACAACATTGTTGTGTGAGCCCCTGCTAAATCAGGAGCACTACTGTCGACAGGATTGGCTACTGCCTGCGCGGCTCGATGTCCGCCTCCCGAGCGCTGGCGATCCGGCGCACCCGGTGCGCGGGCTCGCCCTCCCCCCGCTGGATCGCACGCACCTGACGGAGGCCCTGAATAGCAGTTCACCGAAGTTCTCGTCCGTGACCTCGATCCGGTCCTCGTCCTGCTTCGCCATGCCGTTTCTCCTTGTCTCCCGTTAAAGCCCCGACTTTCTCCGCGGCCATTCCTCTTCCTCGATTCCGGCGACGATCTCGCGAACCGCCTTCGTCTGCGCCTCGGTAAGGTTACCCTGCACCTTCTTGGGAACGCCAATTCGAGGAGATGAGACCACACCCGACTGTGGCACTGAGTACCCCACCTTGCGAATCAGCGCCGAATCAGTGGCCGTGAAACCTGGGCTCCCCGTCAGCGTCGTGTGCCTCACCGGAGCACTGCCGAACTGTGTCACCCGTCGTCGAACAGATCGGCCGGAACGCCTTCGCGCGTAATCGGGCAGGCATGCTCATGCGCGGCCTCAAGGTAGCCGGTGCCGGGTGCGGCCCGGCCGAACGACTTGGCGCTCGATGTGCCCGCCATGCCCTGGCCGACACGAACCGCGATCTCGCCAACTGCGTACGGCACGTCGGCAGCATCTCCGGAATCGGAGTCGTGATAGAAACCGGCGGCGTGCATCCACTCGTGCATCCAGTGTGCGGCGGCCGACAGGACGTCACCCCGCGCGAGCCATCCGTTGTAGAATTTTCTGTTCGTGGAGATCGTCGGGTTCGGCGGAATGACTGAACCCATCGTGTTACGGTAGAACCAGCTGAACTTTCGGAGTCTGACCGTCAGATCTATTACGCCGTCCGGCAGCCCCATTACTTCCTTGCCGTCGGCGATGATCTGGGCGACGGTCTCGTTGTCGGTGGATGGCACGACGTCCCCGGACTCGATCATCCGCGCGGTATAGGAATACCGGTGGGCGCGGACCTCGGCCAAGAACTGTGGATCGTTGACGATCCTTTGCAGCATGACGGCGGCGCGCGCCGCGAATTCCTCGCCCTGGGGCGTGGCATTGCTGATAGAGTGGAGTTTTACCTGAAGCAATCAGCCCTCGGAGGTAGGGAGTGGGAATTTCCTGCCGGCTCGCAGGACCCGAACGTGCTCCTGTATCACCGCGATTGCGAACTGCCACGCGCGCTACTGCGGCGTGGCCGAGGCCGTCCGACACCTTTGCCCCGCGAGCGCTTGTGGCCGGTCGCGACGGTCCTACTCCGACAGGGGATTTCTCCCCGTGAGCACGTCGAGGTACATGGGCGGCATCCCCTCCGCCGCGGCTCCCCCTGCATCCTCGGCGTCGAGCCATGCCCCTTTCAACACCCCCGGCTTGACCGACCCGAATAGGCGCCTCTTCAGGCCAACTAGCTGAAAGGCCGGCGTAACGTTCTTGCTTTCACGCATGTCCAGAACTTTTCCGGAAGTCCGCTTCATCGCGAACTGGAGATTTACGTCTCCCAGTTGGACCTGCTGAACCTGCGCGTTGCCCGTCACCTGCAGCTCGATGGAACTCGAACCAGTCTCCGACACCACGAGGTCAGCGTATGGCGCCTTCACGAGCGAGTAGATCACACACCAATTCCTGTGCCACACTCCCGCGTTGTACAGCTCCAAGATCTCACGCTCCAAGCGGATGACGTCGCGAATGCGGGGCTCGTAGCTTTCGCGGGCCTTAATGAGGAAAGAGGCCTCCCTCGCGAAATCGAGCTTAATACCCGCGCTGCCCTGAGGTATGCTCGGCATCTGGGCGTTGACCTCGCCCGCCAGCTTGGTGGTGATGGTCACGCCCGACTTAGACGTGAAGTCTATGGGAGATGGAGAGTTGTCGGGGACAATATCGGCGTTTGGATCGAACTGGATACCCAAGTCACGCAGAGTGCTCTTTGGGCGGAACAGGTATCCTCCTTCAAGTACGCCCACCACGCCAAGCTCCAGTTCTGAGTTGGGGAGCCAGTGGGTGTAATAAACCTTGAAGTCGCGGTGAAAGCCACGTGCGTAGATCCGGGCAACCGAGGCCATAACTCCTCCTGTATGCGAGTAACGGAATGGCAGGATCCTCACAGATTACGGCAGCCGCCCTGCAGTGTCAACGGTCGTGACGCCATGCGGTACATCCACGACCGCTCTAGTGTGCAAGACGCAAGTTGCCTCCAAGCATGAACGCAGCAGGCGGCGGAGGGCCCATCCTTTCCTCCACCGGGACGCTCCACGAGTCCAGCCGAACTGCGGTCGCCTACGGATCCCTGAACCTGTCGCAAGAGCATCTTACGGCCGAATTCCCCGTCATCAAGTGTGGTCCGCACGCATGGGAGGACAGCTCGGCCCAGAACCCGAATGCTGCGACGAACGCGGGCGGGCTGGCGGCTGTGGCTGCGAATGCCTCTCCATGTTTCTCAGCGCCGCTTCTCCATGCTGTAGGCCGTGAACTCGATGGGCGCGCGGTCCGGCGTGCTCCGGTACAGCCGCAGCAGGTCGCGGCGGCGCTCCAGTTCCGGCTCGTCCACGCCGGGCTGCTCGATGAGCCGGAGCAGGTCGGCCTCCACCTCCGCCTGCGAGCGGCCCTTGAAGCAGAGCAGCGTCAGGCCGCTGAACGGGAAGCGGTCGAAGTTCTCCAGCAGCCACTCGCGCAGCGCCGAGCTGTGGCGCATGTGGAACATGATGGTGCGGTCGATGCCGCGCACCGGGTACTGCGGGAACGTCGCCGAGTGCATCAGCGCCGACGCGAAGCTGTTGAGGATCAGCTCCGCCATCGCCCGCACCTCGTCCAGCGAGGCCGTGTCGCCCGGGCGCCACTCCGCGTCCTCGTAGAAGTACGGCCGCAGGTACGGCTTCTCCACGAAGAGCCGCACGTGGTCCGACGTTTCCGTGATCGCCCGCTGGATCAGGTGCAGGTCCGGCTCCTGCTGCGCGATCTCCAGGTGGCGAACCGCCGTCTCGATCTGCTCCTTGGCGATCTTCAGCTGCCGCGTGAACACCGAGAAGTTCAGCAGACCCACCCCCACCAGCAGCATCGTCCCGATGATGCCCAGCACCCCGATCCACGCCTCGATCGGCATCTCCGTATCCGCCTCCGGCCGTCCCCGCGGGGCCGCCGCCTGTCCGTGAAAAAAAGCCAGCGGCGGCGCACCGTGCGCCGCCGCGAATCGTTCCCGCCTCCGGACCGTGGGGTACCGCGCAGCCCGCCGCGGGTTCCGCCCGCTGGTACGACAATCGCGGCTCCCCCCGCCCTGCAACGAACCGAGACCACGCGGGGAACCAGGGGGCAACGATGCAGCTTCAGGACAGGGTCGCGCTCGTGACCGGGGCCGGGTCGGGGATCGGCAAGGCCGCCGCCGTCCTCCTGGCGAAGGAGGGCGCGAAGGTGGCCGTGCTCAGCCGCACGCGGGAGGAGCTGGAAAAGACGGTACGGGAGATCGAGGAGGGCGGCGGCGAGGGGCTGGTGGTGGTCGCCGACACCTCCAGGCCCGAGCAGGTGGAGGAGGCGGTCCGGCGCACCGTGGAGGAGTGGGGGCGGCTGGACGTCGTCTTCGCCAACGCGGGCGTCAACGGCGTGTGGGCGCCCATCGAGGAGTTGGAGGTGGAGGAGTGGGAAAAGACCATCGCCATCAACCTCACCGGCACCTTTTTGACGCTCAAGTACGCCATGCCGCACCTCAAGGAGCGCGGCGGCTCGGTGATCGTGAACGCCTCGGTGAACGGCACCCGCGTGTTCAGCAACTCCGGCGCGACGGCGTACGCCAGCTCCAAGGCCGGGCAGGTGGCGATGACCAAGATGCTGGCGCTGGAGGTGGCCCGCGACAGGGTGCGCGTCAACGTGATCTGTCCGGGGGCCATCGACACCGAGATCGACGAGAACACCGAGCGGCGCGACCTGGAGGAGATCGGCGTGCCGCAGGAGTTCCCGGAGGGGCCGCACCCCCTCAAGGGCGAGCCCGGCACCTCGCAGGAGGTGGCACAGCTAGTGCTGTTCCTGGCCTCCGACGCCTCCCGCCACATCACCGGCACCGAGATCTGGATCGACGGCGGGGAGTCGCTGCTGGGCCTCAAGGGGTGAGCCCGGCAGCCCGCCCCCCGCACCTCGCAGACGGAGCCAGGCCATGACGCTGGACGACATCCTCCACCCCGGACCCGTCAACGTGGGCCAGGCGGAGCGCTGGGTCTCGGTGGCGGGCGGGGCGGCGCTGGCCGCGGCCGGCATCGCCCGGCGCTCGCCGGGGGGCATGCTGCTGGCGCTCGCGGGCGCGGCGCTGGCGCACCGCGGCGCCACCGGCCACTGCGCGGTGTACCGCGCCGCGGGAATCGACACGTCGGAGGCGGCGGCCGGGTGGAGCGCCACCGAGGGCGGCCGGGCGGAGACGCGCGCCGCGGCCTACGACATCGTGGACGAGGAGAGCGACGAGTCCTTCCCCGCCAGCGACCCGCCCTCGTGGAGCGGATCGACGGCGGGGCCGCCGCAGCAGCCGGGCGCGTGACCCGGGCGGTCGCGGCCCACGCACCAGGACGAGCGAACAGCGAACCGTGAAGATCCTGCTTGTTTCGGACGACCGGATCCGGCTGGAGGGGAAGGCGGGGCCCATGACCATCGAGGCCGACTCGCCGGAGATGCAGTACTCCCCCTTCCACATGCTGGCGAGCAGCCTGGCCACCTGCACCTACTCGGTGCTCGCCTCCTGGGGGACCAACGCAAAGCTCCCGGTGGAGGACCTGGCGGTGGAGGTGGGGTGGAGCTTCGTGGAGGAGCCGCACCGGGTGGGGAGCATGGGGGTGCACATCGACTGGCCCTCGCTCCCCGAGGCGCGCCGCGCGGCGGCCGAGCGGGTGGCGGCGCTCTGCACCGTCAAGAAGACGCTGGAGCAGCCGCCCACGGTGTCCACCACCGTGGCGACCTCCGCCGCGACGGCGGCGGCCCCCGCGTCCGCCCCGAGCGCCGCGCCCGCGGGGTCCGCGTGAGCTTCCCCGTGGTCCACTTCGTCTACGGCGGGCAGCAGGCCGCCGCCGCGGGGATGGGGCGCCCCTACACAGTGGTGTACGACGGCGTCTGCAAGGTGTGCAACCGCCTGGTGACGCTGCTGCGGAAGTGGGACACCCGCAACGTGCTGGAGATCGTCCCGTTCCAGAACACCACGGTGCTGGACCGCTTCCCCTGGATCCCCGCGGAGGAGTACGGCAAGGCGGTGCAGCTGGTGGGCCCCGGCGGGCAGACCTGGCAGGGCGCGGCCGCCATCGAGCAGCTCCTCAAGGTGCTCCCCAGGGGCGGGCTGCTGGGGTGGGTGTTCAACGTCCCCTTCGTGGGCGGCGCCATCGACCGGTTCTACCGCTGGTTCGCCAGGAACCGCTACCGCTTCGGCTGCGGGGAGCACTGCGCGTCGCGGCCGCTCAAGCTGGACTTCGGGGATACGTGAACTGAAGTGCGAAAGTGCGTGAGTGCGGGAGTGCGGAACTACGTGAGGCCCCCTCCGGCGTCGGCGGGGGCCTCGTCGTTCCGGGCGGGGCAGGTTTCTACAAACGTTCCGCAGGGCTCGGCTTCGGGTTATATTCGGCGGCACCCGAGCCCCAGAAGCGCCATGACGGAGCTGCGCGAGAAGCTGTCCATCCTCGCCGACGCGGCCAAGTACGACGCGTCGTGCGCCAGCAGCGGGTCCAGCCGCAGGCGAGCGGGCGGAGCCGGGGGGCTGGGGAACACGGAGGGGATGGGGATCTGCCACTCGTACACGCCGGACGGGCGCTGCGTCTCGCTGCTCAAGGTGCTCCTCACCAACGTCTGCATCTACGACTGCGCGTACTGCATCAACCGGAAGTCCAGCGGCGTGCGGCGGGCGCGCTTCAGGGTGGAGGAGCTGGTGCGGGTGGTGCTGGAGTTCTACCGCCGCAACTACGTCGAGGGGCTCTTCCTCAGCTCGGGGATCATCCGCAGCCCCGACTACACCATGGAGCAGCTGGTGGCGGTGGCGCGCACGCTCCGCGAGGAGCACCGGTTCCACGGCTACATCCACCTCAAGACCATCCCCAACGCCGCGCCCGAGCTGATTGAGCAGGCCGGGCGCTGGGCCGACCGGCTCAGCGTCAACGTGGAGCTGCCCACGCAGGAAGGGCTGGACCGCCTGGCGCCCGACAAGAAGCTGGTGCAGATCACCGGGGCGATGGACCGCCTCAAGACCGGGATCGACGGCGCGAGGGAGGAACGGAAGCGCTCGCCGCGGGCGCCGCTCTTCGCGCCGGCCGGGCAGAGCACGCAGATGATCGTGGGCGCCACCGACGCGTCGGACGCGGTGATCCTCTCGGCCGCGTCCACGCTGTACCGCCGGCAGGGGCTGCGCCGGGTGTACTACTCCGGCTTCTCGCCCATCCCCGACGCCTCCGCCGCGCTCCCCTCGGCGCGGGCGCCGCTGGTGCGCGAGCACCGGCTGTACCAGGCGGACTGGCTGATGCGGTTCTACGGCTTCGACGCGGCGGAGGTGGCGCCGGCGAGCGCGCCGGACCTGGACCTGGAGCTGGACCCCAAGACGGCCTGGGCGCTGCGCAATCGCGACCGCTTCCCCGTGGACCTGAACGCGGCGCCCCGGGAGGCGCTGCTGCGGGTGCCGGGGATCGGCGTCCGCAACGTCAAGCGCATCCTGGAGATCCGGGCGTGGCACCGGATCCGGCTGGAGGACCTGGCCCGGCTGGGCGTGTCGCTGCGCAGGATCCTGCCCTTCGTCACCACGGCGGACCACACGCCGCGGGCGGCGCTCGACGCGGGCGACCTGCGCGACCGGCTCTTTCCGCAGCGGGCGCAGGTGGACCTGTTCGCCAGCGCGGCGCTCGCGGCCACGGGCGAGCTGTGAGGCGCGCCCCGTTCGACGGCACGCTGGACGGGTGGCGGGACGCGGCGCGCGCGCTGCTCGCGGCGGAGACCCCGCCGCAGGACGTGCTCTGGAGCGGGGACGACGCGGCGCCGCTGCTGGAGGGGCTGGACGACGCGCCGTCCGACACGTCGGCCGTGTCGTCCGGGCAGACACGGCGGGTGCCGCGCGCGCTGCTGGAGCTGGTGGAGGCGGCGGCGTGCTTCCGCGACCCGGAGCGCTGGGCGCTGTTCTACCGGCTGGTGTGGCGCGTCACCCACGGCGAGCGGCACCTGCTCCAGGTCGCCAGCGACCCGGACGTGCATCGGCTGCTGCGGATGGAGAAGGCGGTCCGCCGCGAGGTCCACAAGATGCACGCCTTCGTCCGCTTCCGCGCCGTCCGCACCGACGGCGAGGCCGAGCCCTGCTACGTGGCCTGGTTCGAGCCGGAGCACCCGGTGGTGGAGCGCGCCACGCCGTTCTTCGCGCGGCGCTTCGCGGCCATGCGCTGGTCCATCCTCACGCCCGAGCGGTGCGCCCACTGGGACGGCGAGGCGCTGGTGTTCACGCCCGGCCTCCCCCGCTCCGCCGCGCCGGACGCGGACGAGCTGGAGGAGCTGTGGCGCACCTACTACGCGCACACCTTCAACCCGGCCCGCCTGCGCCCCTCCGCCATGCGCGCGGAGATGCCCAAGCGCTACTGGCGCAACCTCCCCGAGGCCGCCGTGATCCCGGAGCTGGTGCACGGCGCCCCCGGCCGCGTCCGCCGCATGATCGACGCGGCGGGACCCGGCTCGCCGGACGAGGCCGGGCCGGAGAGCCGACCGCCCCGGGCGCACGGGGTCGTTGCGGCGCGCGGCGATTCCCGTTAGCGTGGCACGCGGCGGCGCACACGGCGCCCGCGCCCCACCCGCCGACCCCGACACCGGAGACCGTCATGAACAGGCTTCTCTTCGCCGCATCGCTCGCCCTGGGCCTGGCCGCCGCGCCGGCCGCCGCCTCCGCCCAGCACCCGCAGACCTGCACCGCCACGGACGGGAGCTGCCGCGTGGAGGACGTGAAGCCCAGCGCCTTCGCCGCGCTGGACCACAGGCAGGCGCTGGGGCTCACGGCGGAGCAGGCGGCGCGCATCGAGGCCGCGCGCGGCGCGCTCCGCGAGGCGCACCGGGTGCACTGCGCGCCCATGCACGCGTCCAAGCCCACCGCGGCCGAGGAGGAGCGGCACCACGCGGAGATGAAGACCATCAACGACCGCCACGAGGCCGAGGCCGCCGCCGCGCTCACCCCCGCGCAACTCGCCAGCCTGGCCCGCCTGCACGCCGCCCGTCCCAGGGCGGAAGCCGGCCACGGTGCCGGACACCACGGCGCCGGGCAGAAGACGGAGGGCCACGCCGGGCAGCACCCGGCGCGCTGACACGCCGCGTCGGCAATGCGAAGAGGCCCTCTCCCGGAGCCGGGGGAGGGCCTCTTTGCGTGCGGCGGTGAGCGAAAGAGGCCGGGAGCAGCTCCCTCGCTCACACGGAACGCCTTCCTGGTGTGCGAACTACCAGTAGCGCGTTCAGCCGACCGTGCAGTACTCCGTCTCGGTCCCGCAATCAAGCATGCAGTAGGTGTAAACCTCGGAAGGCCCTTTCGTCGTGATGAAGCCCGGGCCGGCCCCCTTCGCATCGCTCAGCGCGCGGACCGTTTCCCTGCTCAGCACCAGCTTCCTCTTCGTGGCGGCAGACCTGGGCATGACGAGCCTCCTGCAAGGGGATGAATGAGCCGACGATTCCGGCTAATGCATAATGTCGCAAAACAAGTGCCACCTGGACGGTGCTCAGCGGCGTTCCTTGTCGCGGTCCCGCGCGAGAGCTATACTTTCCGCCCTGTCGAGCACACCCCCGGACGGCCCCGAAACTCCACCTCCGAGCACGCCGTAGACCGTCGCGTGACCATCGCCGTCCCGCGCGCTCCCCGATGCCCGATCCGCACGTGAACGCACTTCCGGAACCCGCCGACCTCGCCCAGGCCAACGGCCGCGAGTGGATCGTGGAGGCCCACGGCTGCGACCCCGCCGCCCTGGCCGACCTGTCCGCGCTGCGGGCGCTGTTCGCGCGCATGGTGGACGAGCTGGGGCTGCACCCGGTGGCCGATCCGCTCTGGCACAAGTTCCCGGGCCCCGGCGGCATCACCGGGCTGTGCCTGCTGGCCGAGTCGCACCTGGCCTGCCACACCTTCCCGGAGCACGGCTCGCTCTGCCTCAACCTGTTCTGCTGCACCCCGCGCCCCGGGTGGGACTACGCGGGGCGCCTGCGCGAGCTGGTGGGCGCCGAGACGGTGGAGGTGCGCGCCCTGGACCGCCCCTACGCCGCCCCCGTCCCCGCCCGATGAGCGGACCCGTCGCCAACTGCCCCAGCTGCGGCGGCCCGGTGGAGTTCCACTGGGCCGGCGCCGTGCAGACCGTCTGCACGTACTGCCAGTCGGTGCTGGTGCGCCACGACCTGGACCTGGAGGCCGTGGGGCGCAAGTCGCTGCCGCCGCCGGTCACCTCGCCCATCCAACTGGGCACGCGCGGCCGCTACCGCGACCGCGGCTTCACGGTGACGGGGCGCATCGCCTACGAGTACGAGCGCGGCGGCTGGAGCGAGTGGCACCTGGCCATGAGCGACGGGAGCAGCGGCTGGCTCTCGGACGCGCAGGCCGAGTACGCCGTGTCGTTCCTGGCCCCCGATCCCGGGCCGCTCCCCGGCCCGTCCGAGATCCGCAAGGGGCAGCGCTTCAGCTGGGGCGGCACGGAGTACCAGGCCGCCTCCGTCACCCGCGCCCGCTACGTGGGGGTGGAGGGGGAGCTCCCCTTCGAGTACTGGGACAAGGAGCAGGTCCCCTTCGTGGACCTCAGGACCGCGGACGGGCGCTTCGGCACGCTGGACTACAGCGAGCCCGCGCCGCTGCTGTTCCTGGGCGAGTACGTGGACTTCGGCTCGCTGAAGCTCACCGACCTGCGGGAAGCGAGGGAGCGGCGCGTGGAGGGCACCCGCGCGCTCAACTGCCCCAACTGCGGCGCGGGGGTGGAGATCCGCGACCCGGAGCACGCCCTCAACGTGGTGTGCGGCTCGTGCAGCTCGGTGCTGGACGCGAAGTCGCCGTCGCTCAAGGTGCTCCAGACCTTCCAGGCGAAGCAGAAGGTGAAGCCCCTGATCCCCCTGGGGGCGAAGGGGACGTGGAAGGGCGAGGAGTACACGGTGCTGGGCTTCCAGCAGCGCACCATCCGGGTGGAGGGGACGGACTACTCCTGGCGCGAGTACCTGCTCTTCGGCCCGAAGCAGGGGTACCGCTACTTCACCGAGTACGACGGCCACTGGAACGACGTCATCCCGCTCAAGGCCGTTCCCGAGGAAAGGGCGGAGGGGGGCCGCCCCGTGGCGAAGCTGCACGGCGAGACCTTCAAGCACTTCCAGAGCGCGGACGCGCGCACCAGCTACGTGCTGGGCGAGTTCCCCTGGGAGGTGCGCTTCGGCGACCGGGTGCGGACCGCCGACTTCATCGACCCGCCGCGGATGCTCTCCGCGGAGACCACCGAGGAAGAGACCACCTGGTCGCTGGGCGAGTACACCCCCGGCGACCGGGTGTGGAAGGCCTTCAAGCTGCCGGGGAAGCCCCCCGCCGCCCGCGGCGTGTACGCCAACCAGCCCTCGCCCCACAAGGGAAAGGCGAGGGCCTACTGGAAGGCGTTCGGGCTGCTGCTGCTGCTCTGGTTCGTGTTCCTGATCGGGCGCTTCGCGGTGGGGGCCGACGAGCTGCTCACGCAGAGCTACCGCTACGCCCCCGGGGTGGAGGACCTGTCCGTGGCGGCCACCCCGTCCTTCGAGCTGACGGGGCGCCCCTCGGCGCTGGGCGTGGAGGTGACGACGGACGTCTCCAACAACTGGGTGTTCTTCAACTACGCCCTCATCAACCAGCAGACCGGGCAGGCCATCGAGTTCGGCCGCGAGGTGAGCTACTACTACGGGCGCGACGGGGGCGAGGACTGGACGGAGGGCGACAAGATGGACGAGGCCCGCGTCCCCTCCGTGCCGCCCGGACGCTACGTGCTGCGCATCGAGCCGGACGGCCCCGCGGCGGTCTCGTACACGGTGACGCTGAGGCGCGACGTCCCCGGCGTCGGCTTCTTCTTCCTGGCGCTGCTGGTGCTGGCGGTGCCGCCCGTGTTCGCCCTGCTGGGCGCGGGGGCGTTCGAGAGCTCGCGCTGGGCCGAGAGCGACTATGCCCCGGAGGACGACGACTGATGGCGAGAGGCGCGCGGATGTACCTGCTCTTCGGGCTGGGGGTGCTGGGCGTGCTGGGCCTGGCGGAGTACCGCGGGTGGAGCATGCTGAGCACCAACGAAGTCCGGAGCGTTCCCCCCACGGTGCGCGACAACCCCGGCGCGTACCGCCCCCACTACTACGGCTCGGGCCGCTACGTCGGCGGAAAGTGAGACCCGGAAAATGAACAACGAACTCGTGAGGGGCCTCCTCGCCGGCACGGTGTACGCGGTGCTCGGCATCGTGATCTTCGTGGCCGCGCTGGTGGCGGTGGACCGCACCACGCCCGGCACGCTGTGGAAGGAGATCATCGAGGAGCACAACACCGCGCTCGCCATCATGATGGCCGGCGTCTCCATCGCGCTGGCCATCGTGATCGCCGCGGCGATCGTTTGAACGGAAGTGCGGGAGTGCGGGAGTGCGGGAGTGCGAAAGTGAACGGCAGTACGGAGTACGAAGTACGCTGAACGGCAGTGCGGGAGTGCGAAAGTGCGGAACGGCTGCCGTCTCGCGGGCCGTTCCGCCGTTCCGCAGTACCCACATGATCCTTTTGCGGAGGGAGACCCGCCGGCAGTTTGGCGGGGCTCCCGGAGCCGGAGCGGAGACACCGGGGCGGTTTCCGGTGGCTCCGCGACCCGCGCAGGAGACGGACAGCAGTATCGTCCGGCTCCGGAGCGGCCCCGAGGCACAGATCCCACCCACGGCAGGCACAAGCAGTTGCACGCAGCACTCTTCGTCACCGTACTGCTCATCGCGGCGTGCGGCCTGATCTACGAGCTCGTGGCGGGCGCCCTGGCGAGCTACCTGCTGGGCGACAGCGTCACCATGTTCTCCACGGTGATCGGCACCTACCTGTTCGCCATGGGGATCGGGAGCTGGCTCTCGCGCTTCGTGGTGCGCGGGCTGGCGGCGCGCTTCGTCACGGTGGAGCTGATGGTGGCCGTGGTGGGCGGCTTCTCGTCCACGCTGCTCTTCCTGGCCTTCGCCTACACGGACTCGTTCCGCTTCCTGCTGTACCTGCTGGTGGTGCTGGTGGGGATCTTCGTGGGGCTGGAGATCCCGCTGCTCATGCGCATCCTGCGCAAGCACTACGAGTTCAAGGACGTGGTCTCCAACGTCCTCACCTTCGACTCGCTGGGCGCGCTGGCGGCCTGCCTGGCCTTTCCCCTGGTGGTGGTGCCGCAGCTGGGGCTGGTGCGCGCGGCGCTGGCCTTCGGGCTGGTCAACGCCGTGGTGGCGCTCTGGTCCACGCACCTGTTCCGCGACGTGCTGGGCGCGCGGCGCATCCTGCAGGCGGCGTGCGTGGCGGTGATCGTCCTGCTCGGCGGGGCCATGGCGGGAGCGGAGCGCATCACCCGGCTGGCGGAGCGCCAGGTGTACGCGGACGAGGTGGTGTTCTCCCGCCAGTCGCCCTACCAGCGCATCGTGCTCACCGCCTGGCGCGACGACCTGCGCCTCTTTTTGAACGGCCACCTCCAGTTCTCCTCGCGCGACGAGTACCGCTACCACGAGGCGCTGGTGCACCCGGGGCTGGCGGCGCTCCCGGGCGCGCGGCGCGTGCTGGTGCTGGGCGGCGGCGACGGGCTGGCGGTGCGCGAGGTGCTGCGCTACCCCGGCGTGCGCGAGGTGACGCTGGTGGACCTGGACCCGGAGATGACGCGCATCTTCTCCGAACACCCGGAGCTCGTGCGCCTCAACGCCCGGTCGCTCCGGGACCCGCGGGTGAAGGTGGTGAACGCGGACGCGGCGGTGTGGCTGGCGGAGAACCGCGAGATGTACGACTTCGTGGTGGTGGACTTCCCCGACCCCTCCAACTACGCCGTGGGAAAGCTGTACACCACGGCGTTCTACCGCCTGCTCTCGCGGCACCTGAGCCGCGAGGGGCTGATGGTGGTGCAGAGCACCTCGCCCATGTTCGCGCGCACGGCGTACTGGAGCATCGTGGAGACGCTGCGCGCCTCGGGGCTGAGCGCCTGGCCCTACCACCTGTACGTCCCCTCGTTCGGGGAGTGGGGGTTCGTGCTGGCCGGGCGCGGCGCCTTCGCCCCGCCCGCGGCGCTCCCCGCGGGGCTGCGCTACCTGACCCCGCGCGTCCTCCCGCAGATGTTCGACTTCCCCGCCGACATGCTCCCCGTCCCCGCCGAGGCCAACCGCCTGGACGACCAGGTGCTGGTGAGGTACTACGGGAGCGAGTGGAAGGAGATCGAGCGTTGACGCTGTCCCGGCGCGAGTTCCTGGCCGCCTCCGGGGCCCTCGCGTCCGCCGCGCTGGTGGGGTGCGCGCCCAAGACGGACCGCCCGCTGGCCGGCGGCTTCGTGGACGACGGCGGCGCGCGCGGGCACCGGCTGCGCGACCGCGCGCCCTTCCCCGCCCCGCGGCGCACGGAGCGCGTGCCGGTGGTGATCGTGGGCGGGGGGATCGCGGGGCTCTCCGCCGCCTGGTGGCTGGAGCGCCGGGGGATGCGCGACTGGGTGCTGCTGGAGATGGAGGACCGCGCGGGCGGCAACTCGCGCTGGGGCGAGAACGAGGTCACGGCGTACCCCTGGGCGGCGCACTACGTGCCGGTGCCGGGCCCGCGCGCCGCGCACGCGCGCGAGCTGTTCGCGGAGCTGGGCGCGCTCCGGGACGGCGCCCCGGAGGAGACCATGCTGGCCTACTCCCCCCAGGAGCGCGTCTTCCGCTGGGGGCGCTGGCGCGAGGGGCTGGAAGAGACCGCCGCCGACACCCCCGCAGAGCGCGCGGAGATGGCCCGCTTCCACGAGGAGGTGGAGCGCCTGCGCCGGGGCGGCGAGTTCACCATCCCCTCCTCGCTGGGCCGCCGCCCCTCGTCGCTGGACGGCGTCTCCTTCGCGCGCTGGCTGGACGAGCGCGGCTTCCGCACCCCGGCGGTGCGCTGGTACGCCGACTACGCCTGCCGCGACGACTACGGCGCGCGGGCGGCGGACACCTCGGCGTGGGCGGGGATCCACTACTTCGCCGCGCGCGAGGGCGAGACGGACGCGCCGCTCACCTGGGCGGAGGGGAACGGCTGGGTGGTGCGTCGGCTGCTGGAGCGGCTGGGGCGGGAGCGCGTCGTCACCGGGCAGATGGTGCACCGGGTGGAGCGCCGCGGCGCGGGCGCGCGCGTGCTGGCCGGCGACGCGGAGTACCTTGCCGACGCCGTGGTCTTCGCCGCGCCCAGCTTCCTGGCGCCGCGGCTGGTGGAGGGAGCCCCCGCGGTGGACTTCGCGTACTCGCCCTGGCTCACCGCCAACCTGACGCTGGACCGCCCGCCCGAGGAGCGCTCCGCCCCGCCCGCCTGGGACAACGTGCTCTACGACTCGCCCGCGCTGGGGTACGTGGTCGCCAACCACCAGTCGCTGCGCACCCACCACGACCGCTCGGTGTGGACGTACTACTGGGCGCTGGCCGACGAGCCCCCGGCGCGGGCCCGCGCCACGCTGCTGCGGCGGAGCTGGCGGGAGTGGACGGAGCTGGTCCTCGCCGACCTGGAGCGCGCGCACCCGGACATCCGCAGGTGCGTGTCGCGGGTGGACGTGATGCGCATGGGGCACGCCATGGTCCGCCCGACCCCGGGCTTCCTGGCCTCGCCCGCTCGCCGCGCGCTGGCGGAGGCCGGGGGGCCGGTGTTCTACGCGCACTCGGACCTGAGCGGGCTCTCGCTGTTCGAGGAGGCGCAGGACCACGGGATCGCCGCGGCGCAGCGGGTGCTGGAGCGGCTGGGGGGATCCTAGCTAGTACATCGCGGCGCAGTTCTTCCGGCAGAATGGGTGGAGGGGTAGAGGGCACATAGGAAGCGGCCGGGCGAGGCCGCAGGAGGTACAGATGCGAGGTCCGCCAGCGGAGCCGGTGGTGCTGAGC
>JBFMFL010000162.1:0-2932 GCA_040752145.1 Gemmatimonadota bacterium
TCGCGGCGGCCGCCGCGCGCTTCACGCTCACCCGGGAGGTAGAGAATGCCAGTCAAGCTCGCGATCGTCTACTACAGCACCTACGGCACCAACCACGCGATGGCGGAGGTAGCGGCGGAGGCCGCGCGCGAGGCGGGCGCGGAGGTGCGCCTCCGGCGGGTGCGCGAGACCGCGCCCGAGGAGGTCGTCCGGGCGCAGGAGGCGTGGTCGGCGCAGCGCGACCGGACCGCGGGGATCGAGGAGGCGACGCCCGACGACCTGGTGTGGGCGGACGCGTTCCTGTTCAGCGCCCCCACGCGCTACGGCGGCGCGGCCAGCCAGATGCGCTCCTTCATCGACACGCTGGGGCCGGTGTGGCAGCAGGGACTGCTGGCCGACAAGTGCGTGAGCGCCATGACCAGCGCGCAGAACCCGCACGGCGGCCAGGAGACCACCCTGCAGACGCTGTACTACACCTTCATGCACTGGGGCGCGATCCTGGTGCCGCCCGGGTACACCGACCCGGCAATCTTCGCCAGCGGCGGCAACCCGTACGGCGCGAGCGTCACCGCCAGCGGCGAGCCGCTCACCGAGGAGTACCGGGCGGCCATCCGGCACCAGGCGCGGCGCCTGGTGGAGATCACCGCGCGCTTCACGCGCTGACGGCCGCGGTCCGTCGTGCGGGCGGGGCGCGGCGGCGATGAATCCGTCCGCCGCGCTCCGCCCGTACAGGTCCGGTGAGGAGCACGGGAGGCGGCGGGACGGGGCGGGACAGGGCCTTGTGGGGAATCCCCCGACAGCGCCGTCGAACGCCGCCCGTTGTCCAAATCGTTCTCCCAGGGTATCTTGAACGCGTTGCCGGAGCGCCGTGGTGGACTGCGGCGCCTTCCGGCCAGAGACGACACCGATGTTGCTCCCGCGGGCCAGCCGGCGAATCCGCGCCCCGGTCACATCCGACTTTCGACGCAAGGAGGCACCATGCCATTCGGTCTCGGAATGACGGAGACGCTCCTGATCTTCGCCGTGCTGCTGCTGTTCTTCGGCGCCAAGCGCCTCCCGGAGCTCGCGGGCGGCCTGGGCAAGGGGATCCGCGACTTCAAGCGCTCGCTGAACGGGCTGGACGAGCAGGCGCTACAGGCCAACCAGATCCAGCCGGTGCAGCCGGTGCAGCCGCCCGCTCAGGTGCAGGCGGCCACCGCCGCCGAGGAAGTCAAGGCTTCCTGAGCCGGCGCCGGACGACCGAGGAATACGAGAGGGGCCCGCGGCGCGATGCCACGGGCCCCTTCGCACGTCCGTCCCCGGCGGTGCGGGCTACCGCGTCGCGCCGGCGGGCTGCTGTCCCGCCGCGGCCGGCTGGCCCGCGGGGGCGGCGGGCGCCGCGGCGGCGACGGGCTTCACCGTCGTCCCCTGCCAGCGCCGGGTGTCCACGCGGCCCTCCTGCCCCTGCGGCACGGAGATGGTGTTGGGGTCGCCGTCGGAGACGTAGCGCCGCGACCCGTTCCTGCGGTACGCCTCCAGCTGCCGCTCCAGGTGGTTGGGAGCGACGATGAAGCGGTCCACGGAGCGCCCGTTCCACTCGACGTCGAAGGGCGACACGTTGGGCCCGCCGGACACCTCCAGCACCACCGGGTACTCGTACTGCTTCCCCTTCCAGGTCCCCTGCCAGGCCAGGCTCTTGTTCTTGGGCCACATCCCCAGCGGCAGGGCGTGGGTGACGATGTCGTAGTCGGCCGGGAGGTACACCTTGAGCGAGTCCTCGCCGCGGCCCAGCCACTCCTGCACCTGCGCGTCGGTGCCCCGGTCGAGGCGCGCGTGGTACAGGGTGTGGTTGCACACCTCGTGGCGGTTCTCGACGATGTACGTCATCTTCTTGCGGATGTTGGCCTCGCGCTGCTCGCGCGGGATCTCCCGGTCCGGCTTCTCGCTGAAGAAGTTGGACGGGTGGCCGGCGGCGGGGAGGATGCACCACACCGCGCCGTTGTGCCAGGCCGGGTTCTTTTCCTGGAAGGCGGCCCACATCCCCATCATGGTGTTGGGGTCGATGCGGCCGTCCGGCAGGTAGTAGAACTGGCCCAGCGACGAGTCGTCGATGGTGAACACCACCGGGGTGGTGCCGGCGGGGATGTCGATGTTCCCCTCGGCCACCTGCCGCATGGTCACGGGCCGGAACCCGTTGTCGTAGAGCGCCTGGAGGTCCTTGCGGAAGTTCTCCGGCTTGCGGACCCACTCCCCCTCGTTCTGCCCCAGGCGGTGGTACTCCAGCACCATGATCTCCCCCAGCTCGTTGGGGGGGAGGTCGGTCTTGGGGCCGGCGTCGTTCACCGTGGGGCCGGCGGGCGTCGCCGCTGCCGCCGTGGTGTCGCCCGGGGCGGCCGCGCTGTCGCCCGTCGCGGCGGCGGCCGTCCGGCCGCCGGCGGTCTGCTCGCCGCCCTCGGCGCCGCCGCACGCGGCCAGGAGGAGGGCCGCGCCGAGGAGGGCCGGCTGGATGCTGCGCTGGATCTTCATCTCGCTCTGCTGGACGGTCTGGGACGCGGGACTCTCGCCGCCCCGCTCGGCTGCGGGCCGGCGGGGTGCAAGAGGTATGCTAGGCGCCGGCCCGGCACGGCCGGCGCCCGGGCGCTCAGCGGCCGCGGCGGGGCGCCCGGGCGGGGGCGCGCGGCACGGGCGGCGCGGCCTCCGGGGCTCCGTCGCGGATCAGCCGGGGGAGGAGCTGCTCGGCCAGCCGCGCCAGCACCCGCTGGTACACGGAGGCGGCGCGGGCCGAGGGGACCTCGAGCTGGGCGAGGTACAGCGACACGGCCTGGGTGGGCGGGGCGTGGTCGTCCAGGATCTCCACGAACTGGAGCCCGTGCTTGAAGTGCGCGCGGATCAGCGCCTCCCAGGTGCGGGCGGCGAACAGCTCCATCCACAGGTCCTCCTCGGCGTTGCGCTTCATCTGCCGGCGGATGAAGCG
>JBFMFL010000162.1:2942-15433 GCA_040752145.1 Gemmatimonadota bacterium
GCCCCACCCCCCCCCCCCGGGCCGCCGGGGGGTGTGTTTACCCGCGCCGGGCGCTTCCCCCCCCGCGCCCCCACCGGGGTGGCGTAGCGCCAGTCGAAGCCCCACCCCCGGTGCCGCTCTCGGGCCAGCTCGGAGCCGGTCTGCGGGTCGCTGAGGTCGGAGAGCGCGCGGGTGCGGACGATCTCCTCCTCGTCGCCGCTCAGCTCCATGATCTCCACGTAGCGGTCGAGCGCCTCGTCGAAGGGCATGCGGGGCGCGAGGATGGCGACCAGCTCCAGGGCCTGCGAGGCGTGCGTCTCGGCGATGACCTCGCGGGCCTTTGCCTCGGCCAGCTCCAGGCGCCGCCGCAGATCGCCGGGAAGCCTCTGCAGCCAGAGGGGGTTGGGTGATGGCATGCTCGGGGAGCGGGGTTGGGGAGCGCGGGAGCGGCGGTCCCGGGGCGCGATTGCTGCGACCGGCGGGTGGCCTTTATCTTTGTCGCACGGGGCCTTGCGCCCCGGATCCGGAGGGAAAGATGTGGGCGCCGGGGCGCGGTGACAACTCCCCCGCCCCGCTTTCCGGCGGGACTGGCGATCACCCTGGCGAAGGACGTCGAAATGGCACTGTCGCGGAGCTCTTCGTGGAAGGAGCACCGGCTCGTGAACCGCCTGGAGTGCGACGGGACGGAGTACTCGGTGGACCTGGTGGCGCGCAAGGCGACCGGGGTGGAGGGGTGGAAGGTGACCGTGGTGTTCCTGCCGCGGGAGGAGGGGAGCGAGGTCAAGGTGGAGCTGCCGAACGCCTCGTCCACGGCGGAGGTGCGCCGGCGGATGGCGGAGCTGGAGGGCGCCGAGGAGCGCCTGCGCGAGATGTGCCGCGGGGCGGGAGGCGCGGCCTGACGGAGTACCTGGTGGACGGGGAGCGGGTCCGCACCCTCCCCGACCTGCTGGCGCCCGGGCTGCGGCTGCTCTTCGTGGGCTTCAACCCCAGCGTGCGCGCGGCGCGGCTGGGGCACTACTACGCCGGCCGCAACAACCGCTTCTGGGACCTGCTGGCCGGGTCCGGGCTGACGCCGGGGCGCTGGCGCTTCGAGCAGGACCGCGGGCTGCTGGAGCTGGGAATGGGGGTGACGGACCTGGTGAAGCGCCCCACCCGCAGCGTCGCGGAGGTGACGGCCGAGGAGTTCAGGCACGGGGCGGAGCGGTTCCGCGCCCTGGTGCGGGAGCTGCGGCCGCGGGTGGTGTGCTACAACGGTAAGGGGGTGTACCTGCGCGCGGCGGGGGTGCCGTCCGCTCCCTGGGGGCGGCAGGAGCGCCCGCTGGTGGAGGGGACCGCGGACTTCGTGGCGCCCAGCCCCAGCGGGCTGGCGAGGATCCCCTTCGCGGAGAAGCTGAGGTGGTACGTGGAGCTGCGGAACCTGGTGGAGGCGACGGATGGCTGAGACGGCGGAGACGACGAGCGGGACGGGCGCGGCCGACTCCCCGCTGCGGGCGGAGGAGGAGGCGCTGGGGGCCGCGTTCGCGGAGGTGGCCGGGCGCCGGGTGCCGCTGCACTACGGTGACGCGGCGGCGGAGTACCGCGCCGTGCGGGAAGCCGCCGGCGTGGCCGGCCGCGCCGACCGGGCGCAGATCCGCCTGTGGGGGCGAGACCCGGTGAAGATGGTGCAGGGGCTGCTCACCAACGACCTGGCCGGCGCGCCGCCCGGCCGGGGCGTGTACGCCGCCATGCTCACCCCCAAGGGTCGCACCCTCGCCGAGCTGCGCGCCTTCCGCCTGGCGCGGCCGGGCGGGACGGAGGTGCTCCTGGACCTGCCGCGCGAGGCGCTGGCCGGCACGCGCGAGCACCTCAAGAAGTTCGTGCCCCCGATGTTCGCGCGCTGGGCCGACGCCTCGGAGGAGATGGGCGCCCTGGGCGTGTACGGCCCGCGCGCGCGGGAGATCGTGGCGCGCTCGCTCGGCGCCGAGGTGCCGCCGCTGGACGAGGACGCGTTCGTGGAGGCGACCTTCGGCGGCGAGCCCGTGGTGGTCGTCGGCACGCGCGCGGCGGGCGGGGAGGAGGGCTTGGACCTGATCGCCCCGGCGGCGGCGCTGCCGGGGCTGTGGCGCGCGCTGCTGGCGGAGGGCGAGGGCGTGGGAGCCCGGCCCGTGGGACGGGAGGCGCTGGAGGCGCTGCGGGTGGAGGCGGGGGTGCCGCGCTACGGCGCCGACCTGTCGGAGGAGACGATTCCCACGGAGGCGTTCGAGGCGATCGGGATGGTGCCGCGGGCGATCTCGTTCACCAAGGGGTGCTACACGGGGCAGGAGGTGATCGTCAGGATCGCCCACCGCGGCCACGTCAACCGGCACCTGCGCGGCCTGCGCCTGGGGGCCCTCCCCGCCCCCGCGCCGGGGACGCCGCTCTTCCACCCGGAGACGGGCAGGGAGGTGGGGCGGATCACCAGCACGGCCGTGTCGCCGCTGGTGGGCGAGACGGTGGCGCTGGGCTACGTGCGCCGCGAGCTGGGCCCGGGAGACGCGGTGCGGGTGGGCTCGGCGGAGGGCCCGCGCGCCGCGGTGGTGGAGCTCCCCTTCCGGAAGGGGGACGCCGATGCTGGCTGAGAACCGGTCCGCGCTCAAGGAGTGGGGCGCGGTGGAGGGCGCGCTGGCGGAGGGGCGCACCACGCTGCTGGTGCGCAAGGGCGGGATCCACGAGCGCCGCGGGGACTTCCAGGTGGAGCACCGCGAGTTCTGGCTCTTCCCCACGCTGTACCACCAGAACGCCCACGAGCTGCGCCCCGAGTTCCGCCCCGCGCTCGAAGCCGCCGAAGCGGCGCCGCGCGACGTGAACCGCGTGCGGATCGCCCACTACGCCGTGGTGCAGGACGCCCTGCGCGTGGAGAGCCTGGACGCGCTCCACCGCCTGGAGGGCCTGCACCCGCTGACGCCGGAGACCGTGGAGTCCCGCTTCGCCTACCGCGGCAAGGCGTACCTGCACGTGCTGGTGCTGCGCGCCTACCGCCTGGCGGTGCCGCACGACATCCCCAACACGCTGGACTACGAGGGGTGCGTCTCCTGGGTGGAGCTGGACGACGCGCTCCCGACCGCGGGAGCGCAGCCCGTGCTGCTGGACGGCGAGTTCGCCGCCCGGAAGGCGGAGGTGCTGGCGCGGCTGGGGGAGGAGGGGGTGGTGAGGCTTTGACGGCAGGGAACAGGGAATAGGAACAGGGAACAGCCTGCAACGGCGCCCCTGCCTCGATGCCGAGGCGGGGGCCCGCCGTCGTAAGGCCCTCACCCGGCTCGCTTAGGCTCGCCACCCTCTCCCAATTCTGGGAGAGGGTTTTTGTCGTTCGGTTGTTTCGCAGTACCCACATGATCCGGTGCGGAGGGAGACTCGCCGGCAGTTTGGCGAGGCTCCCTCCGGCGAGGTGAGACAGCCGGGCAGTTTCGGCTGGCTCGCCGAGCCCGCGGAGGAGACCGGCGGGGCAGTTTCCGCCGGGCTCCGTAGCGGCCCGCCACGACACGATAAATCAGCCGATGCGCACCAGCAGGAACCCGGTGAACGCGACGTAGCAGGCCACCAGGAACCCGCCCTCCAGCCGCCCCAGCGTGCGGCGCGTGTAGGCGAGCAGGGGAAAGACGATGCTGATGCCCACCATCACCGGCACCTCGTACGAGAACAGCGAGCGGTCCATGCCGATGGGCCGGGCCAGCGAGGCGGCGCCCAGGATGATGAGGCTGTTGAAGATGTTGGAGCCGACGACGTTGCCCAGCGCGATGTCGGCCTCGCCGCGGGCGGAGGCCACCGCGGAGGTGGCCAGTTCGGGGAGCGAGGTGCCGATGGCGACCACGGTGAGCCCCACCACCACCTCCGACACCCCGGCCGCGCGCGCAAAGAACACGGCGGCGTCCACCAGGAGCTGCGCCCCCACCACCAGCGTGGCCAGGCCGGCCGCGGCGATGCCCGTGTCCCGGAGGCGGGTGCCGCGCTCAGGATGGCGGTCCTCGGCCGCCTCGAACTCCGCGAACTCGGCCTTTACCGAACCCGGCTCCCGGCGGGCGGAGTGGACCACAAAGGCCAGGTAGCCCGCGAAGGCGAGCGAGAGGAGCGCACCGTCCAGCCGCGAGATGACGCCGTCCCAGGCCAGGAGCGGGAGGGTGAGCCCGGCGGCCACCATCAGCGGCGCCTCGCGGAAGATCAGGCTCATCTGCACCCGGAGCGGGCCGGCGAGCGCGGCGACGCCGACGATCAGCGCCAGGTTGAGGATGTTGGAGCCCACCACGTTCCCCACCGCCACCCCGCCCTGCCCGCGCAGCGCGGCCAGCGTGCTCACCACCAGCTCGGGCGCGGAGGTCCCCAGCGCGACCACGGTGAGCCCCACCACCAGGGCGCTGACGCCGTAGGAGCGGGCCAGCCGCGAGGAGCCGCGCACCAGCCACTCGGCGCCGAAGTACAGGGCGGCGGCGCCCAGGCAGAACAGGATCCCCTGGAGGAGCATCAGGTCTCGAGACGGGAGGGGTGGGCGAGCGCCGGCTCCGCGAGGCGGCCGGGAGGGTCGAGTGCCGCGTGCAGTCCGGCGGCGACGCGCAGGGTTGCGACGTGGATGTCCACCGTGTCCTCGGTGTCGCGGGCGTAGCCGCCGGCCATGGTGACCACCACGGGCACGCCGGCGTGGCGGCAGGCGCCCAGCACCAGGCGGTCGCGCGCCTCCAGCCCGGCCTTGCTCAGCGCCAGCCGCCCGAAGCGGTCGTCGCGCCAGGGATCGGCGCCGGCCAGGTACACGGCGAGGTCCGGCCGGAAGGCGGCCAGGATCTCGGGGACGTGCAGCTCCAGGGCGGCCAGGAAGGCGTCGTCGCCCGCCCCGTCGGGGAGCTCCACGTCCAGCGTGCTCCTCTCCTTGCGGAAGGGGTAGTTGCGCGCGCCGTGGATGGAAAAGGTGTAGACGGACGGGTCCGTGGCGAACACGGCGGCGGTGCCGTTGCCCTGGTGAACGTCGCAGTCCAGCACCACGGCCCGGCGGACGCGTCCGGCGCGCTGCAGGACGCGGACGGCGACGGCGGCGTCGTTGAAGACGCAGAAGCCCTCGCCGTGGGCCGGGTAGGCGTGGTGCGTCCCCCCGGCCAGGTTGGCGGCGATCCCCCACCCGCGCGCCGCGGCCTCGTCCAGCGCCGCGTGCCCCGCGGCGATGCTGGCGCCCACGGAGCGCCGGGAGCGCTCCACCATCTCCGGGCTCCAGGGGAAGCCGATGCGCCGCTGCGCGAGCGGCTCCAGCGTCCCCGCGCGGACGCGATCCAGGTACCCGGCCTCGTGCACCAGCGCCAGCTCCTCCCACGCCGCGGCGGGCGGCTCGGCCAGCTCCTCCGGCCGCAGCACCCCCTCGGCGAGGCAGCGCTCGCGGACCCGGGCGTACTTGACCATGGGGAAGCGGTGCCCCTCCGGGAGGGGGAGGACGAACCGGTCGGTGTAGAAGGCCCTCACCCTCAGGGGATCCCGGTGACCTTGTGGGTCTGCACGGACATGCGCCAGGGCGGGCCCAGCTCCATCACGGCGCGCACCGTCTCGGCGAAGTTGGGGCCGCGCTCCGGGAGGTCCACGGGCTGGAGGAAGTAGCTGCCGAAGCGGGTCCCCCGGGCCAGGCGGCGAACGGCGTCCACGCTGGGCGCGGCGCCGGCGGCGTGCTCGCCGGTGAAGAGCACCTTGAGCTCGTCGCCCTCCTTCTGGGCGAACTCCGCCTGCTTGGGCGACACGGTGAGCCAGTCCACCAGCGAGCGGTCCACCGGCCGGGACCCGTTGGACTCCATGGAGACGCGGTAGCCGCGCCCTCGCAGGGCTTCGGAGAGGGGGCGGTCCAGCTGCAGGCTGGGCTCCCCGCCGGTGGCCACCAGGAGCAGCCCGGGCCGCTCGCCGCCGAACCCGGCCCGGGCCGTCGCGCGCACCAGCTCCAGGGTGTCGGCCAGCTCCAGGGTATGCTCGGCCTTGGCCCAGTCGGTGTCGCACCAGGGGCACACGTCGTAGCCCAGGTTGCACCCCGCGAAGCGGAGGAACACGGCCGGACTCCCGGCCTGGGCGCCCTCGCCCTGGAGGGTGGCGAACACTTCCTTGATGGCGTACTTCCTGGGCATCTGCTGGGGGGCCGACGGGTTCCGGGTTCCGGGTTCAGGGAGCGTCGTATACACCCGCCCCCGCGGCTTGCTCCCCGCGGGGTGGGCTTGACAAACCTCCCGGCTCGACCCCTGGGGCACGCGCGTCCCAAACTGTGTCACACTCTCCCCAGGAAGCCCACCCCCGCGCGGACGACGTTTCCTTGCAAGTTATTGCCAACAGGCAACTTGCCGCTTGCGCCCCGCCTGGCCCCCGCCTTGCTAATCCCCCCGCCGAACGGATGCCACACCGACGCGAAGCATCGTGCAGGACCGGGCGGCGCACGACGCACATCGCCGGAGGTGAGGAATCGGGGGGGGACAGCGACCCAGAAGTAAAGCCTCCACAACCCATCCAGAACCCGCAGGTAGATTCCGCCGGCCAACCTACCCCAATCGGACGCTGCCCGCCCCCCCCATGCGGGCCCCCGTGCCCCACCCGAGGGATCCGCCGCCAGGCGGGTCCCTCTCTCTTTTCCGGCCCGCAACCTGGCGGCCCCACCGGTTTACAAGCACGGCGGCAGGCGGGACCGCAGGCACACCCGAACCACTACGAGAGATGAGAACGGGACGTATGCACGTACTTTCCCTGGCGATGGCGATGCTCGCCGCCCCCGCGGTGCTGCACGGCCAGCAGCCGCGCCCGGCCGAGGCGGGGCCGCGGACGATCCGCGTGGTGGGCGTGGGCGAGGCGCAGGCCGAGCCCGACGAGGCGCACCTGGACTTCGGCGTGGAGACCACGGCCCCCACGGCGCAGGCCGCCGCGGAGCAGAACGCGCAGGCGATGGAGCGGGTGATCCGCGCGCTCGTCGGCGCCGGGGTGGCGCGCCGCGACATCGGCACCAACAATTACTCGGTGTTCCCCGACTACGCCCCGCCCCGCCCCGGCACCGAGGAGCCGACGCTGCGCGGCTACCGGGTGGTCAACACGGTGACGGCGCGCACGGAGCAGATCCCGCAGGTGGGGCGCCTGATCGACGCGGCGCTCCGGGCCGGGGCCAACCGGGTGAACGGGGTGCGCTTCGGGCTCAAGAACTCGGAGGCGGTGCGGGCGGAGGCGATCCGCGGCGCCGTGGCCAAGGGCCGCTCCGACGCCGCCGCGATCGCGGCGGCGCTGGGGGTGCGGCTGGGCGCGGTGCTGGACGCGAGCACGGCCGGCGGGCAGCCGCCGGTGTTCGCCAAGCTGGAGATGGCCCAGGCCCGCGGCATGGCCGCCGACGTGGCGAGCACGCCGATCGAGGCGGGCCAGCAGACGGTGACCGCCACGGTGACGCTGATCTACGCCATCGAGAGCTGAGGCGGCGGCGGTACGGAGTACGAAGTACGTAAAAGGCGCCCCTGCCTCGATCTGGAGGCAGAGGCGCCTGGCCCTCACCCGGCTCGCTTGAGGCTCGCCACCCTCTCCCAATTCTGGGAGAGGGGGCAACTGCGGGATATCCAGGTGGGGCAGGCAGTTGCGTGAGGGATGTCGGCCCGAAGGGGCGAGACCCGGCGGGGCAGTTTCCGCCGGGGCTCGACTCCGTTACGCAGCGTTGTTTGCTGCGTTACGGAGCCGCAGCCCGACCCCGGCGCCAGCCGGGGGCACGCCCAAACCCGCAGCAAGAGCAGTTCAGAGCTGTTCCAGCCGCTGCCGCGATTCCTCCAGGTCGTAGTCTGGATCCGGGAACCGCGGGTCCATCCGCTCCAGCGCGTCCACCACGATCCGCGCCGCCAGCAGGTTGCGCACGGGCTTGTCGTCGGCCGGGATCACGTGCCAGGGCGCCCACTCGGTGCCGCAGCGGGCGATGGCGTCCCGGTACGCCTCGGTGAACTCGTCCCACCGCTCCCGGTCCCGCAGGTCGCTGGGATCGAACTCCCACCGCTTGCTCGGCTTCTCCAGCCGCTTCTGCAGCCGCCGCTTCTGCTCGTCGCGGGACACGTGCAGGAACAGCTTCACCAGGGTGACCCCGTTTTCCGCGAGCAGCCGCTCGAAGTCGTTGATCTGGCGGAACCGCCGGGACCACACCTCCTCCGGAACCAGCCCGTGGACGCGCGCGGTGACCACCTCCTCGTAGTGCGAGCGGTTGAACACGCCCACCGTGCCGTACGGGGGGACGGCGGCGTGGACGCGCCAGAGGAAGTCGTGCGCCCGCTCCTCGTCGGAGGGCTGCTGGAAGGCCTGGACGCGAAGGTGCTGCGGGAGCACCGCGCCGAACACCTTTTCCACCACGCCGTCCTTGCCGCCCGTGTCGCGCGACTGGAGCACCACCAGCAGTGCGCGCTCCTTCTCGGCGCACAGCGCGCCGCCCAGCTCCGCCAGCCGCTCCCGGAGCTCGTCCAGCTCGCGGTCCAGCGCCTTGCCCTCCGGGAAGCCGGACGGGCGGGCGGCTTCCTCGTCGCCGAGGGCGGGGGATTCGCCGGGGGGGACGGGCTGGGGCACGGCACGGCTCATGGGCTTGCTGCTCCTGCGGGTGAACGGGCCTGGGAACCGGGCCCGGCCGCCCTTGCAGGAACGGCGCCGCGGCGCCCGGCGGGCCCCGCTATCCGTTTCCCGCCCCGGGGGCGGGCGGACGCGGGGGCAGGTGCCGCTCGACGGTGCGCCAGGAGACGAGCCGGCCCACCAGCAGCCACGCGTTGGCGGCGGCAAGGATGGGGAGCACGCCGCGGAGCGGCACCTCCGGACGGAGCCTCCCCGCGACGACCGCCACCAGCACGAGCACCGCGTTGAACGCCAGCAGCGACGTCCAACGGTTCATGGGGAGCCACCCCCGCCGGTGCCACGGCTGCGCGGCCTCCCAGCCGGCGTGGCAGGCGCGGTGGACGGGGACCAGCGCCCGCCCGACGACGTGGAGGTCTTGCCGGCTGGCGATGGGGGCGCCGCACTGGCGGCAGGAGACGGTTGCGGACACGGGAGCCGGGAGGGAGAGGGGGAGGAAACGGCCGCGGGACGCCTACGGCGCGAGAAGGGGGTACGGGTTGCGCGCGCCGCCGCCCCGCTCGTACACACCGTAGTGGAGGTGGCAGGGGGTGCCGCGGGCGTTGCCGGTGTCGCCCACGTAGCCCAGGGTGTCGCCGGGCTGCACCCGGTCGCCGCCGCGCACCTCGCCGAAGCGGCTCAGGTGGGCGTAGTAGTGGACCGAGCCGCCGGGGCCGAGCACCCGCACCACCTGCCCGCCCAGCTCGTTCTCCCCGACCTCCAGCACCAGGCCGCGGGTGGCGCTGAGCACGGGGCGGCCGCAGGGGGCGAAGATGTCGATCCCCTCGTGGCGCCGGCCGCCGCCGCGCGGGGCGCCCCAGGTGTCGGCCAGCTGGGCGGGGCGGACGCCCTCCACGGGCACCGCGAGCGGCGCCACCAGGTCCTCTCGCAGCAGGGACACCACCGTGGGGAGCCTGCGCAGCGGGGGAAAGGCGAGGACGAGCAGCCCGCCCAGGAGCAGCAGCGATACCATGACGGAGAGGAAGCGCTTCACGTGCGGGGAGCGACTGGAGGAGGAGAGGAGCCGGCATCGGAGCCGGCGAGCGGGCTCAGATCTGCCCGAGCTGCACCTCCAGCACCGAGTCGGCCCGGCGGATGGCGCCGTCGCTCAGGGCCAGCTCGGCGCGGCCGCGCTCCTGCGCCGCCCGGAGGCGCGTGGCCAGCAGCTCGCGGTCGCGGCTGTCGGTGCGCATCCAGTGCAGGAACGCCAGCTCGACGAAGCGGCAGGCGAGCACCGCCTCCTCGTTGCTCCACCCGAGCACGTCGCGCGCGTAGTTCCAGGCGCGCCACCGCCCCGAGCGCAGCGCGTGGAGCGCCCGCTCGCGGAGTTCCCCCGGGAGGGGGGCGGTCCACTCCAGCGAGTGGGGCGGCTCAGCCGGGCCGGCGCGGGGTCACGGAGGCCAGCCAGGAGTTGATCCAGGTGCCGAGCACCACGAGCAGGAGCGCCCCCACCGCGAGCCCGCCCGCCGGCCCGTCCGCGGCGACGGCGCTCCCGGCGATCATCAGCGCGATCAGCGCCGCGAGCCCCGCCATGGCCTGGCGCGGCCAGCCGGGGTCGCAGCGGAAGATCCCCGCCACCGGGAGCACCAGGAAGCCGCACAGGAAGGCGGCCTCGCCCAGGCGCGGTGCGTCCAGCGCCGCCGACGCGCCGGCCAGCGCCAGGGCGGCGGCGATGGTCCCCAGCACCCAGCTGGACGCCCGCACCCGGTCGCGCGTGAGCGCCTGCCGCCCCACGGGGTCCAGCCGGAGCAGCGAGTCGAAGACCGGATCGGCGATCCAGGTGAGGACCACGAACAGGACGTACGCGGCGAGCAGGGGCCAGATCACCGGCGCCAGCAAGGGCTGGGCGGCCGCGACCCGCCGCAGCACGTTGTAGCCGAAGAGCCCGCCGAACACCACCAGCATCCGGGTCCGCGGGGTGAGCGAGCCCATCCACAAAAAGACCCGCAGCAGCACCCGGTACGCGGGGTTGCGCGCCTTGAGCGAGGCGATCAGCCCCTCGCGCGCCCACTCGGAGTCGGGCTGGAGCCGGAGGGCCTGCTGGAAGTGGGCGACGGCGTCGCGGGCGTCGCCGCCGGCGCGCAGCATGCTCCAGCCGCGGCCGGCGTAGGCGAAGGCGTCGCCCGGGTCGCGGATCAGCGCGTTGAGGAAGGCGCTGTCCGCCTCGTCCGCCCGGCCGCGCTGCTGGAGGACCAGGGCGCGCATGCGCAGCCCCTCCTCGTGCTCCGGGTCCAGCGCGAGCGCCTGCTCCAGCGTGCGCAGCGCCGCGTCCCAGCGGCCCATGGCGGCCTCGACGCGCCCGACGAGCACCCGGTGGTCGGGCTCGTCCGGCTCCAGGGCGACGGCCTCGCCGGCGGCGGCCAGCGCCTCGCGGAGGTCGCCGCGGCCCAGCAGCACCTGGGCGAGCGCGCGGGGGTGGAAGGCGGTGTCCGGGTCCAGCAGCACCGCGCGCCGGGCGGAGTCCACCGCGGCCTGCCAGCGCTGCAGCTCGGCCAGGCACAGCGCCCGGATCGCGAACGCGCCGGCGTCGTCCGGCTCCTCCGCCACGAGCTGGTCCAGCCGGTGAACGGCGCCGGCGTAGTCCCGCTCCTCGATGAGGGCGAGGATGTGGTCGCGGAGGTCGAAGATCATGGGGCCGGACGGGCGGGAGGCGGGGGAGCGCAGGGGGAGGAGCGCGTCCCGGATGTGTTCAAGGTGAGGGCGGAGCGCGCCGATGTCCAGCCGCGTCCCTTTCCAGGGACGCGGCGAGGGCTACCGCCGCCGCTTCCGCCAGCCCATCACGCCCAGGCCGGCCACGCCCACCAGCATCGTGCCGACGCGAAACGCCACCTGCCCCGGCGTGGGATCCGGACGGACGACGAACAGGACCGCGGCGTACACCACGACGAACGCCAGGATGAACCTGAGCTTGTCGTCGCGCGTGGGGGGCGGCGGCCTCATCGGGGAGCCCGGGCGGAGCGCCGGGGCTACCGCGCCCCCACCACGGCCGCCTCCAGCACGCGGGTGGCCCCGGCCCCCACCGCCAGGTCCACCAGCAGCCCGACGCGGTCGGTCCGGTCCGTGGCGACCTCCACCACCCGCACCGCCCGGAAGCCGGCCACGCGCCGCCGCTCCCCGGGGCGGGCGAGCAGCCGCGGCCCCTCGTACTCCGGCTCAACCCGCGGCGGCTCCACCGTCACCCCGGCCGGCCGCGCCCCGGCGCCGGCGAGGGCGCGCGCCACGCGCTCCGCCGCCAGGTCGCTGGCGGCCAGCGCCCCGACCGCCGTCCGCGCGAAGGTCTCCACCAGGAATGCCAGGCGGGCCTCCGCGCGCCGGGGGCTCCGCGCCGCCCGGTCCGCGTCCGCCGGGTCCCAGCGGCGCAGCCGCCCGGACGCGTCCTCCACCCACAGGCCGCCCTGGGCCCGGGACTGCTGTGCGTGGAGCGACGGCACCGCCGCCGCGAGCGCGAGCGCCGCCAGGCAGAGCCCATCGAAGCGGGGGAGCCTGCATCTCATGGAACCACCTCCTGTCGGGTGACGCGATCCGCGCGGGCCGGGATCACCGGCCGGCGCGGTGGAACACGATCTCCGCCCCGCTGAGCCTCACCACCACCGTGGTGTCGTCCGTGGTGCCGTGGAAGCGCACGCGGGCGCCGTCCGGGAGCCTCGCCTCGAAGCCCAGGTGCTCGCCGCGGCGGACGTAGGTGCCGCTCAGCTCGCGGCGGACGGCCCCGGGGCAGGCGCCGCCCTGCCGCACCTCCAGCTCGAAGCGCCGCTCCCGGCTGAGCTCCACCTCCCCGCCGCTCCCGCCGGGGTCGCACTCCGGGGCCCCGCGCTCCAGCGGCTGCAGCCGCCCGTCGATCCGCACCAGCGCGAAGGTGCCGGACACCGACTCAGGCGGCGCGGCCGCGCCGCCCCCCCCCCCCCAGGCGCCCCCCGCGGCGGCCCGCGCGAGCCGCGCGG
>JBFMFL010000163.1:0-15410 GCA_040752145.1 Gemmatimonadota bacterium
GTGCCCCCACAGTGCACGCACGGAGCCGTCCCACTTGCCTTCGCTCTTGCCATAGCTTCCTCCAGAGACGCTTTGCCACCGGTTCTCTGGCCTGCCTGCAACTTCAGCACCCGGCCGAGTGTCTACCAATTCTCTGAAGCTGCCAGAAATGAGTCGTGGGATCCAGAGTTCGCCCGAGATGCGGAACAGGTGTTGGTTCAAAAAGTCGAACCAGCAATCCTCGATATCGAGGATTCGATTCGTAGCGCGGCCTTTTTAAGCAAACTTACTGAACGGGTAACTGCGGAGCAGGTGGCATCTGGCTCGCTGGTGGCTTGGTTGGTAGACCACCTCGCCGCCTCTGCAACGGTGGCTGCAGCTGCAGGTGCAACAATGGCAGGAGGTCTGGCGATGCTGAGAGCCGTCCAGGATCGGCGTAAGGCGATAATGGAAGCCGAACGCAATCACCTGTTCTTCTATTATGAGACGCGTAGACGCTTAGGCGGACGTTAACCGGATACATGCGAACGGTGCTGAAGTGAACACTTCAGTCGCCTGGCTTGATGGAGTGCCGAAGAGGGCACGTGCGACGGAAATCCGTCGCAGTTGCGGCGTGAGCGCAGCGGGCGCAGTGGTGTGCGCGGTTTCCCGGCACCATCCACGGCCGGAATCGCGATCTGTGGAAGTTATGATTCTGTCGGAACTTCGGAGCGCCGGGAAGGTGCCGGAGGGGGAGGCCGCGGCGCGCCGTTGCAATCGTCTTTCCGAAAAACCTTGGCACGAGTTTGGAAGCGTCGTAACTTGTTGCCGAGCGGTTGCCTCATTCAACACGTCACAGCAGGTGGGAAGACATGGCGAGGGAAACGGGGACGGTCAAGTGGTTCAACCCGGAGAAGGGCTTCGGGTTCATCACGCGTGAGAACGGGGAGAAGGACGTCTTCGTTCACCACAGCGCCATCCAGGGGAGCGGGTTCAAGACCCTGAACGACGGCGAGCGCGTCGAGTTCGACGTGGTGCAGGGCCAGAAGGGCCCGGCCGCGGAGAACGTGGTCCGGCTGGACGCGCCGGCGGGCGGCTCCGAGGGCGGCTACGGCGGCGGCGGTGGTGGCCGTGGCGGTGGCAGCCGTGGCGGTGGTGGCGGCTACGGTGGTGGCGGTGGCGGCTACGGCGGCGGTGGTGGCGGCCGTGGCGGCGGCTACGGCGGCGGCGGCGGCGGTGGCGGCCGTGGCGGCGGCGGCGGGGACCGTGGTGGCTACAACGACCGCTGGTAACACCTGCTGTTGATGTGGATGGAACGGGGGCCCGGACCTGCTGGTCCGGGCCTCCGCTTTTGTGTAGCCCTCGCTTCTGCCGCGAGGGCGATGAGCGACAGTGCGCTTCGACGGGGCTCCGGTGTATGTGGTCGGCCGGGGGATGCTGCTCCGGGGGAGCCGAACTCGCCCACCCTCCGTCTGCGCCCGCAAGATCACGCTGGCTTCGAACATGATGTTCCCCCTGCGCAGCCTCCCCCGACCTCCCTGCGCAGATCCCAGGAACTGCAACAGCAGTTCTCCCCTCCCCTGCTTGCGGGGGAGGGCCGGGGGAGGGGGCCCCCGCGGACGCCAGCGCCAGCCCTGCGTGAGGGATGCCGGCCCGAAGGGGCGAGACCCGGCGGGGCAGTTTCCGCCGGGTCTCGACTCCGTTGGCGAGCGTAGTTTGCTCGCCTACGGAGCCGCAGCCCGACCCCGGCGCAGCCGGGGGCACGCCCAAACCCAGCACTTCACGGCCGTTGCGAACTACCGGTCGCGCAGGTACTGGTGCACGAAGGTCACGGCCATGGACCCCTCGCCGACCGCCGAAGCCACCCGCTTCACCGACCCCGCCCGCACGTCCCCCGCCACGAACACCCCGGGAACGCTGGTCTCCAGCAGGAACGGGTCGCGCTCCAGCGGCCACTCCTCCGGCCGCCCCCCGTCGCGCAGCATCTCCCCGCCGCACAGGAGGTAGCCGTCCGGGTCGCGCTGCACCGTCCCCTCCAGCCACTCCGTGCGCGGCGCCGCCCCGATGAACACGAACAGGGCGCTGGCGAGCACCGTCTCCGTCGCCTTGCTGGCGACGTCCTGGATGGTGATCCGCTCCAGGTGCCCCTCCCCGTGCGCCTCCACCACGGTGTGCCCGGTGCGCACGTGGACGTTGGGCGTGCCCCGGATGCGCTCCACCAGGTAAGTGGACATGCGCTCCTCGATGGACTCCTCCAGCACCAGCATGGTGACGCTGCGGGCGAAGCGGGCCAGGAGCATGGCCGCCTGCCCGGCGCTGTTGCCGCCGCCCAGCAGGTACACGTCCTGTCCGCCCACGGCGTGCGCCTCCGCCCCCGCGGCGCCGTAGTACACGCCGGCCCCCACCAGCCGCGGGCACCCCGGCGCGTCCAGCACCCGCCAGGCGACGCCCGTGGCCAGGAGCAGGGCGTGGCAGCGCAGCTCGTCGCCGCCGTTCAGCACCACGCCCCGGTATGCCCCCGCCGCCCGCACCCGCTCCACGCAGCGGGCCGCGAGGATCTCCACGCCGAAGCGCCGGGCCTGGTCCACGGCGCGCCGGGCCAGCTCCGCCCCGGTGATCCCCTCGGGGAAGCCCAGGTAGTTCTCGATGCTGGCGCTCTGCCCGGCCTGTCCGCCCGGCGCCTCCTGCTCCACGATGAGCGTCCGCAGCCCCTCGCTGGCCCCGTACACCGCCGCCGCGAGCCCCGCCGGCCCGCCGCCCACGATGATCAGGTCGTAGAACGGGCGCTCCGCCTCGGTGCGCAGCCCGATGCGCTCGGCGAGCTCGGCGTCGTCGGGCGCGGCCAGCCAGGCGCCGTCCGGGAACACCAGCACCGGCAGGCGGTCCGTGCCCGCGCCCACCCGCTCCAGCAGCCGGCGGCCGCGCTCGCCGCGCCCCAGGTCCGTCCAGTGGTAGTGGACCCCGTTGCGCGCCAGGAAGTCGCGCACCTCGTGCGAGCGCGGGGACCACTGGTCGCCCACCACCTGCACGGCTCGGGGCGCTTGGTCTGTGGATTCTTTGGATTCTTCCATCGTTGAACCACGGGTTTGGGCGTGCCCCCGGCTGACGCCGGGGTCGGGCTTCGGCTCCGTAAGCGAGCAAACTACGCTCGCTAACGGAGTCGAGCCCGCGCAAACAGCCGCGCGGTCTCGCCCCTCCGGGCCGAAATCCCTCACGCGGGGCTGGTGCTGGCGTCCGCCGGGGCCCCCACCCGGCGGCCTGAGAGCCGCCACCCTCCCCCGTTCCGGGGGAGGGGAATCTCCACGCTGCGATCCCCGGCTGCGCCGTGTCGTGCTCCCCTCCCCCTTGCGGGGAGGGGCCGGGGGAGGGGGTCGCCGTCGCAGTTCGCAGGCTGTCCCCTGTAACCTGTCCCCTGTAACCTGCCGTTACTCGCCCTTCCTTCCCCGCAGGTGGATCTCCCGGTTGCTCCCCTCCAGGAACTTCTCCTCGGTGGTGAGCGAGCCGTCGCGCACCATGAAGGCGCCGCGGGAAAGCACGTGCACGATGTCCAGCGACTTCTTTTCCAGCAGCAGGATGTCGCCCCAGCGGCCCTTCTCCAGCACGCCCTTGTCGTCCAGCTTGAGGATGCGCGCGGGGTTGCGGGTCACCAGGGGGAGCACTCGCTCGACGGGGAAGCCCTCGTCGCGGATGCAGCTGCACACCTGCTCGTACAGGACGCGCGGGCTGCTGGTGCCGGCGTCGGACGAGGCGGTCAGGCAGTCGGGGTCGCCGCCCCCGTCCAGGTAGAAGCGGAGCCACTTGGGCAGGTCCTCCTCCACCGTGTCGACGTCCACCTGCATCCCCCGGCCGGTCAGCTCGATGGCCTCGCGCATCAATTGCTCGCTGCGCTCCACGTGCGTGGCGTACAGCCACTCCGGCTCCACGTCGAAGCCCTCCAGCAGGTCGCGCAGCGGCTGGAGGCGGCGCTCGCTCTCGCCCACGTGGAAGTGGGTGAGCCCCGCCTTGCCGGCCAGCATCCCGCCCACGTAGCAGTCGGTGGCGACGCGGGCCAGGTCCTGCACGGGCGGGTTCATCCCGCGCAGGTCCGAGATGGCGATCTCCCCGGCGCCGATCACCTCCTCGATGAACATGATGTCGTCCCGCACCGACTCCATGATGGAGGTGGGCGGCACGTTGTAGCCGCCCGTCCAGCAGTAGGCGTTGAGGCCCTGCTCCCGGAGCGCCTTGACCTTGGCGAGCAGGCCGGGCATGGTCTTCATGGTGGTGTCCACCCCTAGCACCCCCACCACGGTGGTGATGCCGAAGGAGACGATCTCGCTGATGAAGAACTCCGGCGTCTGGCTGCTGAAGCCCTTCTCGCCGCTCCCGCCCAGCAGGTGCTGGTGCGGGTCGATGAAGCCCGGCACCACCAGGCAGCCGGTGGCGTCCACGACCTCGTACTCCACCCCCAGCGTCTCCACGGCGCGGCGGTCCACCTCGCCCACCTTGGCGATCTTGCCGTCGGTGAGGAGGATGGACCGCGTCCCGGCGGGCTCCGGCGTGTACACCTCGCCGTTCTCGATCAGCGTCAGCACGGCGCGGTCACTCCCAGTCCGTGAGCGCGGCGACCACGGCCGTCAGCGCCGTGAGCCCCAGAAAGAAGTTGCGCGCCCCCCGGTGCCCGGCGAAGCCCAGCAGCCGCGGGAGCGCGGGGAGGGCCAGCCCCACCAGCCCCTCGGCGGCGCCGTGGGCCTTGAAGGGGACCGCGCGCCTCACGCTGAGCGGGTAGTCGGTGAGCGCGGAGAGCGCGGCGTAGCCGCCCCCCAGCGCGTACGAGGCGCGGGCGGCGCTCTCCGGGAAGCCCAGCAGCCGCGGGGCCAGCAGCGTCGCGCCGACGGTGGCGTAGTCCAGCACCCCGTGCGCGCGGGGCGAGATGGGCTTGTTCATCGGTCCTCCGTGGGATGTCGTGTGAAGGAAAGCGAGGGGAGCCGCACGCGCCGGGTGGCGGCGGGCGCCTCCCCTGCGAGCCGTGCGGCGAAGGCCTGCAGCGCCTCCACGTAGCGGCGGCCGGCGACGGCGGCGACGTCCGTGTGCCCGGCGCCCTCCACCCAGAGCGAGTCCTTGGGGCCGGGCGCGGCCGCGAACAGCTCCCTCCCGTGCCACGCCGGCACCACCCGGTCCTCCACGCCGTGGATCACCAGCACGGGAACGCGCACGCGGCGGATCCCGCGCAGGTTGCGGAAGCGGTCGAAGGGGAGGAGCGTGGAGCGCGTCATCACCCGGAAGGCGCTGACGAAGCCGTTCTCCACCACCAGCCCGGCGACGGGGAAGCGCGCGGCCAGGTGCACCGAGGGCCCGGAGCCCACCGAGTAGCCGTAGACGACGAGCCGCGACGGGTCCACCCCCAGCGTGCCCGTGGCGTGCCGGTAGACCGCCTCCGCGTCGCGCAGCACGCCGCGCGCGGTGGCGGGGCCGCCGGTGCTGGCGCCGTAGCCGCGGTAGTCGTAGGCGACCACCGAGAAGCCCGCCCGGCGCAGCGCCTCCAGCCCGGGGAGCGCCGTCCCCAGGTCCTCGCCGTTGCCGTGGCTGTACAGCACCGTGTAGCGCGCCGCCGGGTCCGGAAGGTGCAGCACGGCGACCCGCGCCCCGTCCTCCGCCGCGACCGTCACGGGGAGGGCGCGCGCGTCGTAGGAGGGCCGGGGCGCGGGGAAGATGAGCCGGTCGGCGGCCAGGTGCGCGAGCGCCGCGAAGGCCGCGTACAGCAGGGCCAGGGCGAGCAGGGTGGCCGCCACGCGCCGCCTCCTCAGCCGCCGCGGCGCAGCCGCTCGGCCGCCTGCACGGCGCGGCGCTCCACGCTCTCCACCAGGTCGGCGGTGCGCCCGTGTACCTGCTCCACGGCCTGCTGCGCCAGCCCGGTCAGGGTGTCGGGGCCGGCGCCCAGCCGCTCCAGCCTCTCCTCCGCCCAGCGGTAGTGCGTCTCCTCGTCCGCGGCGGCGCGGCGGACGACGTCGCGCACGTCCGCCGGGTGCGCGCGGCTGGCGGCGCGGCGGTACTTGTCGCGCACCTGCCCCTCGTTGGTCTTGAAGGCCAGGAGCACGGCGCGGTGCTCGCCCAGGGTGCCCAGCGCCTGCACGGCGAGCTTGAAGGCGCCGGTGGGGAGGTGGGGCAGCGGGGCGGGGGCGCCCCCGTAGCGGGAGACCAGCTCCGCGAGCTCGGCGACGTGGCGCTCGTGGTCCTCGCGGAAGCCCACCAGCTTCTGGCGGAACTCGTCCACGGGGAGCGCCTGGATGGCCAGCGTGTAGGCGCCCACGGCGTCGTGGTCCAGCTGGAGCAGGTCGTTCAGCTCGGCGACCAGCTCCGCGTCGGTCGGCGGACGTTCGGTCTCCATGCGGCCTCGCGGGTGAGCGGCGGATCGGCCGGGCGGTCGCCCGGGGGGGGCGCGCATACGCAAAAGCGCCGCCAACCCGGTGTTCACGCCACGGCGAATCCATGTGTTTCCGCGACCCGTGCGGGTCCCGGCCCGCGGCGGTGCGGGATGCGGCACGGGCCGGAGAATCCGGTCCGCGCACAGGGGAGAGCGGCGGCGCAGCCCGGGCGTGCCGGGCGATCTGCTCCCGATCCGGCGCGGGGACGCGCTGGTCCATGAATTGCTGAAATCCGGCGGGAACTTTTGGTTCGTCCGGGTGCCCTCCGCCCGCGGCGGACCGCCCCGGCCGCCGCCGGCCGAAGCAGCTCGTCTCCTGCGCGGCCGTCCTCCCGGCCCGGGGCACCCATTCCAGAGGAAGCGGGACCCATGAAGACTCTCGGCAACATCACCCGGTACATCGAGGCCACCTCCTCGCGCCTGGACGACCTGGCCGTGCGCGCGCGCACCGTCACGGACGTGGGGCGCCCCATCGTGCAGGAGTCGCTGATCCACCTGGCCTCCACGCTGGAGGAGCTGCGGGTCAGCGAGGAGCAGCTGCGCAGCCACGCGGACGACCTGGCCGCCTCGCACTCCGACCTGGAGGCCGAGCTGCGCCGCTACCGCGACCTGTTCCAGGCCGCGCCGGACGCGTACCTGGCGACCGACGCCGAGGGGGTGCTCCGCGAGGCCAACCACGCCGCCGCCGCCCTGCTGGGCGCGCGGACCGAGTACCTGGCCGGGAAGCCGCTGGCGGTGTTCGTCCACGAGGAGGACCGCAAGGCCTTCCGCCGCCGGCTCGGCTGGGCGCGGGAGACGGAGCGGATGGCGGGGTGGAAGGTGCGCCTGGTGAGCCGCGCGGGCGCCGAGCTGGCGGTGGAGGTCTCCGTGTCCGCCGCGCGCCAGCCCGACGGCGGCACCGAGCTGCGCTGGATCCTGCGCGAGGCCGCCGCGGCGCCCGCGCCGAAGGTGGAGGCCGCGGCGGTGGACGCCCCGCAGGCGCCCGCCGCCGCCGGGGAGCCCGGGACGCAGCGCCACGAGCCCGAGCCGCACCGCATGGCCGACCCCGCCTGGTGCGAGTCGCTGCTGGACGAGGCCGGCCGCACGGTGAACCCCGCCTCCCGCGCCTCGGCGGAGCGGCTGGCGGGGCTGTTCCGCGGCTCGCTGTCGCTGGCGCTGTACCTGGGGCTCCTCCGCCCGGGCGACCGCATCCCCGGAATCCGCGAGGTGTCCCGCGCCACCGCCCTCAACCACAAGACCGTGGCGCGGGCGTACCGCGCGCTCCAGAAGGAGGGTATGCTGGAGGTGCGCGACCGCTCCGGCGTGTACGTGGCGGCGCTGGGGTGGACGGACCGCCGCCCCGCCGGCGACGACGAGGCGTGGGCCGCCGAGATGCTGACCGGGGCCTGGCAGCGGCACATCGGGATCCCGGCGCTCCCGGAGGCGGTCCGGCGCTGGACGGCGGCGGCGCCGCTGCGCTGCGCCTGCGTGGAGGCGGACCCGGAGCGCCGCGCCGCCCTGTGCGCGGAGCTGTCCGGCGCCTTCGGGTTCGAGTGCGTCCCCGTGGCCCCGGACGAGGCCGGCGAGGGCGCCCTGGCGGCGGCGGTCGCCGGGGTGGACCTGGTGGTCACCACGCCCTTCCACGCGGCCGGGCTGCGCCCGCTGGCCCGCTCCCGGGGAAGGCCGCTGATGGTGGCCACCGCCGGGGCGCAGGCGGCGCCCTCGTGGCCGCCGGCGGACGGCGCGCCGCTCCCCGCGCTGACGCTGGACACGGCGCGCAGCATCTCCGAGACGGTGGTGCTGCTCAGCATGGAGCGCGCGCCGCGGGGCGGCACTGCGCCGGCGGGCCAGGCGGGATGAAGTCGCCCGCGCGGGCAGCCGGCCCGCGGGGCTGAACCTCCGACAAGGAGACTCGTATGCTCGCAGGGCGGATTCTCTCGGTGCTTGCCGTGGCGGCCATGACGGGGGCGGCGGCGTGCGGCGGCGGCGCCGAGGGCGGGGACGCGTCCGAGGGCGCGATGATCGCCGACAACGGCGCCACCGCGGAAGGCACCATGCCCGACACGGTGGGGATGGGCACCGGCGGCGGGAGCACCGGGATGCAGACGGGGACCGGCACCGGCACCATGCCCGCCGACGCCGGGACGGCGAGTCCCACCCCCATGGGAGCCGGCACCGCCACCGACACCACCGGCGGGACCACCACCACGCCGTAGCGCGGCGCGGAACTCCGCGCGAGAACAGGGGGGCGGGCGGGTCTCCGGCCGCCCCCCTGTTCTCGTCCTCCCGCCGCCTCCCGGCTGACGGTGGGAGACCGGGCCGGGAGGCGCGCGTCAGCCGTTCCCGGGCCGCTCCGCGCCGGGGCGGTGGGCGCCGTGCTGGACGTGCCGCTTCCCCGGGCCGTGGATCTGCTCGCGCAGCTCGCGCTCGAGCTGCGCCTGGTCCAGCGGCTCCAGCAGCCTCCACAGCTCCTCGTCCCTGCCGATGGGGAACCCCAGCCGCGAGTAGAGCCCCAGCACCAGCTGGAGGATCTTGGTGGTCTCCGCCTCGGTGCTCAGCTGCACCGCCAGCGTCACCTCCTCGCGCAGCTCGGCGATCTCCGATTCGCGGCTCTGGGTGATCAGCACGAAGATGGAAAGGAAGATGGCCTCCAGCGACACCACCATGGTGAGCAGGCCGAAGGGGAAGGGGTCGAACGGCCGCAGCCCGAGCGCCCCCACGTTCCACGCGATCCACGCCGCGAACCAGGCCACGTGCAGCACCAGGAACGGCGTGGAGCCCGCCACCGAGGTGAGCGCGTCGGCGGCGCGCTCCACCGGGGTGCGGCTCGCGTTGTAGCGGGCCTTGACCGCCTCCATGTGGCGGTCCGCCATGTCCCGGCGCATCCGGCGGTCGGGGACGGCGGAGCCGGAGGGGGGCTGCGGCTCGTCGGGCAGTGGGTCCATGGGGCGTGGCTCCGGGCTCGGGAGGGCGGCGCGGCGGCGGCGCGCGTGCAGGGAAGCAAGTAATCGTCCGCCGCAGCCGCGCGCCAGCTTTGCCGCCGCTCCGCCGGCACCGGGGCAATCGTTTCGTGCGGTAGACTGGCCGAATCCCCCCGTTTAGTATAGGCCCGTAAGGTCCGATGATGAATCGTGGACACTCCCGTCCCGCCGCACCAAGGCCCGATGCAGCGTCGCAGCCGGAAGGAACGCCCTCGCCTCCCCCCTGCGCCTCTGCTGTTCGCCCGGCCCCTGCAGGTCCCGGGCGGGACGGTCGCCGCCGCGGCCGTGCTGGACGAGGTGGAGGCGGACCGGGCGGTGTGGGCCTTCATGGCGCTGCGGGCGGCGCACGCCTGGGCCGCCGGAGCTGAAACGGGGCAGGCGCTCCTCCCGCCCGGCGAGGTGGACCCGCGGGAGGCGGAGCTGCTGGAGCGCGCCCGTGCGGAAGCCGAGGGGAGTCGGAGCGAGGAGCCGCCGCTTCTTTGCGCCCTCGCGGCGCTCGTTTTCGGCCTGCGGCGTCCGGCCGAGACCACGCCCGAGCAGATGGCGTGGGCGTGCCTCTGCGTGGCGGACTGGGCGCTGGACCACGGCGCGGTGGAGACCTCACTCGCGTTCGCCCGGGCGGCGGCGCTGGCGCGGCCGGAGAGCGCCGGCCTGGCCTGGACGGCGGGGAAGATGCTGCGCAACCGGGGGCGGATGCGCGAGGCGGAGTGGTGGCTGCGGCGGGCGATACGGGTGGCGGTGTGGACCCGGGACTGGAGCGTGATGGCGCTGGCGCTGAACAGCCACGGCAACCTGGCGTACGCGCTCGGCGACTTCGCCGTCGCCAGGAGCGACTACCTGAAGGCGCTGCGCATCGCGCGGCGGCACGGCCTCAGGGAGTGCCAGGCCGGCATCCTCCACGACCTGTTCGTCTTCAACTTCGCGACCGGCGACCCGCGCAGGGCCGAGCGGTACGCGGAGCTGGCGCTGCAGAGCTACGGCCCGGCGCACCGCCACCTCCCGGAGCTCGCGTACGACATCGCGTACTTCACGCTGCACCAGGCGCACTTCGGGCGCGCGCTCCCGGTCCTGCGCCTCCTGCTCCAGCACTTCCGGTCGCAGCCCAGGCGCTTCCAGCTCGTCGCCGCGGCCGCCCGTGCGGCCGCGGCGTGCGGCGACAGGGAGCTCTTCGAGCAGCTGTGGAGCGAGGCCTTTCCCGTGGCCCCGGACCTGGAAGCCAGGATCGAGCTCGCGCCCGCGCTGGTGGACCTGGGGCTCGGCGCGGCGAGCGTGGAAAGCTGGGACCGGGCGGGCGACGCGCTGGGCAGGGCCGTGCAGCTCGCCGACGCCTGGGTCGCGACGGACGTGTCCGCGCGCGCCCGCACCGCCCTGGAGCACGTGCGGACGCGCCGGTCGCCCGACCTCGCCGTCCGCGCGCCGGCGGGAAGGCACCGCGACGCCCCGGTGGGAGTGCTGGCCGAGGTGCTGAGCGTGCTGCGGCTCGGGGCACTCCCCGAAGGGGAACACGGCGCGTAGACGCGCGGCCGGCCGGTCGCCGCAGGAAAGCGTGTGCAATGTCTTTCTTGAGTCGGGGTTAATTCACGATTGCACGTAGCTGCATCCATTCCGGGAACCGGGGCACCGGTGCCCGCCGGCCGCGCGCGTCCTCACGGAGCGGCCGACGCAGACGGCGACTTCCGTGGGATCACGAAACGTACGGGCCCTGGACGAATTCCTTTCCGTGATCATTCCCAACCGGTGCAGTATATGAAGACATTGCCCGCCGGGCATATTGCGTGCTCATGAGACGCAACGAGATCCGCGCCGTCCTGGCCCCCTCCTCGCCGCGCCTCGACGCCGTCCGCGAGCTCCCCGCGCCCTATGCCATTCAACGCGTGGACGGGTGGGACGAGCTGCGTGCGCGGCTTCGCACCGCGCCGCCGTCCACCTCGGTGCTGGTGGACGCGGACGCGCCCGGGGGAGGGCTGGACGAGCGGGTGCGCGAGCTGATCGCCCGCTTCGCCATGAACCCGGTGGTGCCGGTGCTGGAGCTGGAGCCGGGGAGGGTGGACGACCTGCGGCAGCTGCTGCGCTGGGGGGTGAGCGAGGTGGTGAACTTCCCGGTGGAGAGCCTACCCGGAGCCGTGGCGCACCGGCTGGGCCACGCGCACGCCCGCCCGCTGAAGCGGCGGCTGGAGGCCCTGGCGCCGCGGACGCTGTCGGAGGACGCGATGACGCTGCTGTACGCCGCCGCCGAGGTGGCCGTGGACGGCGGCGGCGCCCCCGAGCTGGCGGGGCGCCTGGGAGCCCGCCCCCGCACGGTGGCCGGCTGGTGCGCCCGAGAGGGCTTCCCGCCGCCGCGGCGCCTCCAGGCCTGGGTGCGCCTGCTGCTCGCCGCCGCGCTGCTGGAGGACCCCGAGCGCACGGTGGTGGGCGCCGCGCTGGCCTGCGGCTACTCCAACGACCACTCCCTGCGCCGCGCCATGCGGGAGCTCACCGGCGAGCTCCCGCCCCGCGCCCGCGCCTTCGGGGCCGCCGCCGCCGCCTTCGCCGCCGAGCTGGACCGCCGCATCGACGCCCGGAGCAGAAAGTTTCCCTCCGACGCGGACTAACCGCCAGCAAAGCCCCGGGCCCACATGCACCACGGCCCTCACCCGGCTCGCTTGAGGCTCGCCACCCTCTCCCTTCATCCGGTTCACGCGAAGCGTGAAGCGTCATTCTGGGAGAGGGGGCAACGGCGGGAGATCGAGGTAAGGCAGGCAGTTGCGTGAGGGATTTCGGCCCGAAGGGGCGAGACCCGGCGGCAGTTTGCCGGGTCTCGACTCCGTTACGCACGGTCGTATCGTGCGTTACGGAGCCGCAGCCCGACCCCGGCGCCAGCCGGGGGCACGCCCAAACCCGCCGTCAAAAAGCAGCTCGGAGCCGTTCAACGACCCCGCACCACGCCCGGATACCGCTCCACGATCTCGCGGTACCCGTCCAGCGTCTCCTTCATGGTCTGCGCGGTCTGGATGCACGACTGCGTGATCGCGACCGCCTCCTCGGTGCGCCGGTTCGCCTCGGCCAGGAGCCGCCCGCGCCGCTCCGTCTCCGCGTGGAGCGCCGGGTCGGAGCCGGTGGGCGCGGTCATGATGACCACGGCGATCACCGCCCCGCCGCCGGCGCACACCCCGTGGAAGAACGCCCGGGTGCGCTCCACCTCGGCGCCGCCGTCGAAGACGATGACCTGCGCTCCCCTGCGCCGGGCCTTCCATTCCACGAGCCAGCGCAGGAGAGTGTACATGGGGCGGACGTGGGGTGGACGGAGCCCGCGGCTCAGGCCGCCAGCTCCAGCTCGATCTGCTCGCGCACCGACGGGCAGGCGGCGCACGTCAGCTCGCCGCGGCGTCCCTGCATCCAGCGGCGCCCGCCGCAGCGCGGGCAGCGCGGCTCCACCAGGCGGCTGAGGCCCAGCAGGGTGTGGTGCGTGATCCAGAGGCAGACGGGGAGGGCGAGCCAGAGGGTCCAGGTACTCATCGGAGCGTGGCGGGTGCGGCGTTGGAGCGGGGTGCGAGACCGAAGGGCTGCCCGGCCCGGGCGCTGAGCAGCGGATAGGGATTCACGGCGGCGCCCTCCCACCAGCGGCGGGCGTCGTCCAGGACGGAGATGGAGAAGTGCAGGTGGAAGTCGCCCGGGGCGGCGTTGCCGGTGTCGCCCACGTAGCCGAGGACGTCGCCGCGGCGCACGGTCCGGCCCTCCTCCAGCCCCCGGGCGTAGCGCTCCAGGTGGGCGTAGTAGTAGCGGGTGCGGCCGTCGCGCCCCAGCTGGTAGACGGTGATCCCCCCGCGGCTCCCGGAGTGCAGCCGGAGGATGACCCCGTCGTCGGCGGCCAGCACCGGCGTGCCGCGCGGCGCGTGGATGTCGATGGCCTGGTGCTCACGGCCTCCCTCGCGGCCCGCGTGGTAGCTGTCGCGCAGCTGCCCGGCCTCGACGCCGGCCACGGGGATGAGCAGGGCGGGGGAGGGCGCCTCGGCCCGGGCCGCCAGCGGCGGCAGGGGCGCGGACAGGGCGAGCTGCGCGTGGGCGGGCGCGGCGCCGAGCGCCAGCGCGGCCGCGAGCAGCCCGCGCCGGGCGTGGCGGTGCGCTCCGGCGGGTGGAGCGGGGTGGTGGAGCATGGTCGTCTCTTCTTCGGCGGCCCGACTGGCGTGGCGGGGCGGGGAGCCCGCGCGGTAGCCTCGTGGCTTTGCGTCCCCGCCTTTCGACGGGTTTGCCGTTTGTCGGATTTCCCGCCTGCGGCGGCGGGAGGGACGATGCCGGGGTGCTGCGACGGGGCGACCGGGGTCGCGGTGCTGCGGGCGGTCTGCGGGGGGACGTCCTCCGTGCGGGGGTGGGCGCGCCGTCCCGGGCGGGAGCGGCAGCAGAGTACCTTGACGGTCGGGGCCCGCCGGAGCTGCAGCAACCCGCATTCCGTTTCCGCGGCCGCGGGGGCGGCTCCGCCTAACCCGGGAAAGCCGCTCGACTTGCCTTCGGGAGCCCCGCGGTGGACGGCGGGAGAGCGGGTGCAGGCGCCGCGAAAACCGGTTGCGGGCGCGCAAACTTTTCCGGGCCGCGGGCCCCGCCTTGCGTCGCCTCCCCCTGCCCCCGCAGACTGTCGGCTCGCCGCCGTCCACCCCCCGACCCCAGGCCCCATGCGGATCCCACGGCTCCTCCTCGCCCTGCTGGTGCTCGCCGCCCCCGCCGCGGCACAGACGGTGCAGCCGGCCGGGCGCGTCCTCCTGCGCCCGGCCCGCGTCTTCGACGCCCTGTCGGAGCGGGCCCACGAGGGGTGGACGGTGCTGGTGAGCGGCGGCCGCATCGAGGCCGCCGGGCCGGCGGAGCGCGTGGGCGTCCCCGCCGGCGCGCGGGTGATCGACCTCCCCGGCGCCACCCTCCTCCCGGGGATGATCGAGGGGCACTCGCACCTCCTGCTCCATCCCTACGACGAGACCTCCTGGGACGACCAGGTGCTCCGCGAGCCGGAGGCGCTGCGCGTGGCCCGCGCCACCGCCCACGCCCGCGCCGCGCTGCTGGCCGGCTTCACCACCACGCGCGACCTGGGCACCGAGGGCGCCGGCTGGGCCGATGTGGGGCTCAAGCAGGCGATCGAGCAGGGAATCGTCCCGGGGCCGCGGATGCTGATCTCCACCCGCGCGATCGTCGCCACGGGGAGCTACGGCCCCAAGGGCGCCGCCGAGTGGGACCTCCCCCAGGGCGCCGAGGAGGCGAGCGGCGTGGAGGGCGTGGTCCGCGCCGTCCGCGCGCAGGTCGGCAGGGGGGCGGACTGGGTCAAGCTGTACGCCGACTACCGCTGGGGCCCGGACGAGCCCGCCCGCCCCACCTTTTCGCTGGAGGAGCTGCGGGCCGCCGTGGAGGCCGCGCGGAGCGCCGGGCGCCCCGTCGTGGCCCACGTGAGCACCGCGGAGGGGATGCGCCGCGCGACGCTGGCGGGGGTGGAGACCATCGAGCACGGCAACGCCGGCACCCCCGAGGTGTTCCGGCTGATGCGGGAGCGGGGCGTGGCGCTCTGCCCCACCCTGGCCGCCTCCGAGGCCACGCGCACGTACGCGGGGTGGCGCAAGGGCGTGGACCCGGACCCGGTGCAGATCCGGGAAAAGAAGGCCAGCTTCCGCGCCGCCCTGGCCGCCGGGGTGACCCTGTGCATGGGCGGCGACTCCGGCGTGTTCCCCCACGGCGACAACGCCCGCGAGATGGAGCTGATGGTGGAGTACGGGATGAGCCCCGCCCGCGTGCTGCTGGCCGCCACCGCCGTCAACGCCCGCCTCTTCCACCTGGAGGAGCGCCTGGGCACCATCCGCCCCGGACTGCTCGCCGACCTGGTCGCCGTGGACGGCGACCCCACCCGCGACATCGCCGCGCTGCGCCGGGTGCGCCTGGTGATGAAGGGCGGCGTCCCGTACCGGGAGCCGTAGCCGACCGCCGCGCCCCCGTCGCCCCGAAGCACACCCAGGGCGAACGCATCTAATCGGTCGGCGGCTCGACGGCGGCGAAGCGAAGGAGCTTGAGGAGGTAGTCGGGGTCCCAGGCGGCATTGAGCCGCCGGGCCTTGAGGCCGTGCTTGTGGGTGGTGTCCT
>JBFMFL010000164.1:0-15372 GCA_040752145.1 Gemmatimonadota bacterium
TTGTAGTTGTCCCCTCTCCCAGAATTGGGAGAGGGTGGCGAGCCTCAAGCGAGCCGGGTGAGGGCCCGCCGGAACCCCTGCCCCTCCCCGCGGTACCAGGCGCGACCCCGACCTCCTGCAGCGCCTTCTGTTCCAAGCTCATGCCCCGCAGTCGCTCCACCGCTCCGCTCGCGCTTCTCGCCCTGCTGCTCGCCGCCTGCGCGGCGGCGCTCGTGCGCGCGCCGTCGCCGGCGCACGCCGCGGACGCGTGCGACTCCGCGTGCGCGCCGGGCGACTCGGTGGAGGTGACGTACCTGGGGGTGGGCGGGTGGCTGATCCGCCGCGGGCCGGACGCGGTGATGACGGCGCCGTTCTTTTCCACGCCGCGGCTGTCGTCGGTGGGGCTGGGACGGCCCATCCGCGCGGACACGGCGCGCATCGACGAGCGCATGCGGGCGCTGGTGCCGGACGCGTCCGGGGTGCGGGCGGTGCTGGTGGGGCACTCGCACTACGACCACCTGATGGACGTGCCGTACGTGGCGCGCCGCTACCTGCCGGGGGTGCCGGTGTACGGCAACGCCGCCATGCTCCGCCTGCTGGCCGGCGACCCGGTCCACCCGCGGCTGGTGTCGCTGGAGGACGCGGCGGGGACGCACACGGCGCCGGGGCGCTGGGTGTACCCGCACCCGGACAGCACCGTGAGGTTCATGGCGCTGCGCTCCGGGCACGCGCCGCACGCGCTGGGGGTCAAGGTGTTCCGCCGCGGGCAGCGCGGCGACCGGGACGCGCTCCCCTCCACCGCGTGGGAGTGGGCCGAGGGCGAGGTGCTGGCGTACGTGGTGGACTTCCTGGACGGCCCCGGCGGGCGCGTCGCGTTCCGGGTCCACTTCCAGGACGCCGCCAGCGAGGCGCCGCTGGGCTTCCCCCCGCCCTGGGGCCCCGGCGACGCCGCGCCCTTCGACCTGGCGATCGTCTGCGCGGGCTCCTTCCGCGAGGCGGGCGGCTACCCGGCCGGGATCGTGGGCGCGCTGCGGCCGCGGCGGGTGCTGGTGGGGCACTGGGAGGACTTCTTCCGCCCCCAGACGCAGGCGCTGCGGCTCGTCCCCCGCGGCGACACCGTCGAGCTGCTCCGCCGCGTGGACACGGCGCTGCCGGCCGGGGGCGCGCGGTCCGTCCCCCGCCCCGGGGACACCGTCCGCCTCCCCGTGCACCCTGCGGCGGACACGGCGAACTGAGGCGCCCCGGAGCCCCCGGACCCCGGTTTTCGCGATTCCCGCCACTCGCCGGGATGGGGGGTTTCCGTGTCCCGTCGTGACTAAACCGTTGTAAAACGCGCCCGTCCGGGTGGAAAAGTCCGCTTTTGTCGGTGGGAAAGTCGGACAAATGTGGAAAACCCACCTCCTGGCACGCGATTTGAGGTAGGTCGCCGGTTCTCCAGCAGCCGTGCGCCCTTCCGCCCCGTCTGTCCCCACGGGCACTTTTCCCTTGCGTCCGGGCACCCCGCCGAACATCTTTCGGTGCCCCGCCGGCTCCCCGTCTCCCCCGCCCGACCGATGCCAGACTCCACCCCCCGCGAACAGCTCCTGCTGGAGTTGGAGCAGCTCGCCGAGCGCGCCACTCCCGGCCCCTGGGAGGCCGAGGTGTCCGTGGACTTCGTCGCGGGCGAGGCGCACCGCACCGTGGTCCACTACCCCGCCGGCACGCACCACTGCGTCCCCGTGGTGTCGCCCGACCGCGAGCTCTCGCCGGAGGACCAGGCCTTCATCGCGGCCATGAGCCCGTCCGCCGCGCAGTGGATGCTGCGCGAGCTGCGGCGCCTGGGGCGCGTGGAGCGCCAGTACCAGCGCATGGCCAGCCACATGCGCCATGTGGACGAGTTCCTGCGCCGCCGCGGCCTCCAGGGCGAGGCGCAGCGCTTCGCCGCCGTGCGCGAGCAGCTGAGCGAGATCGACTGGGCTTCCTGAACGGCAGGGGACAGGGGACAGGGGACAGGGGACAGGGGACAGCCTGCAACGGCAACGGCAGCACGCCATACGTAAAAGAGCGCCCCCGCCGGGAGGTCCGGCGGGGGCGCCGTCATTCGGCTGGGGGCCCGGTGGGCTCGGCCGCCTCCCCCGCGCAAACCTAACCGGCCTTGGCCTCCGATGCGTGGTTCGGGCGGCGGGGAAGAGTGGCACGGTGCTTCGCCGTGTCGCGCCGCACGACGCGGATCCAGCGGGAACGGCCTTCGTCGAGTCCATCGTCCAGACCCAGGTCGTCCAGGATTCTCTCCACAACCACCCTGGTTTCGCCGTTGTAGACGTGGTTCCTGGCGCAACGGCGCGCCAGCTTGCGGAATTCCGGGGAGTTGGAGCAGCGGGAGCGGAACGTCTCCATCGCACGGTAGGCGTTCCGGGGGGCCATGTACCCCATGCGGTACTTCTCGATCGTGTACTCGAGGTTGTCCAGCTCTATGCACACGTAGAGGTCGCGGAGGTACTGCTCGGAGTCGCGGTATGCCGGGTGGAGCAGGGGGCGGGCAGCGGCGCACTCGTAGAGATGGTCGTTGGCACGGTCCAGGCGTTCGTAGGTGCGCTCGAGCGATGCCTCGCGCCGGACCGCTCCCCATTGCTGGAACCCCATGACGAACGCCCCCGCCGCGATCACCAGGGCCACCACGTCTTTCCCTTCGATCCTCGGGTCGCCGACCGGATGGTAGTGGACCAGGGCTCCCGCGGCGAAGGCGAGGAGCACGACCACCCCGACCCCGATCTGCGGCCCCCACACCACCGCCGATTTCCTCCGGAATCCCATCCGCTTGAGCTTCGCACGCTTTTCACGCAGGCTCAGGATGTCGACTGCTGGAGAAGCCATGGTGCCTCCTTCCGGTTCTCCGACCCGTGAGTGCTGTGGGAAAACGTTCGTGGGCACTACGAGTGGGAATAGCGGCGCGGGCCGGGGGGAATAGGGCCCATCTCAATGTAAAGTCGGCGGGTGCAGGGGACAAGGAATTCTTTGTGGACGGACGGATGTCGCCAGGGCGATATGTCGCTGCCGCGATTGAAGCTTGCCTCGCGAGTGGATGGAGCCAGGCGGACGGATCGAGGTGCAAGGTGGCGTGTCGGCGGATCGGTAAAAGTCCTTCTCCGGGTGCGCGGTGTCTTGGACGGGGGAACTCGCCGGCAGTTCGGCGGGGCTCCCCCCGGCGCAGGGTGACACGGATACGGTTTCCACCGGCTCTGGAATCGATTGGGCTTCCTGAACGGCAGGACGGAGTACGCGGTACGTGAAGAGCGCCCCCGCCGGGAGATCCGGGCGGGGGCGCTTCGCTTCGGGCGGGCGGCAGGGGTGCCGCTAGATGCCCCGGGTCCAGAGCAGGACCACGCCGCAGGCGGAGCCGGTGCCGGCGAACCGGGCGGGGATGCCGGCGCCGCGGGGGTACACCTCCACCCCCTCCAGGGCGCGAACGCTCGTCGCGTCGATGTCCTCGTTCCGCACCTGCATCCCGTCCAGGAAGATGCGCATCGGGCACGTGAGCCCCATGGACGACGCGCCCCCGCTCGCCATCACCCGGTACCCCCTGAACGTGCATGCCGGGGGCCCGCAATGGATCACGTTCACCCCCGGGATGCTCCGCATCAGGGAGCTGAGGTGGCTGTCCTTGCGCCGGTTCAGCTGGTCGCTGTCCACGAACCGGCCGAAGCCGACCTTGCGCCGGTCGTAGAAGCCCACGTCCCGGAGCGTGGTGCTGGGCATCAGCCCGCGGACGGTGAGCCCGTCCAGCTCGATGGGGGCGCGCTGCATGCTCACCTCCGCCTCGACGGCCTCCCCCGGGCGGAACTCCACGGTGAAGCTCTCCGGCAGGTAGCCCACCCGCAGCACGCGCACCAGCCGCATCCCCGTGCGCGCCACGGTTCCGTGCGCCCGTCCCATGGAGTCGCTCACCGCCACGGTCCCCACCCCGCTCACCGTCACCTGGGCGCCGGGGATCGCCAGCCCGGTCCCCTCCTCCCGCGCGACGATCTGCACCGCCGCGGGCCCGCCCTGCGCGGAGGCCCCGGGAGGCCCGGCGAGCACGGCTGCGGAGAGGAGGGCCAGCGGGAGGAGACGGAGCATGCGCATGGGGCTTCTTCCCGTCTTCGGGGTGGACCGCGCGGGTGGACGCCGGGGCGGCGCCAGGAGACGAGCTACGGGAAACACAGTAATTCGGCTTCGCGCCCTCCGCAAGCACCTCGTGGAGGCGCGCCGTACGAAAAAGCGCCCCCGCCGGGGGATCGCGGCGGGGGCGCGCGCTCCCGCCGGCTGCGCCGGTGGCTAGATCGCCCGGGTCCAGAGCAGTACGACGCCGCAGGCCGAGCCGGTGCCGGCGAACTGCACGGGCATCCCGCCCTCGCGGAGGTACACCTCCACGCCCTCCAGGCTGCGCACGTTCAGCTGGTCGATGTCCTCGTTCTGCACCTGCATCCCGTCCAGGAAGATGCGCATGACGCACTGCGTCCGCATGGAGCCGGTGCTCCCGCCCGCCACCAGCCGGTATCCCCTCTGCGCGCACAGCGGGTCGGTGCAGTACTGCACGGTGACGCCCGGAATGGTCCGCATCAGGGAGCTGAGGTAGGAGTCCTTGCGCCGGTACAGCTCCTCGCTGTCCACGAAGCTCCCGAACCCCTGCTGGCGGCGGTCGTAGAAGCCCGTGGTGCGCAGCGTCGTGCTCGGCATCAGGCCGCGGACGGTGAGGCCGGCCAGCTCGACGGGGGCGCGCTGCATGTCCACCTCGGCCTCCACGGCCTCCCCGGGACGGAACTCCACGGTGAAGCTCTCCGGCAGGTATCCCACGCGCTGCACCCGCACCAGCCTCGGCCCCGTCCGCGCCACGGCCCCGTGCGCCCGCCCCATGGAGTCGCTCACCGCCACGGTGCCCACCCCGTTGACCGTCACCTGCGCGCCCGCGATGGGCAGCCCGCTCCCCTCCTCCCGCGCGACCACCTGCACCGCCGCGGGCCCGCCCTGGGCGGAGGCACGGGAAGGAGCCGCGAGCGCGGACGCGACGAGGAGCGCCAGCGGGAGGAGGCGGAGCATGCGCATGGTGCTGTCCTCGCGTCCTGGGGGTGGACCGTGAGCGACGGACGCCGGGGCGGCGTCCCGAAGCGAGATACGGGAAACACAGTAGTTCGAAGCCGGCCCCTCCGCAAGCACCTCGTCGGACCGCGCCCCCATCGCGCCGTTCGCAGTTCCGCAGTACCCCCAAAATCGGTTCGGGGGGAGACTCACGCGGCGGTTTGCGTGAGGCTCCCCCCGGCGCAGGGAGACCCGGGGCTGTTTCCGGGGCTCCCGGAGCCCGCGCAGGAGACCGGACGGCAGTATCGTCCGGGCTCCGGAGCGGCCCGCGAGCTTCAGGGCATCAAGCCCACCCCCTCACGGCACGTCCACCACGTTCGGCGCCATGAAGTAGTCGAAGTTGTGCTCGGAGCTGCGCCACGCCCGCACCCGGAAGATGCGCGCGGGCGCCCCCGGGTCCAGCCAGATCCGCTGCCCGGACCCCTGCCAGAAGTGCCGCTCGCCGGTGAGCAGCTCCTCCACCTCCCAGGGGTCGTGCGGCCCCATCCCCATCAGGTCCAGCGGGAACCAGAGCGTGGCCTCGTGCCCCTGGAACGGGTCCAGGTTCACGGCCACGAACACGATGTTGGTGCGGTCCGGCGTGGCCTTGCCGTAGAACAGCACGTGGTCGTTGTCCGCACCGTAGAAGCGCAGGTTGTCGTACTCCTGGAGCGCCGGGTTGGCGCGCCGCACCGCGTTCAGCCGGGTGATCAGCGGGCGGATGTTCCCCTCGCGGTCCCAGTCCCACGCCTTGATCTCGTACTTCTCCGAGTCCAGGTACTCCTCCTTGCCGGGCCCCAGCGGCGTGTTCTCGCACAGCTCGAAGCCGGAGTAGATGCCGTACACGGAGGAGAGCGTGGTCGCCAGCACCGCCCGGATCATGAACGCCGGCCGCCCGCCGCGCTGCAGGAACTCGGGGAGGATGTCGGGCGTGTTGGGGAACAGGTTGCCGCGGAAGTACTCCCGCATGGGCCCCTGGGTGAGCTCCTCGAAGTACTCGGTGATCTCGCCCTTGAAGTTGCGCCAGGTGAAGTAGGTGTAGCTCTGCGTGAACCCGGCCTTTGCCAGGGCGCGCATCATCTTGGGGCGCGTGAACGCCTCGGACAGGAAGATGGTCTCCGGGTGGTCGCGCTGCACCTCGCGGATCACCCAGTCCCAGAACTGCACCGGCTTGGTGTGCGGGTTGTCCACCCGGAAGATCTTGACGCCCTGCTCGATCCAGAACAGGAACACGCTCTTCCACTCCTCCCACTGCGCCTCCCAGTCCTCGCCGTAGAAGTTGAGCGGGTAGATGTCCTGGTACTTCTTGGGCGGGTTCTCGGCGTACTTGATGGTGCCGTCCGGCCGCACGTAGAACCACCCCGGGTGCTCCTTGGCATAGGGGTGGTCGGGCGACACCTGGATGGCGAAGTCCAGCGCGATCTCCAGCCCGTGCTCGTGCGCCGCGGCCACCATGCGGCGGAACTCCTCCAGCGTCCCCAGCTCCGGGTGGATGGCCTTGTGCCCCCCCTCCTCGCCGCCGATGGCGTACGGCGACCCCGGCTGGTCGGGCCCGGCGTTGAGCGTGTTGTTCTTGCCCTTGCGGAACTGGAGCCCGATGGGGTGGATGGGCGGAAAGTACAGCACGTCGAAGCCCATGTCGCGCACGTACGGCAGCTTCCGGATCACGTCGTCCCAGGTGCCGTGCCGCGCCGGGTCGTCCGACATGGAGCGCGGGAACAGCTCGTACCACGCGGCGAAGCGCGCGGCCACCCGGTCGGCCTGCACGGGCAGCTCGCGGTCGTGGCGGGTCAGGTCCGCGCGCTCCTGCCAGCGCTCCATCAGTTCCAGCAGCCCGGCGTCCAGCGCCGCGGCCACCCGCTCCGCCTGCGAGCCGTCGCCGATCTCGCGCAGGTACGCCTCGATCCGCTCGCGGTCGCCGCCCTCCGCGCGCGCCGCGGCCTTGCGGAGCAGCGCCTCGCCCTCCAGCAGCTCGCTGGCCACGTCCTGCCCGGCGTCGTACTTCTTGCGCGTGTCCGAGGCCCAGGTGCCGAAGGCGTCGGTCCACGCCACCACGGTGAACAGGTACCGCAGGTTCTCCGTCACCGGGAAGGAGCCGCCCCAGCGGTCGTTGTCCACGAACCGCATGCGCGACTCCCGCCACCCGGTCTCGCGCTCGGTGCGGTACCACACCGCGGCGGCGATGGCGTCGTGCCCCTCCTTGAAGATGTCGGCCTTCACCTCCACCACGTCCCCCACCTCGCGCTTGACGGCGTAGCGCCCGCAGTCGAGCTCGGGGTACACGTCCTCGATCACGATCTTCCGGCTGGCGTCGATCTTCGGCGGCATCGGCGTCTCTCTAATCTCGATAGCTGGCTGGCCTGCTCCGGTCGCGGCGGCCGGGCCGCAAGGGGTGGGCCAGGCGCTTTTCGGAACGGCGACGGCCCGGAACGGAGGGTTCGGGCTCTCGCCCCTCCGGCCGACATCCCTCACGCGCACGGAACGCTTGACGGCCACGGCGCCGCCATTATCGTGGCCCATGACGAAAGCTCCAGTTCGCGTCCATCCATTACCACTACCTCCCCACAAACCCTCCCCCTTCACAGGCAGGTGCGCATGTCGGAACCAACCAAGCCGGCCTTCGACGCCGTAGCCTACGAGGACGTGCTCGCGGCCCGCGTCCTCCGCAAGGCCCTCAACGCTCTCGCGGTCGTGATCGCGTTCGTGGTGCTGGTGATCGGCCTGGCCTGGCGCGACCTGTCGAAAGAGGGAGAAGCGATCCGCGAGCAGCGCAAAGCACTTGCCGTAGCCCAGAAGGAGCTTTCACAGCAGGTGGATTCCATGCGCACCGCATACGCGAGCACCTCGGACTCTCTCCTGAGCGGAGTCGCACGCGCGGGCGCCCTGGTTCAGGGCGCAAAGGACTACCAGGCGGCGCTCGCCAACCAGCTGGTGGAGTACGGCCGGAACACCGCCACCATGGCGCGGACCCAGAAGGAGATCGAGGCCGCCCGCTCCGACGCAGATGCGGCGCTCCGCCTGGTCGGCGCCACACGCGACGACCACGTCCAGCGAATTGCCGCGGACACGGCGAGCGTCAACGCCCTGCGCCGCCAGCTGGCGGACCAGGTCGCAGGCGCGCTCCTGGAGGCAAGGATGGCCAACCACCTGGTGCTCAACCGCTGGTCGCAGGTGGTGGAGGAGGAGCGGCTGACCCCGGTCGCGGACTCGCGCTTCTGGGTGAAGTTCGACGACATCCGCGAGAACGACCTCACCAACACCGTCGTGGAGTACGAGAACGGGTTCGGACGGAAGACCGTCGGTGGGATACCGCAGACGCTCCGGGTGGGCGAGCCTGCGCGTGTCACGATGGAGGATGGGAGCCGGTACGTGGTGCTGGCGCAGGCCAAGTACCGCGAGAAGGCGCCGCCCCTCGGGCTGGGCCACAACGACCGGGTGGTGTTCCGCATCGACCGGCTGGCCAGCGACTCCACCCTGAACCTGGCCGTGGCGTCCGGGAGCGAGCGCCACGCACCGCGCTGACCGCCGGCCGGGCTACGCGGAACGCCTCCCTCGCCCGGGGAGGCGTTCCGTCGTTCAGGCCGCTCCCGGTCCCCTGTCCCCTGCCGCCGGCGGATCGAACCCCGCCAGCTCCGGGTTGAACCCCCGCTCCGCCAGGCCCCGCTCGGCACGCCGGGGGAACATCCACCGCCCCAGCTCCGGCGCGAAGCGGATGGCGGCGGTGCCCACCAGCGACAGGGCCAGCACCAGCATCGCGACCAGGGCGGCCAGCTCGTGGTAGCCCGCGGCGGCGGCGATGCCGGCCAGCACGATGGAGAACTCACCGCGGGGGATGAGCGTCAGCCCCAGCGCCAGCGCGCTGCGCGGGGGGAGCCCGTCGCGCCCGCCGATCCACCACCCCGCCGCCACCTTGAGCGCCACCCCCAGCAGGGTGAGCGAGAGCGCCTGGGGCCACACCGCGGCGAAGGTGCCCGGGTCGATGGACAGCCCGAAGCCCAGAAAGAACACCGCCGCGAACAACCCCTGGAGCGGGGCGAACAGGCGCTCCACCCGCTCGCGGTGCTCCGTCTCGGCGAGCGCGAGCCCGGCCAGGAACGCGCCGATCGCCTCCGAGAGCCCCGCCGCCAGCGCCGCCCAGGAGAGCAGCAGCACCAGGGAGGCGGCCAGCAGCAGGAACAGGTCGTCGCTCTCCAGGTCGAAGGCGCGGTCCAGCAGGCGCCGCCCCCACAGCGCCGCCCCCACCACCGCCCCGAAGAAGACGAGCGCCTTCCCCACCCCGCCCGCCACCGCCAGCGCGCTCGGCTCCCCCACCAGCACCGCGCCGGAGAGCACGGCCAGCAGCAGCGCCACGAACAGGTCCTCGAACACCAGCACCCCCAGTGCCGTCTCCGTCTCCGGGTTGGCGGTGCGGCGCATCTCGATCACGCTCTTGGCGATGATGGCGCTGGACGAGACGTAGAAGGCCCCCGCCAGCAGCAGCCCCCCCGCCCACCCCCACCCCATGGCGAGCGCGGCGACGAACCCCGCCGGGAAGCACACGGCCAGGTCGATGGACCCGTTGCGGAGGATGCGGCGGCGGTTGCGGAGCAGCGCCGCCAGCGAGAACTCCACCCCCATCAAGAAGAGCAGCAGCACCACGCCCAGCGTGGCGAGCACCTCCACCATGTGCTCGTCCAGGGCGTAGGGGCGCGCCGCCATCCCCAGCAGGATGAAGGCGGGGATCACCGACTGGCGAAGCCGGCTGAACAGGAGCCCCCCGAGCGCGAGCACGCCCAGCAGGACGCCCGCGCCCAGGAGGAAGCCGCCGTGCTCCATGGCGGGGGTCAGCCGGCCGGGGCGCGTCCGCGGAGCAGCGTCCCGAAGCGCCCCACCTGCTCGCGGTCGCCGATCACCATCAGCGTGGCCCCGGCCTCGATGCGCTGGTCGGGCTGCGGGTTGGGGATCGCCGTGCCGCCGCGCAGCACGGCGATGACGCTGGCCCCCGTGCGCTCGCGCACCCGGGCCTCCAGCAGCGTCGTCCCGGCCAGCGGCGACGAGGGCTCCACCTTCATCCACTCCACCGAGAGCTGGCCCAGCACCATGTCCATGCTCTCGGCGGTGGCGGGCTGGAAGTAGGCGCCGCCCAGGATCGCGCCCAGCTTGCGGGCCTCCGCGTCCTCCAGGCGCACCGCCGCGTGGGGGAAGTCCTCGCCGCGCTCGAACAGGTAGACCTCGCGGGCGCCGGTGTTGTGGATGATCACCGTCAGCCGGTCGCCGTCGTCGGTGGTGAGGGCGAACTTCTTCCCCACGCCGGGGAGGTCGTGCTCGCGTACGTCCATGGTCCGGGTGCGGAGTGTGGGTTCGGGAAGCGCCTTGGTTTCCCCGTCCGGCACGGCACGATGCGCGCCAGGGGCGGGCTTCTACGGCTTCAACGGCTGGTTCGGGCGTGCCCCCGCTGGCGCGGGGTAGGGCTGGTGCTGGCGTCCGCGGGCCCCCCCACCCCGGCGCTGCGCGCCACCCCTCCCCCGCGAGCGAGGGAGGGGAGAACAGCATGCCCCGCCCGTAGTTGCCCCCTCTCCCAGAATTGGGAGAGGGTGGCGAGCCTCAAGCGAGCCGGGTGAGGGCCCGCACTCCCGCACCGCCGGGATGGCTTGCTCCATGCAGACCGCGGAACGCCACACGGCCGGCGCTCCGCCGGCTGCGCATCGCCGACACCGGAAATCCCATGAACCGTGAATCCGCCGGGGGCGCCGACGAGTCGGCGCGGCCCCGCAACCGCATCCTCGCGCTCCTTCCCGCGGAGGAGATGGAGGGGCTCCGGCCGGCGCTGGAGCGGGTGCGGCTGGAGACGCGGCAGGTGGTGATCGACGTGGGGGCGCCCATCGAGCACGTGTACTTCCCGGAGACGGCCGTGGTCTCCATCGTCAGCGTCATGCCGGACGGCTCCGCGGTGGAGACCGCCACCGTGGGGCACGAGGGGATGGTGGGGATCCCCGTGTTCCTGGGCGCGGGCAGCATGGCCGGGCAGGCGTTCGCGCAGGTGCCGGGCGACGCGTACCGGATGAGCGCCGGCGACCTGCGCGCGGAGGTGCGCCGCGGCGGGGTGCTCCCGGACGTGCTGGGCCGCTACACGCAGGCCCTCTTCACCCACGTCGCGCAGTGCTCGGCGTGCAACCGCCTGCACCCGGTGGAGCAGCGCTGCGCGCGCTGGCTGGCCACCACGCACGACGCGGTGGGCGCCGACAGCTTCGAGATGACCCACCTGTTCCTGTCGCAGATGCTGGGGGTGCGCCGCGCCACGGTCACCGAGGTGGCCGGGAGGCTCCAGGACGCGGGGCTCATCGAGTACGCCCGCGGCCGCATCACCGTGGTCGACCGGCCGGGGCTGGAGGCCGCCGCGTGCGAGTGCTACGGGATCGTCCGGGCCGAGTTCGCGCGCCTGCTGGACGGCGGCGAGCTCCCCAGCCCCCTGGACGGCGTGGTGGTCTCCGAGGGCGGGATGAGCCGGGCGGGCGACGGCGTGCCCCGCGGCTGCGGCGGCGCGGGCTGACCCGGGAGGGCACGTGCCTTGCTTGGCGGCGGAGGATTTCCGGCGGGACGGCACCGGCAACCACGCGCGCGGGGGATGACGAAAGAGATCGGCGTGAGACACGGCGAGCACGCGCGGCAGGCGGGCTCGCTGTTCGAGCGGGTGCTCCGGCAGGTGCCCGTCGCGGTGGCCGTGGTGGAGGCCGGGACCGGGCGCGTGGTGCTCGCCAGCGAGCGGGCGGAGCAGGGCCCCGCGCGCGGCGTGCTGGCGTCCGCCGAGCCCGGCCCCGCCCTGCACCCGGACGGCACCCCGTTCCGGGCGGAGGAGTGGCCGCCGGCACGCTCCCTCCGCCACGGCGAGACGGTGGAGGGCGCGGAGGTGGCGCTGCCGCGGGAGGACGGCTCCCCGGTCGTGTTCCTGCTGCACACCTCCCCGGTGCGCGACGCCGCCGGCCGCATCGTGGCCGCGGTGGCGCTCTGGACGGAGGTCACCGAGGCCCGCCGCGCCGCCGCCGAGAGCCGCGACCTGCTGGGGCGCGAGCGGGAGGCGCGGGAGGAGGCCGTGCTCGCGCGCACCGTGGCCGAGGCCGCGCGGCAGGAGGCCCAGGCGGCGGACACCGCCAAGTCCAGCTTCCTGGCGAGCATGAGCCACGAGATCCGCACCCCCATCAACGCCATCATGGGGTACACGGACCTCCTGGACCTGGGGCTCAGCGGGCCGGTGACCGAGGCGCAGCACGCGCAGCTCGCCCGCGTCCGCGAGAGCAGCCGCCACCTGCTGTCGCTGGTGAACGAGGTGCTGGACGTCGCCAAGATCGACGCCGGCGAGATGGAGGTGGACCGCGAGCCCGGGCGCCTGGCCGACGCCGTGGACGCCGCGCTGGACCTGGTGCGGCCCCAGGCGACCGAGCGTGGCCTGGAGCTGTCGGAGCGCTGCGAGGGCGACCCCGGGGCCGCGTTCCTGGGGGACGCCGGACGCGTCCGCCAGATCGCCGCCAACCTGCTCTCCAACGCCGTCAAGTTCACCCCGGCCGGGGGGCGCGTCCGCGTCCTCTGCGGGGTGGCGCCGCACCCGCACGGCGAGGTGTTCGCCACCCACGCCGGGCCCTGGGCCTTTTTGGCGGTGGAGGACAACGGCATCGGCATCCCGCCGGAGCTCACCGCGCGCATCTTCGAGCCCTTCGCGCAGGCCGAGGAGGGGCGCACCCGGCGCGCCGGCGGCACCGGGCTGGGGCTCACCATCAGCCGCAAGCTGGCCCGGCTGATGAAGGGCGACCTCACCGTCCGCAGCCGCCCGGGGGAGGGCTCCACCTTCACCCTCTGGCTCCCCGCCGCGGAGCTCCCCTCGCACTCCGGCGCCGAGCCCCCGGCGGAGACGGCGCCCGCGCCCCGCATCCGCGGCATCGCCGGGATGGGGATGAGGATGCTGGACGTGGTGGACTCCGTGACCCAGGAGTTCGTCAGGCGCCTCCGCGCCGCGCCGCCCGTCCCGCACCTGGACGGCCTCCCCGACTCCATGCTCCGCAACCACTTCGCCGCCCTGGTCGCGGACGCGGTGCAGTGCCTGGTCATCCTGGAGGAGTCGCCCGAGGACGCCGCCGACCTGATGCAGGACGGCAGCGCCATCCAGCGCACCATCGCCGACCGGCACGGGCTGCAGCGCTGGCGCCTGGGGTGGACGGAGGACGGGGTGCGCGAGGACTACCGCATCCTCATGGAGGAGGTGGAGTCGTGCGCGCTGGGGGTGGCGGAGGAAGTCCCCGGCGCCGACCCGGAGCTCGCCCTGTCGCTGCTGCGCAGCTTCATGCAGCAGGCCGTCAACATCAGCGTCCGCGCCTTCCGCATGGCCCGCCGCGCCGGGGAGAGCTCGTCCTAGGCCGCCCCTCCGGCAGCTTTTCTCCTCCCGGTGCGGCGTGGGAGTTGCAGCGCCCGGGCGCCGAACGTCTGCGCGAGCTTCGCCCGCGGCGGGCGGCGCGGCATCCGGCGACCAGCGACGGAGAAGATCATGGCCGACATCTCGGTGGGGCGTAAAGAGGGGCTGCCCGAGAGGACGGGGTTCCGACTGAGCTGGGGGGCGATCTTCGCGGGCTTCGTGGTCGCCACCGCGATCCAGATGGTGCTTTCGGTGGTGGGGGTCGCGGTGGGGCTCACCGCGTTCGACCCCGGGCAGGGCGACTCCGCGGGCGGGCTGGGGATCGGCGCCGGCATCTGGTTCGTGCTCACCGCCGTCGTCAGCATGTTCGTGGGGGGGCTCACCACCGGGCGCCTGGCCGGCGTGCTCACCCCCGGCGACGGGCGCCTGCACGGGGTGGTCATGTGGAGCCTTTCCACGCTGCTGGCCGTGTACTTCGTTTCCGTGGGCGCCGGGCGCCTCCTGGGCGGGGCCTTCGACGTGCTGAGCCGCACCACCGCCGCCGCCGCGGGCGGCGTGGCCGGCTCCGTGGGCCAGCTGGGCGCGGCCGCGGTGAACCAGGCGGGCGGCATGGACTTCGGGGCGCTGCAGCGGGAGATCGAGACCACGCTCGCGCAGACGGGGAACCCCGCCCTGCAGCCGGACAGCCTGCAGGCCCAGGCGGAGGCGGTGCAGGGCCGGGCGGCCTCCGGCACCGACAACCGCGCCCTGGCGCAGGAGCTCACCGAGCGCGTCCGGCAGACCTCCGGGCAGGTGGACCGCGAGGACATGATCAACGTGATCTCGGCGCGCACCGGGATGAGCCGCGCCGAGGCGGAGCGCGCCGCCACCCGCATCGAGTCCGCGGCCTCCGGCGCCCGCGCGCAGGTGTCGTCCGCCGCGCAGGACGTGCAGCAGCAGGCCGGCCAGGCCGCCGGGGACGCGGCGAACGTGGCGTCCAGGGCGGCGTGGGCCGCGCTGCTCGCCATGGGCCTCTCGGTGGCCGCGGCGGCCTTCGGGGCGGGGCGCACCGCGCCGCGCTGACCGCGCCGGGGGAGGACGGAGGCGAGGGGGCGCCGGGATGCCGGCGCCCCCTCGCGCGCTCCGGGTCCGGCCCGTCCGGGCCTTGCGCACGCCCCTTGCACTTGCCGCGCGCTCCGCCGCGGGTGGAGGCACCGGCCCCGCGGACACGCGAACACACCCGGAGGAGCGAGGCCATGGCCGACATCGACATCGAGAAAAAAGAAAAGAAGGGGATGGGGATCCTGCCGTGGATCCTGGGGCTCCTCCTGCTGGCGCTGATCCTGTGGGGGCTGACGCAGTGCGGGGACGGCGGCGAGGAGGCGGTGGTGGTGCCCGCGGACACGGCCGTGACCGACCCGGCCGCGGTGGCGGCGCCGGTGCCCATGGACACCGGGATGGCGATGGCGGACACCACCGCCACGGGGGCCGCGGGCGCCGCCGGGGCGCTCCCCATCGCGCAGATCCTGGCGAACCCCGGGCAGTTCGGCGCGCAGACGGTCGAGGGCACCGCCCGCGTCGCCGAGGTGGTCTCGGACCGGGGGTTCTGGATCGAGGACGCCGGCCAGCGCATGTTCGTGGTCCTGGACGAGCCCCAGGGCGCCGAGCCGGTCGTGGACATCGACGCCGGCCAGAGCGTCCGCCTCTCGGGGCAGGTGCGCGACGGCTCCGCGCTGGGCCAGCTCACCACCCTGGAGCAGGAGACCCGGCAGGTGGCGCAGGGCCAGCCGGCCTTCCTCATCGTCCGGCCGGCCGGGGTGACCATCGCCGGGCAGTGACCCGCTGGAGCGGCTCCGCGCGGCGGGCGGCGCTCCGGCGCCCCCGCCGTGCGGGCCCTCGCCCCGCCCCCCCGGGCGCCCTAGATTGCCGCGGCGCCGGCGTCCGGCCGGCGCCGCCCGCGA
>JBFMFL010000165.1:0-15339 GCA_040752145.1 Gemmatimonadota bacterium
CCGCGTCGTGCTTTTCCCTGGACCCGCCCTCAGGCGATCCGGCGCCGCTCGATGCGGCGCACGGCTTCGGCGGCGAGGTCGCGGAGGACGCCGAGCTCCGCCTCGCTGAAGGTGCGCTGCTCCAGCCCGACCACGCACAGGTTGCCCAGCACGTGGCCGCGCGACGACACCAGCGGCACCCCAGCGTAGCAGCGCACCCCGTCCAGCGTCACCAGGGGGTTGGTGCGGTGCTCCGGGTGGGTCTCCGCGTCCTCCACCACGAACTCGGCGCGGGTGCGCACGGAGGTGGCGCAGAACGACCACTCCACCGGGTGGCCACGCGTCTCGGCGAGCCACAGCCCGTCGGGGCCGTGGAAGCCGGCCACGTGCAGCGCCTCGTCCAGCACCACGCTGACCAGCGAGACGGGGAGCCCCAGCCGGGACGCGGCCTCCGCGGCGACGTCCTGGAGGACGGGGTCCACGTCGGGCGAGAGGAGGTCCAGGTCGGCGATCTCCTGGAGGCGGGCCTCGTCGCGGAGGGGATCGGGCGTGCTCATGGCTGCCTCCCGGCCGTGGCGGCGGCGCCGGCGGAGAGCCGGGCGAAGGTGCGCATGCGGATCTCCATGGAGCGCGCGACCACGGCGACGGTGCCGCCCTGCCCGGCCAGGGCGGCCACCGCGCGCTGCAGCTGCGGCGTGGTGCTCACGCGACCGGCGAGGAGGCCGGCTTCGCGGCAGGCCTGCTGCCAGCGCTCGGCGGCGCGGTCGGGGCCGAACACGCGCTCCAGCGCCGCGCGCGCGTCGGCCTCGCGCGGCTCCTGGAGGTCGTACACGGGGAGACGGGCCGGGCCGCCTGGGGGTGAGGGCATGGTGCCGGGGGTCCGGGGGATCGGGGAGGTGGACGTAGCGGATACGAGCGGAGACTCCCGGACGGATTCACGGCGCGGGGCGCACCGGGAAGGCGCGAAGGCCCGGGAGCAGGCGCGCTCCCGGGCCTTCGACCGTCCGCCCGGTTCCGCCGGCTCAGCCCTCCTGCCCGCTCTTCTCCTCCCCGCCGCCGGACCCGCCCCCGCCGCCGGCCACCACGCGGATGGGCACCGGGTTGGGGATGGGCACGTCCACGCGCTCCTTGCGGTTGGACTGGACGCGCTGGTACCACGCCTCGTCCTTGCCCGCGCCCCCGGCCTCCATCACCATGCGCGCCAGCTCCTTGGCCACCTGGTTGGACACGCGGATGGAGCCGTGCGAGGCCGCCTTGCCCAGCGACTCGGGCTCGTTGGTGCCGTGGATGCTGCGCGGCGCGTCGTACACCAGCTGCGCGTGCCCCAGCGGGTTGTCGGCCGCGCCCGGCTCCTTGGTCTCCTCGTCCTCTGCCCACCCCTCCTCCTTGGGCGGCACCCAGCGCGGGTTCCACACCACCTGGCCGATGGTCCACTCGCCCGTGCGGGTGGGCCACTCCTCCGTCCCCACGGCCACCGGGTGCGTGGCGATGCGCTGGTCGTTGCGATAGACGTGCACCTCGCGCGCGGCCACGTTCACCTCCAGGCGCAGGTCGGGCGGAGGCGGCGGGGTGGGCGCGGGCGGCGCCGCCGGCTGCGCCGGGGCCTGCGGCTGCGCCCCGCCGGGCGCGGCGCTCACCTCGCCGGACGGCGCGGCGCCGCCCGCGTCCGGCTCCTCGTCCTGCACCACGCACCCGCCCAGCACCAGCACCGCCGCGGCCAGCGCGGTCCCCGTCCAGCTCCGGATCGTTCGTGTCATCCCTTTCTCCTTCAAGAGGTTGCGCACTCCCCAAGCAAGGTGCGTGCGCGACGTTTGTACAGCACCGCGGCGCCGCGTGGCCGCACCCTTGCGGCAGCCCCCCCGGACTCCGCCACACTCCACCCGCGCGAGGCGCCATGATCTGCATCCTGCACGGCTACCTGCTGGAAGGCTCCGGGAGCAACCTGTGGACGCGCGCCATCGTGGAGTCGCTCTGCCGCCAGGGGGAGACGGTGCACCTCATGGCGCAGGAGAACCACCCGGAGCGCTACCCGTTCGTCGCCGAGTCGCGCAGCTACCGGCCGGACGGCACCTGCGAGACCGTGTTCCGCCGGGACAGCCCGCTCCCGGGGTGCTGCACCCTGCACAAGCCGGCGCTGGGCGAGGTGCTGCCGGTGTACGTGTGGGACAGCTACGAGGAGTTCGCCCGCCCAACGGCGATGGTGGAGCTGTCGGACGCGGAGATCGAGGAGTACCTGGAGCGCAACGTCCGGGCGCTGCTGCGCATCGTGCGGGAGAACGGGGTCACCGCCATCCACGCCAACCACGCGGTGCTGATGTCGGTGGTGGCCATGCGGGTGAGCGCCATCACCGGCGTCCCCTTCGCGGTGATGCCGCACGGGAGCGCGCTGGAGTACGCGGTCAAGCGCGACCGGCGCTTCCTGCGCCACGCCACGGAGGCGTTCACGGCCGCGGGGCGGGTGTTCGTACACGGCGAGGAGATGCGCCGCCGGGTGTGCGACGCGCTCCCGGACGTCCCCGGGCTGGAGGCCAAGTTCTCGGACCTGCACCTGGGGGTGGACACCAGCCAGTTCGAGCCGGTGGAGCGCGCCGGCCGCCGCGGCAGCATCGCCCGGCTGGAGGCGGCGCTCGCCGGGCTGCCGCGCGGCAGGACGCCGGCGCAGACGGAGGCGCTTCGGGCCCGCCTGCGGGGCGGCATGGACACGCAGGAGCTGCTGGACGCGTTCGCCCCGGCGCGGGAGTTCGACGGCAAGACCCCGGACGCGGAGCTGGAGGCGAAGCTGGGCGCGGTGGCCTGGGAGAGCGACGCCACGCTGCTGTACGTGGGGCGGCTGATCTCGGCAAAGGGGGTGCAGGGGATCGTGGCCGCGCTCCCGCTGCTGCTGGAGCGGCGCCCGGACCTGCGGCTGCTGGTGGTGGGGCACGGCCCGCTGCGCGAGCCGCTGGAGGCGATGCTCTGGGCGCTGGAGCACGGCGAGCGCGCCCTGGTGGAGAGGATCGTGGCGGAGGGGCGGACCCTGGAGGGGACGCCGCAGGGCGACACCGGCGGCGCGGAGCTCACCATGGCCGCGCGCTTCCTGGAGCAGCTGGGGGAGCGCGGGGAGCTGGACGCGTACTACGCCGCGGCGCGCCGGCACGTGCGTCCGGACCGGGTGGTGTTCACCGGATACCTGACGCACCGGGAGCTGCGCTATCTTTTCCCCTGCTGCGACGCGGCGGTGTTCCCCTCGGTGGTGCGGGAGGCGGGGCCGCTGGTGTTCCTGGAGGCGCTGGCCTCGGGCGTGTTCCCGCTGGGCACCTACTTCGGGGGGATGCGGGCCAGCATCGACTCGGTGGCGGAGGTGCTCCCCCCGGGCGGCGCCGACGCCATGAAGCTGTCCGCCGCGGCGGAGCGCACGGTGGCGGACATCGTCCGCAACGTCCCCCCGGCGCTGGAGCTGGGGGAGCGGCACCGCGAGGCGCTGTTCCGCCTGGCGCGGGAGCGCTACGACTGGGCCGGCGTGGCCCGCAAGCTGTCCACGGAGCTGAACGAGCTTTGACGTCCATCGAAGAAGAAGCGGTTTTCCCCGAGTCCCCGGGCGAGCACCCGGCGGACGCGATCGTGGTGCTGGGGGGCGGGGTCCTCCCCGACGGCACCCTCCCGGTGGTCCCGCGCACCCGCGTGGAGCGGGCGGCGGAGCTGTTCCGCGGCGGCATCGCCCCGCGCGTGGTGCTCTCCGGCAGGTGCGGGCTGATGCAGCCGGAGCCCGCCGTGACCGAGGCCGCGGCGATGGCCGCGTACGCCATGGAGCTGGGGGTGCCCAAGGAGGCGCTGCTGCTGGAGGAGGGCTCCAAGGACACGCTGGGGAACGCGTACTTCACCCGCATCCACTTCCTGGAGCCCAACGCGTGGACCTCCATCCGCGTGGTCACCTCGGACTTCCACCTGTCGCGCGCGGCCTGGGTGTTCCGCAAGGTTCTGGGCGGGACGTACGACTTCTCCTTCGTGTCCGCCGCCTCGGGGCTGTCGCCGCGGGAGCTGATCGACCGGGCGGTGGAGGAGTGCCGCATCCTCATCTTCCTCAACGAGTGGCTGCAGGCGCTGGAGGAGGCGGACGACGCGGCCCTGGACCGGCTGATGGAGCACGAGCACCCGGGCTACTCCGACGCGCCCCTGCTCAGCCACGAGGAGATGCAGGCCCGGCTGGACGCCATCTCGCACATCACCCGCATCGCCGGGGGCGGCGGGTGGATCGCTGCCGGCGGCGGCCCCGGCGACTGGGACGGCGTCCGCGACCGCCGCGCCGGGGCGGACCGGCGCGCCCGCCGCGCGATCTCGGCGGGACGGCGGTAGCGGCGCGGAGGAGCCACCCTCTCGGCCGGGCTGGCTGGAACAGATCCTGAACGGAAAGCACAACCATGACCGTCAAGGAACGACTGCACCTCCTGGTGGACCTTCTGCCCGACAGCGAGGTGGAAGTCGCCGAGCGGGTCCTGGAGGCGCTGAGCGCGGCCCCCGCCGGGCTGCCGGCGTTCCTGCGCAACGCCCCCGCGGACGACGAGCCGTACACGGACGAGGAGCGCGCCGCGGTCGAGGAGGCATACGAAGCGATCCGCCGCGGCGAGGTGCTGTCCGACGAGCCGCGTCGGCAGCGGGGATCGTTGCAGGGCGAAGTGATCGTTCCGGACTCGTTCTTCGACCCCTTGCCCGAGGAAGAGCAGGACGCGTGGAGCCAGTAGAGCGCCGGACACGGATCCGGCTCGACGGACATGAAACAGGGGGCGCGGTGCCGGCCGCGCCCTCTCGCGTTCCGACTCCTTGCGCCGCGGCGTCCGGTGCGCTCGCTTGTGCATCCCCACGCCGTCCGCCGCACCCGGAGCCCCCCCACCGGAGCCCGCCCCCATGAAGCTCGCCCCCCTGGACTGGCTGATCATCGCCGCCTACTTCGCCCTGTCCGCCGGGATCGGCCTGGCCTACACGCGGCGGGCGGGGCGGAGCCTGTCCGAGTTCTTTGTTTCCGGGCGCTCGGTGCCCTGGTGGCTGGCGGGCACCTCCATGGTGGCGACCACCTTCGCGGCGGACACCCCGCTGGCCGTCACCGGGATGGTGGCCGCCAACGGGATCGCCGGCAACTGGCTCTGGTGGAACATGGTGATGAGCGGGATGCTCACCGTGTTCTTCTACGCCCGGCTCTGGCGCCGCGCCGAGGTGCTCACCGACGTGGAGTTCACCGAGATCCGCTACAGCGGCCGCCCCGCGGCGCTGCTGCGCGGCTTCCGGGCGCTGTACATGGCGCTCCCCATCAACCTGATCGTCATCGGCTGGGTCAACCTGGCCATGCTCAAGATCCTGGAGGTGACGCTGGGGATCGCCCCGGTCCCCGCGCTGGCCCTGCTGTTCGTGGTCACCCTGGCGTACTCGGTCCTGTCCGGGCTGTGGGGCGTGCTGGTGACGGACTTCATCCAGTTCGCCATCGCCATGGCCGGCTCCATCGCGCTGGCGGTCTTCGCGGTGCGGGCCGTGGGCGGCATCGACGGGCTGGTGGCCCGGCTCCCGGAGCACTACGGCTCGGCCGACGCCGCGCTCTCCTTCTTCCCCGCCGCGGGGGCGGAGTGGATGCCGGTGACCGCCTTCCTGGCCTACCTGGCGGTGCAGTGGTGGGCCACCTCGTACCCCGGCGCCGAGCCGGGCGGCGGAGGCTACGTGGCGCAGCGCATCTTCAGCGCGCGCACCGAGCGCGACGGGATGCTGGCGACGCTCTGGTTCAACGTCGCCATGTACGCCGTGCGCCCCTGGCCCTGGATCCTCACCGCGCTGGCGGTGGTGGTGCTCTACCCCGGGCTGGCGGACCCGGCCACCGGCTACGTGCGCGCCGTGGTGGACCTGCTCCCCGCCGGGGCGCGCGGGCTGGTGCTCGCCAGCTTCGCCGCGGCGTACATGTCCACCATCTCCACGCAGCTCAACTGGGGCGCCTCGTACCTGATCAACGACCTGTACCTGCGCTTCGTGGACCCCGGGGCCGACGGGCGGCGGGTGGTGCTGCTCTCGCGCCTCTCCACCGGGCTCATCTTTTTGCTGTCCTCGGGGGTGACGTACCTGCTGTACGTGGCCGGCTCCATCGAGGGGGCGTGGCGCATCATCATCGCCCTGGGCGCGGGGACGGGGCTGGTGTACATCCTCCGCTGGTACTGGTGGAGGATCAACGCCTGGTCGGAGATCGGCGCCATGGCCGCCGCGCTGGCGGCGTTCTCGCTGCTCACCGGCTTCGGGGTGTTCGATCCCACGGACGCGCTGGAGGGGGCGCACCTGATGCTCGCCACCACCGCCTTCACCACGGTCGTCTGGGTAGCGGTCACGTTCCTCACCGCGCCCACGGACGAGGCCACGCTGGTGGCGTTCTACCGGCGGGTGCGGCCGGGGGGCAGGGGGTGGGCGCGGGTGGCGCGGGCCGCCGGGCTGGAGCCGGAGCCCGTCGCGGGCGGGGCGCTGAGCTGGGTCAACTGGGCGGCGGGGGTGGCGAGCGTGTACGGGGCGCTCTTCGGGGTGGGGAAGCTGATCTTCGGCTCGTACGGGGAGGCGGCGGCGTACCTGGGCGTGGCGGTGGCGGCGTTCGCCCTGATCGCCCGCAACCTGGGGCGCGAGGAGCGGTCCGGGGACGCGCGGGGCTCCGACGCCGGGCCCGCGGCGGCGGAGCTCTCGGCGCGCTGACGGACGGCTGGAAGGGAGGATCAAGAAACAACGCAAAGCGCCCCGGGCACCGGGTGTCCGGGGCGCTTCGCGTCGTCGGCCTTCGGATCAGGGCGCGAGGCGCTCGACCGACGTGAGACTGTGGAAGCCGATCGGATATTCGTCGTACTTGTCGTACGGCCAGTCGGAAACGTACCGCCCCAGCTCTCCGGACTCCCGGTAGGAGAGGAACCGGGTCGTGATCCGGATGCGGTCCCCCGCGGCGAGCTGCATGGGAGTGACCGCCGCCTGGATGTCGCGCGAGGTGACCTCCACGACCCGGTCGATGTCGTGCGGGTCGGTCACCAGGAAGCGCTCCCGCTCCACCAGAAAGAACTGGATTCCCGTCTCGGGCTGGGCGCGGACCCGGCGAATGACGGCCGTCTCGTTCGTGATGTCCTCCCGGCTCGGCGGAGGTCCGGTGTACGTGTTGCTCAGCCCTGCCAGGATATCGTCGCATCCCGGCGCGGCCATCACCGCCAACCCCACGAAGGCGCTTCGCAGCGCTCGCTTGAGCCTCATTCCCATGAGGGACTCCTATTGCACGAAGTAGATGTACTTCCATTCCGGGACCGCGACCTCCCGGCCCTGCGCATCGAAGAACGTGGTCGGCGGGTTGCTGTCCCACTCGGGGATGTACTCCCCGTTGGGCGCATACCTGACGTAGTCGCGCACCTTCACCGCCCACTCCTTCCAGTCCCACCGGTCCCAGAGCCAGTGCCCGCGGAAGTTCCTGTACTTCACCTCCCGGCCGATGTCGTTGTTGTGGTAGTCCATCGACTTGTCGGCCGGCGAGTTGTTCCCCTGATCCTCGTGGTAGTCGGCCACCAGCTTGGCGAAGAACGACCCCACATGGCGCCGCATCTGCATGTTCCAGAAGATGTGGCGCATCGCGTCACGCTTGGTGCTGCTGTAATTCAGCGTGCCGAAGTACTCGAGGGACTTTTCCCGCGCGCGCTGGCCGGCCTGTACGACCCGGTACGCCTTCCAGCCGATGATGCCGGCCGTTACGACCACGGTCGCGATCACGGTCGGGTTCACCTGGATGACGACCTCGCCCTGTGCGGGCGCGGTGCCGGGCGGGGCCCATCCCTCGCCGGTCGCACGGATCAGATCGTCGAGCGTCGCTTTTGCCCCGGTGCTCGTCACGATCACCTCGTCCGTCCTCGTGAAGAACGTACCGGTCGCCAATGATTCCTGGTAGTACAGGTGGTCGATCTCGGGCTGCGTCATCTGCAGCGTATCGATCTCCATCTGCAGGGTCGGGATCATCTCGTCGGGCGGAACGGCGTGCTCCTCCTGCCCGTCCCAGCTCGAATCCACGACCGGATCCGATGTGTCGGTCGTCGGGCAGGGCTCCCCCGTGTTCGGATCGTACCCGTCGTTGCAGAACGGGGCGATCGATTGGACCCAGGCATCCTGCTTCTGCTGGTAGTCCCGCCACGCCAGCCGGTTCTGCTTCATCTCTTCCACCGCATTCCGGACCATCCCCGAGTATCCCTTGGCGGGATAGAGTTGCCGCAGGCGGCGCTCCAGGTACTGCTGGTAGTGCTCGTCTTCCGGGCTCAGCCGCGTGAGGCCGGGGTGCTTGTGAAGGTATTCCCGGTACAGGATGTAGATCACCGCGGCGGGATAGGTGGGTGTGCTCGAGACGAACTTCGGCGGCGTCGGTCTCGGAGGCCGCACCGCGGACGAGCCCAGGGCGGCCGTTCCCGGGACCCGGCCCGGGCCGACCACGGAATCACAGCCCACGGCCGCGAACAGCGCGACCCACAGGGCCGCTGCGACCAGGGTGCTTCGGTGTCGGGGCCGACGCGGATTAAAGGGATGGGTCAAGCGGAACCTGAGGCGCGCGTGAGTGGCAGGGAATGAATCACCAGCGGGACAGCGAATACGAACGGGTGTTTACCATCGAGGAAGGATCGCCGATGCGACGATTGCGGACGGAACCGTCCCGCTCGATAGGAGATACCGAGTGGAGAAGTGTATGAGGCGCCGTGCACCGAGTCAATCGTGACGGAAATTAACTGGCACGTCTCTTTGATTCCCACGCTCTCCAGCGCGTGTCGAGATCGCCAGCGTCGGAAACCGTTCATAGACGCAGCCGGCGTGCTTTCGTCACACACGCCTGGCCCCCTGCCCTTGGTGAGCCGCGCCGGTTAGCGGGGCGCGGCGTCTGGAAACGCGAGGCCCGGGAGAGCGCAGGCTCTCACGGGCCGTCGTGCGTGTCGTGCGGCCGTCCCTCCTATCTCACCCGCTCGCCGTCCGGGCTCCACACCTCGACAGCACCCAGGTTGCGCGCCCGGATCGGCCCCTCGATGGCGGACAGGTCGCCGGCCACCACGATGGTCAGCGCCTCGGGGTCGATGCGGCGCCCGGCGAGCTCGGCGGCCTCGGCGGGGGTGACGGCGGCCAGGCGCTCGCGGTAGGTGGCGTAGTAGTCCAGCGGCAGCCCGTAGACGATGGCGTTCTGCATGCGCTGGGCGAGCCCCTGCACCGTCTGCACCGAGGCGGGGAAGCTCCCCACCAGGTTGCCGAGCGCGCCCTGCATCTCCTCGGCGGGGACGGTCTCGCGGGCCAGGCGGCGGAACTCGCCCACCGACTCCACCAGCGCCGAGTCGGTGGCGCTGGTCCGCACCTGCGAGGAGATCGCCATGGTGCCCACGCCCTGCAGCGCGGACAGGCCGGCGAAGGCGCCGTACGTCCAGCCGTGCCGCTCGCGCAGGTTCTGGTTGATGCGGGCGTTGAAGGCGCCCCCCAGCACGTGGGTGAGCGCCGTCATGCGGAAGAACTCCGGGTCCTCCGCGCCCACCGCCCCCAGCCCCACGCGGATCGACGACTGCACCGAGCCCGGGCGGTCGATCAGGATCACCCGCGTCCCCGCCGCCGGCCGCAGCGTGCTCGCGGGAGGGGCGACCCGCCGCGCCGTGCCGCGCCAGGCGCCGAACGCCTCCGTGGCCAGCCGCCGCGCCTCGTCCGGGGCGACGTCGCCCACCAGCAGCAGCGTGGTGGTGGCCGGACCGTAGCGGGCGCGGTGCCACTGCACCACGTCGGCGCGGGTGAGCCCCCGCAGCGTGGCGGCGGTGCCGCCGGAGGGGCGGCCGTACGGCGCCCCCGCGGCGTACACCGCGCGCGCGAAGTTCTCGGCGGCCAGCCCCTCCACGGTGGCCCGACCCTGCAGGAAGGCGGCGACCGCCTGGCCGCGCAGGCGCTCGAAGTCGCCCGCGGGGAAGGCGGGGTCGGTGACCGCGCCGGCGGCCAGCCGCATCGCCTCCGGGAAGGCGCTCTTCAGCGCGGTGACGGAGACGAAGCCCAGGTTGGCGCCGCCGCCGGTCTGGAACTGGGCGCCCAGCCGCTCCATCCGCTCCGCCAGCCGCGGGCCGGTGAGCTGCCGCGACCCCTCGGCCAGCAGCGCGCCGGTGAGCGTCGCCAGCCCGGCCTTGGCCGGCGGCTCGTGTACGGAGCCCGCGTCCACGATCACCCGCCCGGTCACCAGCGGCATCCCCGTCTGCCGCACCGTCACCACGCGCAGCCCGTTGGGGAGGGTGAACTCCTCCACCGGGGGAAGGCGGTAGGGGCGGAGCGGCCCCGGCGCGGGGGGCTGCTGCCGCGCCGGCGTGGTGTCCGCGGCGACGGCGGACGTGGCGGCGGCGGGCGCCGGAGCGGGCTCCGCCGCGGGCGGGGGCGCGCAGGCCGCGCCCGCGAGCGCCAGGGCGGCGAGCGCCGGGAGGGAAAGGGGGGGTCGCCGGGTCATGGCCGCGCGGGGGTGGGGGTGGCGGTGCCGCGGGGGACGAACACCAGGGTGACGCGGTTCTCGGGGACCAGCCGCTCCGCCGCGAGGGCGCGGAGGCCGGCCACGGTGACCGCGTCCACCTCCGGGAGGCGCCGGTTGATCCAGCCCGCGTCGCGGTGCACCGTCCACCCCTCCGCCAGCACGTCCGCCCGGCCGCCGAAGCCGCCCAGCCCCTGTAGCTGGTTCACCAGGGAGAAGCGGGTGGCCGCCTTGACGCGCTGCAGCCCGGCCTCGTCGATGCGGGCCGCGATCCCGTCCATCTCCGCCAGCAGCGCGCGCTCCAGCGCCTCCGGGTCGCCGCCCGGCTTGCCGGTCGCGCCCACCACCAGCAGGTCCGCGCCGTCGGAGTACTCGAAGTTGAAGGAGAACACGCCCGTCGCCACCTGCTTCTCGCGCACCAGCGCCCGGTTCAGCGGGCTGGTGCGCCCGTCGGCCAGGTAGCCGGCCAGCACGGACACCGCCGCGGCCCGGGGGTCGCGGGTGGCCGGCACCCGGAAGCCCAGGTACACGGCGGGCGCGGGGGCGTTGGGGTCCTCCACCACCTCGCGCGCCGGCGCGCCGATGCGCGGCGGGAGCGCGGCGTCGCGCAGCGGCGGCGGCTCCGGGCCGCGGGGGATGGGGCCGAAGTAGCGGCGCACCAGCGCGCGGGTCGCCTCCACGTCGATGTCGCCCGCCACCACCAGCACGGCGTTGTTGGGGACGTAGTAGGTGCGGAAGAACTCCTTGACCTCCTCCAGCCGGGCGTTCTCCAGGTCCTCCAGCGAGCCCACCACCGGGTGCCGGTACGGGTGCCCCCCGGGGAAGACGTGCGCCAGCATCCGCTCCATCCAGCGCCCGTACGGCTGGTTGTCGATCCCCTGGCGGCGCTCGTTCTTCACCACCTCGCGCTGGTTCACCAGCTTGGCCTCGTTCAGCGCCTCGTCCAGCGTCGCCATGCGGTCCGCCTCCAGCCAGAGCGCCAGCTCCAGCATGTGGGAGGGAACCTGCTGGAAGTAGTTGGTGCGGTCGGCGCTGGTGGTGCCGTTGATGTCGTTGCCCGCCCGCGCGCCCGCGGCCTCCAAGATGCCGAAGTGCCGCCCCTCGGGGACGTTGCGCGACCCGGTGAAGAGCATCAGGTGCTCGAACAGGTGGGCGAAGCCGGTCCGCCCGGGCTGCTCGTGCTTGGAGCCCACGTCGTACCAGAGCATGGTGGCCACGAGCGGGGTGGAGCGGTCCACGTGGTAGACCACCTTGAGGCCGTTGGGGAGGGTCTCCTCGGTGTAGTCCAGGCGGACGGCCTCGGCCGCGGGCGGCGCCTGCGACTGCGCGGCCGGGGCCAGGGCCAGGGGGAGCACGGCCGCGAGGGCGGCCGCGAGCAGCGGTGGTCTCATGCGGTTCCTCTGCGGGGAGCGGGTCGCGCGGGCCTTCCGGGGGTCCCGGGGCGGGGCTCCCGCTAGAATAGCGCGGGCGGGCGCGCGGTACAACCGTGGCGCCGCGGCGGGCGCACCGGTTGTTCCGGCCGTTCGATTCGGGTAACTTCGCTGGTTCCGGCCGATCTTCCGCCGGGTGATCCGCGAGCGCCGCCCAAACCGTGATCGTCGTCCACGCCTGCTGGAGTCCCTACGGGCTGCGCCTGTGGGGAGAGTCCTCGTACCGCCCCGCCCTGGCGCCGCGCCGCGGCGGCCGCCCCGCGCGCAAGCCCCGGCCGCGCGCGCACCCCTTCGCCCTGGACTACTGGTCGCTCCGCGACGCGCTCACCGACCTGGGCCCGGTGGACGAGCGCAGCCACGCCGCCGAGCTCGTCCTGCGGCTCCCCTCCCACCCCCGCGGGCCCGAGGCGTCGCCCCGCCTGGTGCGCGCCCGGCACGAGCCCGACGTGGAGGACCCCTCCGAGACCGCGTCGTGGACGCTGCGCGGCGTGGCGATGGAGCTGGACGCCTCCCTGGACTTCCTCCTGGGGCTCCCCGCCGCACCGCCGGAGGGCGTGGCCGTCGCCGACTCGCTGCGCTGCCTGGGCGAGGTCGCCAAGCTGGCGCTGGAGCTGACCGCGCGCGGCCACGTGCTCCCCGTGCTGGAGGGCGGCGGCGTGTCCTGGGAGGCGGCCTGGCGCCCCGTGCTCACCGACGACGCGGACGCCGAGCGGCTGGCGGTGCTGCGCCTCGCCATGCCCGGCGCCGTGCTCGCCGCCGAGCCGGAGACCGCGCCCACGGTGGACGCCCTGGACGTGGCCGGCGGCGCGCTGGACGCGCTGGTGGACACCTGCGTGCGGCAGGCGCTGCACGGCCACAAGCTGATGCCCGTGCGGCGCGGCACCCGCACCCCCGCCGAGAAGTGGCTGGCCGCGCTGCTGGAGAAGCAGTGGCTGCGCGGCGCCGAGCTGGCCCCGCTGCACGAGGCGCTCGCCGCCTGGTCGCGCCCCGCGGCGCCGGCCACGCAGGGCGGGCTGCGCACCTGCTTCCGCCTGTCCCCGCCCGGCGAGCGCCCGGACGACGCCGGCGACGGCGCCGGTCCCGAAGACGCAGCCGCGCCCGACGCGTGGCGGCTGGACTTCCTCCTCCAGGCCACCGACGACCCCAGCCTGCTGGTTCCCGCCGAGGAGGTGTGGCGCGCGGGGGGGACGCTCACCGTGCTGAGCCGCACGCTGGACCAGCCGCAGGAGCGGCTGCTGGGCGACCTGGGGCGGGCGCTGCGCCTGTTCCCGCCGCTGGAGCCGGCGCTCCGCGGCGCCCGCCCCACCGGCGCCGACCTGGACGCCGCGGCCGCCCACCGCTTCCTGCGCGAGGGGGCGCCGCTGCTGGCGCAGGCCGGCTTCGGCGTGCGCGTCCCCGCCTGGTGGACGCGCCCCGCCGCCCGGCTCGGGGTCAAGCTCCAGGCGCGCGCCTCCGCCTCCGCCGCGGGCGGCGAGGGCGACGGGCGCTTCGGGCTGGACACGCTGGTCGCCTACGATTGGCGCGTGTCCATCGGCGAGCAGAGCGTGTCCGCCGAGGAGTTCCGGGCGCTCGCCGCCGCCAAGGTGCCGCTGGTCAAGTTCCGCGGCGAGTGGGTGGAGCTCAAGCCCGGCGAGGCCGAGGCGGCGCTCCGGCTGCTGGAGCGCGGCGGCTCCGGCCGCATGACCGCCGCCGAGGCGCTGCGCCTGGGGATGGGCGGCGGCGAGGCCGTCCCCGAGCTCCCCGTGGTCGGCTTCGAGGCCGACGGGTGGCTGGGCGAGCTGCTGGCCGGGGCCGGCGACGCGCGCCTCAAGCCCGCCCGCACGCCCCCCGGCTTCGCGGGCAAGCTGCGGCCGTACCAGAAGCGCGGCCTGGCCTGGCTGGCCTTCCTGGACCGGCTGGGGCTGGGCGCCTGCCTGGCCGACGACATGGGCCTGGGGAAGACCGTGCAGCTCCTCGCCCTGCTCCTCGCCGAGCCGGTGGAGGCGGGGACCGGCAGGCGGCGGCGCCTCCCCACCCTGCTGGTGTGCCCCATGTCCGTGGTGGGCAACTGGCAGCGCGAGGCGGCCCGCTTCGCGCCGGGACTGCGCGTACACGTGCACCACGGCGGCGAGCGACTGGGCGGGCGCGAGCTGCGGCGCGCCGTGCGCGACAGCGACGTGGTGATCACCACCTACGCCCTGGCCGCGCGCGACCGCGAGGAGCTGGACGCCGTGGAGTGGGGGCGCGTGGTGCTGGACGAGGCGCAGAACATCAAGAACTCCGCGGCCAAGCAGACGCAGGCCGTGCGGAGCCTGCGCGCCCCGCGCCGCGTCGCGCTCACCGGCACCCCGGTGGAGAACCGGCTGGCCGAGCTGTGGTCCATCCTGGAGTTCCTCAATCCCGGGCTGCTGGGGAGCGCCGCCGAGTTCCGCCGCAGCTTCGCCGTGCCCATCGAGCGCTTCCACGACGCCGACCGCGCCGCGCAGCTGCGCCGCCTCACCGGCCCCTTCATCCTGCGCCGGCTCAAGACCGACCGGAGCATCATCCGGGACCTGCCGGCCAAGAACGAGATGAAGGTGTTCTGCAACCTGACCCGCGAGCAGGCCACGCTGTACCAGGCCGTGGTGGACGAGATGATGCAGCGGGTGGAGGCCAGCACCGGGATGGAGCGGCGGGGGCTGGTGCTGAGCACGCTGCTGCGCCTCAAGCAGGTGTGCAACCACCCCGCGCAGCTCCTCAAGGACGGCTCCGCCATCCCGGGGCGCTCCGGCAAGCTGGCCCGGCTGGAGGAGACGCTGGAGGAGGTGCTGGAGGTGGGCGACCGCGCGCTGGTGTTCACCCAGTTCGCGGAGATGGGGCAGATGCTGCGCGCCCACCTGGAGGCGCGCTTCGGGCGCGAGGTGCCGTTCCTGTACGGCGGCACCAGCAAGACGGCCCGCGACGCGCTGGTGGAGCGCTTCCAGGCGCCGGACGGCCCGCCCGTGCTGCTGGTCTCCCTCAAGGCCGGCGGCACCGGCCTCAACCTCACCGCCGCCAACCACGTCATCCACTTCGACCGCTGGTGGAACCCGGCCGTGGAGGACCAGGCCACCGACCGCGCCTTCCGCATCGGCCAGCGGCGCGACGTGCAGGTGCGCAAGCTGGTGTGCGCCGGCACGCTGGAGGAGCGCATCGACGCCATGATCGAGGAGAAGAAGGCGCTGGCCGAGAGCGTGCTGGGCGCCGGCGAGGCGTGGCTGACCGAGCTCTCCACCGCCGAGCTGCGCCGGGTGATCGCTCTCGCCGCCGATGCCGTGGCCGAGTGAACGGAAGTGCGTGAGTGCGAAAGTGCGAAAGTGCGGACCCGCCCATCCAGTCCCGAAGCGTACTTCGTACTCCGTACTGCCGTTTTCACTTTCGCACTCCCGCACTTTCGCACTTTCGCACATCCCATCCATGTCCGACTGGTGGATGTACGAAAACTCCGGCCCCCTC
>JBFMFL010000166.1:0-15265 GCA_040752145.1 Gemmatimonadota bacterium
CCCCCCCCCCGCGGAGCGGCGGGCCGCCGTGCCCACCCGGTCCGGCTACCAGCCCCGGTCGTAGCGGCCGCGGCTGCCGCGGCCCCACCCGAAGACGCCGCCGCCCACCGCGCCGCGCCCTCCGCCGCGCATCCCGGCGTCGTAGTCGCGCGAGTAGCCGCGCCCGGTCCCGCCGCGCTCCAGCATCCGCGGGTCGGCGGCGTAGCGGCCCACCCCGTGCCGGTCGCTCTCCCAGGTGTCGTCCTCGCCCTCGTTGGCCCACCGCCCGAAGAAGCGGTGCCCCCCGCGGCGGGCCTCGTCCCGGTCCATCCGGTGGCGGTCCCTGCCGAGCCGGTCGGTCCAGCCTCGCTCCCCGCCGCGGTAGTCCCGGCCGTACCCGCGGACGGCGTCGCCGGTGAAGCCGCCCCGGACGACGGATTCGTCGCGGCGGGCGTAGGCGTCGAAGTCGCCCCCGCCGAAGCCGTGGCCGCGCCCCACGCCGCCCCGCATCCAGCCCCGCCCCTCGTCGCCGCGGACCGCGCGGCCCCACCAGTGGCCGCTCCCGTAGTCGCTCCCGTAGCGCATCGTTCCTCCTCGCTCCTGGGTGAATTGGGGAGGAGCCGAGGCCGCAAATGGCGCGCCGACACGCCCCCGCGCCGGCCCGGATCGTGCGGCCGCACTCCCCTCCACGACTGCAACTTCAGCGGGAGAAAGCACATGGCGAGCGAGCGCAGCGGGGAGCGGACGGGCGGCCCGGCCGACAACGACCGGTCGATGGTGGGGACGGGCGACGAGCCGACGGAGGAGGTGCTCCGCGAGACGCGGGAGGCCGGGATGCGCGCGGAAGGCGGCGGCAGCTCGGACGAGGACGCGATCCGCCGGGCCGCGCAGGACGGAGAGGGCGGGAGCTGACCGGACCCGCGTGAGGGATGCGCGCCCGGCAGGGCCGAGACCCCGCGGGCAGTTTTGCGGGGTCTCGGCGGAGTTACGCACGGTCGTATCGTGCGTTACTCCGCGCGCAGCCCGACCCGAGCGCCAGCGAGGGGCACGCCCGACCCCGCCGTTCAACGCCGTTGCCGTTCCGTCATTCCAGGCACGGGAAGGAAGTCCGCCCGCCGCGCACGTCCATCACCAGCCGCAAAGGAACGACGGACCCGAACACCCCCACCCCGTCGCCCACCACGCTGGAGATCCTCACCGAGCCGGACGGGTTGAACTGCCCGCCGCGCACCCCGTTGACGAAGTTGCGGTCCGCGGCGACCACGGTGAGGTGCACCTGCACGTCCTCGGGAAAGCCGCCCTGGATGGCGCGCAGCAGGTCCTGCTCGTAGGTGAAGCGGTCGAACACCCCCACCTCGGACGGGACGACCACGGTGGTGTCGGACTCGGACACGGAGACGCCCACCAGGCGGAGCGGGTCGGGGATCACCCCGATGCCGGAGCCCGCCAGCACGCGCCGCAGCCCGAACACCTCCATCTCGGTGAGGTACGCCCAGGCGCCCGGCGAGGCGGACCAGGCGAGCGGGAGCTCGGTGCGCGGGGGGAGGAAGCAGCGGCGCTCGCCGGTGGCCTGGTCGCGCAGGGCGCGCTGCAGGCCGCGCAGCTCGAAGGCGCCGGGGACGCGGGTGGTGCCGCGCACCCGCTCGCCGCGCGCGGTCTCCACCAGCAGCTCGTAGCTCCGGCCGGGCTCCACCCAGGACGAGGTCTCGGCCTCCGGGGAGCGGTAGCAGCTGGCCTGCACGGTCAGGGTGTCCTCGCCGCGCAGCAGCCGCGTCCCGCCGCCCAGGCAGTCGTCGGCGGACACCTGCCTGAACTCGACCTCGCGCCCGTCCTCCGCGCGCACCCGCACCCGGGCGCCGTCCTCGCCGGGGATCAGGGCGCCCTGCAGGGTGCGGTGCAGCAGCACCTCCTGCGACACCCGGTCGGCGCGGAGCACCGCCTCCACCACCAGCACGTCGCGGGAGTCGGCGGTGGTCACCTCGGTCAGCTCGCAGCCGGCGGCGGCCAGCGCGGCGGCGGCCGGCAGGAGGGCGAGGAGGAGCGCGCGGATGGGGGGCATCTGCCTTGGCGCGGGCCGGGGTGGGGCGGGACGGCCCGCCGCGCCCGGGCCTTTCCCGGGCGCCCATGATACGCGGCCGGGCCCGCGAAGATCCGCGGCCCGCGTAAACCCTTGACTTTTCTTCACCTGTGCGCTAGATTCAGGTCAGCGAGAGAAAAAGTCCGGCGCACGAGACGCCGGATCCAGCGTACGAGGACCTGGGCGCTCGACGTCCCGGTCCTTTTTTGTTGCTCGCGAGCGCCGTTGCGGGGGCGATTCACCCGCTGAGACACAGGCGGTCGGCTGGTACGGAAATACCGCGCCTCGACAGTCGGTAAAAGACAAAGGGAGTACGGTATGCGTACCACGGGCACCGTGAAGTGGTTCAACGACACCAAGGGCTTCGGGTTCATCACGCCCGAGGACGGCTCGAAGGACTGCTTCGTCCACCACTCGGCCATCCAGGGCAACGGCTTCAAGTCGCTCGCCGAGGGCGACCGGGTCGAGTTCGACGTCGTCCAGGGCCAGAAGGGCCCCGCGGCCGAGAACGTCGCCCGCGTGGGCTGACGCCGGCGGGCCCCGGCCTGCGCCGGGGCCACCGAACGACTGAGGAGCCATCCCGGCGCGCCGGGATGGCTCCTCGTCTTTTTGCGGGCTCCCGGTGCCGCCATGCCCCCCGGAAACCGGGGGGCGGCGGACCGCCGACTACCTCGCCGGGGCGGCGCAGCCGCAGGCCCCGCACGAGCAGAGCACCCCGCCGCACGACAGGCACTCGGACGAGGCGAAGTCGTCCAGGGCGATGCCGCAGGCGTGGCACTTGGTGCGGCGCCGCTTGGAGCCGGGCGCCGCCTTGCCGGTGCCGGTGTCGCGGACGCCCTCGTAGGAGAGGCCGCGCTCCTCCATGAACTCGCGGTGGCGGTCGATGACGCCCTGGCGCCGCCGCACCGCGGCCTGGTCCTGGGCCACGCCGCGCTCCCGCTCGCGCTCCTCGCGCAGCTCCATCCGCCGCCCGTACTCCTCGGCCGCGCTCGCCCGCGCCTTCGCGTCCGTCACCTCCTGGATCTTGGCGGCGACGACCTCGCGGGAGAACCGCTTGTGGCGCAGGTGGGTGAGGCTGAACAGCTCCACGTTGGTGGCCGTGGGATCGCTCACCTCCGGGTCGAACACCAGGATGTCGCCGTCGGCGCTGTGCTTCCCGACCCACATCTTCCCCCCGTTGAACCCCGCGTCCGCATCCGCCACGTTCCCGAGCCAGGCTCCCTCACGCTTTCCTTCGATGCTGGTGGCCATGTGCGGAACTCCTTTCAGGTCTTGTGGCGGTAGGTGATGCGGCCCCGGGTGAGGTCGTACGGGGAGAGGGAGAGCGTGACGCGGTCTCCCGTCAGGACGCGGATCTTGAACTTGGACATCTTGCCGGCGCCGTAGGCCAGGACCATGTGCCCGTTCTCGAGCCGGACGCGGTACTTGCGGTCGGGGAGCACGTCGGTGACGACGCCCTCCACCTCGATTCCCTCTTCCTTCGCCATTCACACCCCTTTCTGCCGGGGTGACCCCTCGGCGAAAAAGAAAGCCCGCGTGTGCGTCAGCGGTACACACACGCGGGCGGTTCGCAGTCGAGGCTCCTCCGGCCTCGGGCGAGACCTGATCAGTACACCGCCGCTCCGGGACCGTTCCGCTACGCGGGCTTCCGCGCCACCGCCAGCAGGTTCTTGCCCAGGGGAACGGGGAGGCGCGACTCCACGGCCCGCAGCACCGGCACGGCCCACCGGTCGTACGCGGCCACGTCGCCCCCGCCCAGCCGGCGCCGCATCAGCCGGAACACCACCAGCCAGGGGAGAATCCCCAGGCTGTCGAACCAGCGCAGCTTCACCACCCGGAACCCGGAATCCTCCAGCAGCCGGCGCAGCGGCCCGCGGTGGTAGCGCCTGAAGTGGCCGATGGAGGCGTCGAAGTCGCTGTACAGCCACCGGAGCGCCGGGACGAAGACGCACAGGTGCCCCCCGGGCTTCAGCGTCTCCCACGCGCAGCGCAGCTCGCCGGCGTCGTCGGGGACGTGCTCCAGCACGTTGACGTACACCACGGTGTCGAACGCCGCGCGGTATCGCTCGTGGATGGCCGAGAAGAACGCCTGCTCGGTGCGGGCGCGGGGCTCGCCGGCCAGGCGCCGGGCCAGCAGCGGGTACATCTGGTCGGAGGGCTCCACGGCCACCAGCCGCTCGACGCGCTCGGCCAGGAGCATCTCGGACACGTTGCCGCTCCCGGCGCCCACCTCGGCCACCACGTCGCCCAGGTACGGGCGGAACTCGGCGACGATCCAGCGGTGGTAGTTGCGGGCGAAGGACATGGCCTCCAGGTCGCGGCCCTCGTACACCAGGGGGGCGGCCTCTGCGCTCATCGGGGCTGTGCCGGGGGTGGTGTGGTCGGGCGGGCTCGCGGGAGCCGCAGGGGTCGCCCCCAAGGTAGCGCGGCGCGCGGCGGACGGACAGCGGCGCGGCGGGCGCGCGGGGTTCCCCACGCCGGTGTAGGGATCTTCCCTCTCGGAGATCGGCGCGTCGGGTGCTATCTTCCCTGCGCCTGACCGAATCACCCTTCCGACGTGCGGCCGGCGGTCCCGGCCGGAGCGAGGCACCATGAGCATGCACCCGCGGATCCTTCTCATCCGGTCGGACGACGACACCCACCGCGAGCTTCGCGTGCGCCTGGAGGGGCGCGGCTACGACGTCTACGAGGCGGACGACGAGCGGGAGGGGGTGCGCATGGCCTGGGAGCTGGAGCCGGACCTCGTCATCGGCGAGAACGTGGTGCTCGACCGCGACCGCGCGCACGCGCTGGACGACGTGGTGGTGGCGATCGGGACGCTGCTGGACTGAGCTCCTGCCGGACGGAGCACGGGCCGGGGTGAGGCGGCGCGGGCACGGCTCCTGCCGCTGCGCGGCGGCTCACCCTGTCGCCCGGGAGAGCCCATGCCCGTCCGCTTCCGCACCGCCGGCTGTCTGTGGAGCATCGTCGCCTCGGTGGTGCTCACCATCGTCCTGAACGTGATGCTGCGTGCGTGCGCGGGATAGCTGCGCGCTCCCTGGAGATGAAAGACGAGCCCCCGGCCAGGCGAACTGGCCGGGGGCTCGCTCGCTTCCGGAAAGGATCCTGGCCCGAAAAGCTTGTACACGGGATCGCCGCCGGGTATCGTGGTCGGCGAAGGCTCGTCCGCCGGGGCGAGCGGTGCGTTCTCCAGGGGAGGAATACCGTATGCAGCTCCTGCGGGAAAGGAAGCGTGGCCGGGAGGGAACAGGGCCGGCGGCCGGTGCGGATCGGGCGAACCCCACGCTGATGCGGGCGGTCGGCCCCTCCGCCTCCGCGTGGGCGTACCGCCCCCCCGGCACCGAAGGCGTGCCGATGAGCGTTCCGGGTGACCGCTTCGAGCGCGAGGCCGACGCCATGGCCGCCCGGGTGGCCGAGTCGCCGCCCGGCCCCACGCTGGCCTCCGGCACCGCGGACGCTTCCGCCCTCCGCCTGCAGGCCGCCCGGGCGCCGTCCGGAGCCGCCCCGGGACATTCCGGGGGCGCCGGGCTTCCTCCCCTGGTGCGGTCCGCGCTGCACTCCGCGGGCGAGCCGCTGGCCCCCGACGCGCGGGATGCGCTGGAGCCGCGCTTCGGCAGCGACTTCGGCGGCGTGCGGGTGCACACCGGCGCCACGGCCGCCGCCGCGGCCGCGTCCGTGGGGGCGCGGGCCTTCACCGTGGGCGCGGACGTGGTGTTCGCGGCCGACGAGTACTCGCCGGGGACGGGCGAGGGACGCAGGCTCCTTGCGCACGAGCTGACACACGTGGTGCAGCAGGGCGCGGCTCCGTCCACGGAGACGGCCCCGGTGCAGCGTGCGCCGGCCGGGATCCAGCGGGACCTGCCGCCGGTGGACCCGGAGATCGCGAACCTCCCGGGAACGGCGTACCTGGACGCCTTCACGGAGGCGTACTACGACCTCGACTACCGCGCGGAGGGCGGCAACCTCTCCACCTGGCTGACGCTGGAGTACACGGACGGGACGCTCATCGACGTCAACATCTACGAGTTCGTCGAGATGTCCATGGCGCCGGACGAGGTGAGCGCGGCCATGCGGCAGGGCTACGTGGGGGTGGGCGGGCGGATCTTCCCTGCCCAGCTCACTCCGCAGACCGCGCCCCGGCTGTGGGCCGCCCGCGAGGCGGCCATCGAGGCGATGGAGCAGTACAACCTCGAGTTCATGCTCACCGTCATGCCCGTGGTGATCTTCTTCATCGGGATGACGGGGTCTGCGACCATGGCCACGGGCGGCGCGGCGCCGAGTGCCACCACGCGGACCGCCTCGGCCGCCGCCCGCATGCGGCTGAGGTCCCGCCAGCCGCCGCCCAATCAGACCGGAGGCGGGGCGGCAGCGGCCGCCCCCCCCCCGCCGCGGCTGGGGCGGCCACGACGGCGGTCAGGCAGGGGGCGAACGCCACCCGGCTGGCCCGCGGCGCGCCGGAGCTGGGCGGCTTCCGCGCCGGCATCAGCGCGGACGAGATCGCCGCGCTGAACCGGCAGTTCGGCGGCACCACGACGATCACCGGTCACCCGTCCTCCGCGCTCGCGGCCGCCGCGCGCGAGACGGGCTTCTGGCGCAAGACGGCGGCGATCGTGCGCGAGGTCGCCGGCCGCCACCTGTTCAACGACGCCAACAAGCGCACCGCCACGGCCATCGTCAACGAGCTGCGGCGGCGGAACCAGGTGGTCACCGGCGTGGAGGGCGCCGAGCTGCGGGCCGTCATCCACCAGGTCGCGGACGGCACGCTCCGCACCATCGACGAGATCACCACGGCGCTGCGGGGGTTCTGAGATGCCGAGTCGCGAAGTCGAGGAGGCCCTGTCGGCGACGGCACGGGCGCGCGGGCTGGCCGTGCCGGAGAAATGGAGCGGGTGCGACGCCTTCTGGCCGCTGCTGGAGGAGATGCGCCGGGAGGGAGCCGTGGTGGTCGTGAAGCTGGACGGAGAGCGGGGGGCGGACGAGTCGGACGCGGGCCCGTACACGGTGGTGATCTCCCGCGGGGGGCTGGGAGACGACTTCGTCCAGCGGAGCGCGGGCTCGCCGGAGGAGGTGCTGGCGTCCGCGGTGCTGGAGTACGCGCGGCTGGCGTGGCCCTGACCCCCAGCGCCTGTGTACTGCCACTGCGCCAAAGACGACCAAGAGCCCCCCGGCCAGGCGACCCGGCCGGGGGCTCTCTCATTTGCTCCCATGGACGCCGGAACACGTGACATGCACCGGCCTTTCGCCACTCCCTGACCCATTTCGCACGATCTGGCGTCAAAGGTAAGTCACGGTTATGCTACGCAGGGTGAGCCGGACCACCTCCCCCGCGCGAGCGCATGGACGAGCCGCAGACCTCCACGGGCAATCCCGTCACGTCCCCCAGAAAGCGCGGCGCCCCCCGTGGGCATGGCCGCCACTCGGCGATCCCGCCGATGCCGAAAGATCCCCGCCGCGAACTGGACCTGCTGCGGGACGACACCGGGCCGCTCGGGTTCCTGCTGTGGCGGATCATCTCGGACGTGCTGCTGTGGACCGCGTGCCCGCCCGAGAACCGCGCCGGGCTGTTTCGCGACGCGCCGGAAGGTCGGGGCGAGGCGCTGGCCTACGCCACGCTCGCGGCGCCCGAGCTGCTGGAACCTTTGCGGACGCTGATGACCGTTTCCGTGACCCCCGAGTTCGCGAATGCGAGCGCAGTGGCGGAAGCGTGCGCGCGGGTCGTGGAGTGGGCGGAGGCGCGGGAGATGAAGGAGACGGCCGTGCAGTTCGCGGAAGCCGCGGCACGCATCGAACCGGAGGTCTCAGCCAGGGCCTACACTCCCGGCCGGCTGTGCAGACGGCTCGGCGCGCATCACCGCAGCGCGATGTGGTACTGGCGGGCTGCACGGCTCGCGCGGCGGGCGCACAAGCTCGGTGTGAAAGGAAGCGAGATCGACTTTGCCAACGCGCATCTGGGGTTGGGTAACCTGGAGCTGGATGGGGGTCACTACATCGCCGCAGAGCGACATTACTGGAAGGTGATCCATGCAGCCCTGCGCGTGGGGAGACAGTCGCTGGCAGGAGCCGGTCACCACGCGCTGATCCACTTAACCACGACCACACACCACATCGCGGAGGCTCAAAACCACGCGCGGTTGGCGGTATCCCTGTATCCGGCAGGACACCCGCGCTTCCCTGCGCTGGCTCACGACGTCGCATTTCTATGGATGTGGCAGGGGTACTTTTCTAGCGCGCTCGTCGTATTCGAAAAGATACTTCCCTGGGCGGAGAAACAGCCAGAGAGAATTCTTGCACTGGCAAATTTGGCCCGGTGCGCAGCGGCGGTGAAGGATCACATCCGGTACGAGCGTGCCGCAACACAGGTAATCACGTTAGCGGCGGTGGACAACGAGTTTTCCGACACCTCAATCTACCATCTCGCAGAAGGGGCACGCTCATTCTGGGATTGGTCCCGGGCGGAGTTCCTGGCCTTTCGAGCCTTGACACTCGCTCAGAACAACAACAACCAGCCGCTGGTTGCACTCGCCCGATCCACACTTGAAGCAGTTGCGCTCAGGAAACCGGGGGACACAGACATCGTGCCCCCGGTCGGTGGCGAGATCGACGAGGTATTGTCTGCAATTCTTCACAAACTTCGAAAGCAACCCGCCCCGGAGGTATCCGGGGCGGCCGTCCCAGAGCGATACCCGACGACCTAGCTAAGAGTCGGGGTGCTACAGTACCGGGTTCAGTGACCAGTACCCATCATTCCGATTCCATGAAGAGTCGTATCAGTGGAATCCGCAGAGGCTGTGCTTGTCCCCCCCGCCCCGCCCGTTCCGATTCCCCCATCGGCAACGTAGTACCCGCTCCCTGCCATGCCGATTCCAACCTCGGCAACGACGTGTCCACTCCCGATCATCCCGATCCCACCGTCGGCAACATCGTGCCCGGTCCCGATCATCCCGATCCCACCGTCGGCAACATCGTGCCCGGTCCCGATCATCCCGATTCCCCCGCCGTCGACGTAGTGCCCGCTTCCCGCCATACCGATTCCTCCCCCACTCCCTGCCATCCCGCCGTTGTACCTCGCACTGCCCGGGCTGCTGATTCCCTCAGGCCCGATCACGCTACCACTGTCCTGACAGGCTGACACCGTCGCGGCCAGCGCACACACTGCGAAGGCAAGGCGAATTCTGCTCATGGTTTCCTCGCGGAGAGAGAAAGAAGAAGGGAGCAAGCATCGCCAAGCTACAGAGCACAGAATGCGTCAGCAACGATGGTATGGGACGAAGGGGTCAATCGCGACCGTATGGGACAGGAACCGGGATACGTTTGCGAGTGGCTACTTTCTGACGACGCGGCCCCAAAGGATTGACGACCCGGAACCCTCCCGGATACCGTGGCGGCAGGATGTCTACAATGTCCACCACGGAGCGCACCGGGATGCCGTCGCGTCTACCCCTTTCCCCGCTGGAAGTCGGGATCCTCATCTTCATGAGCGACGAGGCCGTGCGCAGGCGGGGGTGGCTGTTGCGCGGAGTCCGGGGCTGGCGGCACTACGTCGAGATCAAGGCGAGGCAGGACGCCTACATCGCGGAGAAGCTGCCGCACATGGCGCGGCGCGGCCTGCTGAACCGCGCCGACGTGGTGGAGTTCGGCAGGACGCGCCCGACCATGCTCTACCGCATCTCGCAGGAAGGAGAGCGGCAGCTGGCGCAGCTGGTGGACCGGCCGCCCGAGCGGATGCCGGAGCCCGGGGCCGAGGACGGCGGAGGCAACCTGTTCGTGCCGTCCTCCACCTGGAGCGCGCTCACGGCGATGCAGCGCTGCGCCCTGGAGCGCATCGGGCCGGAGCGCTTCGGCGCGCACGGGTGGATGACGATGCGGGAGATCGGCGCGGGCCAGCCCACGGTGCTGCACGAGGACCTAACCTGGCTGGTGCGGCGCGGCCTTGCGGAGCTGCGGAGCGGGCCGGGCACGGCGGGAGGGAAGCCGCGGACGTTCTACCGGCTGACCGCGCCCGGGCTGCGGGTCGTGCTGGTGGATGCCGTGCCCTCACCAAGCGGCCGCGTGGAGCTGGTGGAGGCCCGGGTGCCGGAGGAAGCGGGACCCACGCCCGCGTAGCCGCGGCGGCCGGGGCTCCGCTCCGGGTCCCGGAACCGGCGTGGAATCGCAGTGCCGCAGCTCGCAGGAACGGAAAACCGGGTCCCGAACGCTCAAATGTCCATGTTCGTGGCGCGGGACCCAGAACACCCGGACGACATGGCGCGGAAAGGCGGGCGACGCACCTTCGATCAGGTCCGGCGGGAGGAGGCGGTCCGGCGGGTGCTGCGCCGCGAGCTGCGGCACCTCCCGCAGCGCCTCCTCGCGCCGCTGGTGGGGATCGACCGGAACTCGCTGCGCAAGTTCCTCGCGCTCAGCACACCCGAGCCCGCCACCTGGCGCCGGCTGCGCGAGTGGGCCGCGGACCGCGCCCCGGCCGAGCCCGCGCCCGGAGCCGTCGCGCTCGCGCTCCTCGCGGGCGAGTTCCCCGCCCCGCGGCGGCTGTGGGCCCGGCGGCGCCTGGCCGCCGCGCTGCACGACCTCTACGTGGAGCTGGACCGCCAGCCGCCGCCCTGGCTCGCGGAGGAGCTTTCGGAGCTAAAAGACGAGCCCCCAAACCAGCACGTTTAACTCATTGTGGACGAAGGTACTACTGACAGTGAAGATGATTGCCGCCTTGGATCAAAATGCTTATATTCGGATTATCTTCGGTCCAATAATTGGGCTGGGGATAGGGCATCTCACATGATGAACTCCGATGCTTAACTTCTTTGCTAAGTTCCTACTTGTAGCCACGTCATTTGCGCCCGTGCTACTGACTTACGCCGTCGCGATATATTCCCGCGACGGCGCTACGAGGATTGTCTACATCCTCTGCGCCGCCACTATCTTGGCCGTCTTCATGTGTATGGCCGTGATCTATGCGGCGGGTAAGTATCTCGAACGTCAGCCCTTCCCTGTCCAGAGCGTAAAGAGTGCGGATCGCGAAATCGTCTCCTTCGTGTTATCTTACCTTCTCCCGCTGATCCCTGCGACCGGCACCAAAGTAACTGTTCCTGTTCTCGTGGCCGCAGCAATCGTCTTGTTTGTGGTGATTTACACAAGCAATTCGTATCATTTCAACCCGCTGCTTGGCCTATTTGGATACCGCTTTTACGAAGTGCAGACCGAAAGCGGTATTACTTTCGTGCTGATCTCCAGGCGCCAGCTACGTAGCAGTCGCTCAGTCTCTAGGGTGGTCGAGTTGACTGACTATATGGTCTTAGACATGGAGAAATGACTGATGGCGGTTGGAGACGCAGACGGCCTGTTCGCACTCATGCGGGGAGAAGACGTCGTCCGGCGGCTCCCGTTGAGCCACGAGGCGAGAACGGAAATTTCGGGTATTTTAAACCGTGCAGCAAACGCGCTCTCCTCTCCCGAACTCGAGCAGATCGCATTTGATGGGCGCTGCCGCCCAGATGATGATGAGGTCCTTACGATCAGGAATTTCGAGCTCCCTGAGCTGATCCGAACGGCCTTGGGCGATCCTCTAAGCTGCGAGGCACTGAAGTTGTCGAACCATGAGAGGGCACCGGCTGTCCGTGCCCTCTTCACAGGATCACCAGACGCCAGTCGAGTCGTGTTCCAGGCCTTCCGCCCAAACCAGTTTCTCACCAGAAGCGGGTTGAGTCTGCTGTTTCGCAATGATATGTATAGCACCCTCGAAACACCCGGGCTCAACGTGCGAAATGATGTTGACCTTGTGTTTCAGAACGACCAAGTGTTCTTTCGAAGCTTTCAAACAGCTCGTTCAGTACTAGACCTCAACAATTACTTCCGTGAGGCTACGGACGACGAACTACATGCGTTCGCTGCCACAGTACGCTTCGATAACCCAGCGAGCTTTGAGCGCAACGCGGACACGCAAGTAAGGCGGCGGGTCGCCTTAATCCGGTATAATGGAATCCTTGAGGCGTTCACTCCATCTGCCATTCATCAGGCAGCAGTGGATCATGGAATCCCGCTCCGGATAGCTCATGACGGAGAGAATGAAGTGCTTGTGTTTCCTGACAATAAGAAGCAGCTAAAAGAGGTCCTGAAATTTCTCGATGAGGACTATTACAGAGGGCCCGTTACCGGCAAAGCCTACGTATCGAATTCGAAGTCTAGCCGTAGTTAACCACGTTCGGATTTTCTCCACTTCGGACGCAGCAGCCTCTGATTAGTAGGTTCAGAACGACACCTCCAGCCCGATGGTCGGGAGCGTGGGGAACATGCTGATCCCCGAGCGCGTGGGCGGCGAGTTGTCGAAGTTGTAGAAGTAGAATAGAGGGTTCGGTATGTTTCGACAGCAGCATTCAGAACCGGCTCGCGTATGCCTGTGAGATCCCGCGTGCGCCTCGCAGCCCGAATCGTCGCAAGGGCATCTGCGCGGAGACGAGGGCACGCTACTCGAAGCCTCGGATTCGCCGGGCGATTCAAACGCCCACCGATGCGCCGCCACCTGTGGGGGTATCGGTTCGCCTCCTGACCTACAATGACCCGCTGATCCCGGCAATCGACGGAGGATCGACGCAGCAGGGGTTCTGGTACGTGGTCGCCCTGATGGAACTTGGAGGTCAGCCCGTGGCCTACTCAGGTCCATATCGTACGGATATGGAGGCCAGGAACAGGATGAAGCAGGTCCCAATCCGTCCACGTGCTGCACCAGATCCACGGTGCGGGAATGGCGAACCGGCAGTATAATGGAAGAGAGGAGCGGGAGCCATATGGCCCCCGCTCCCCTTGCTATAGACGGTCGCCGATAGCGCCCCGAACCGATGTTCACTGAAGCGCCGGTATAAGCGGTCCAATCGCTAAGTTCTCACATCATCAGGTGCAGTGCGGCCCCTCAACCAGAGGCGTAGAACTCAGCACCGCGTCTGTTGCAGTCCCGGCATTCGGGGGGTAATTTTCGCCTGTTTGTGAGCCCCCTCCCCGATCGCCCCCTCTCCCCGGATTCAAATGCCAGAGTCAACCAACCGCTACCCCAAGAGTGCCGCTACGAAGGGCTTGACTACCGTCGCCCTTCTGAAGGCACAGCATGATTCCGGCAACGACTACTTGGAAATGTTTATGCCGTTTGTTGTGGACGCGATCCAAGCATCTCGACGGAACGATTTCGATATCGCCGGAATCCAGCAACTAGTCGAAAATCGGCACGGACTGTCGATCCCATTGGACACTCTCCAGACGCTACTTAGACGGGCTGCGAAGCGCGGAATCGTCCGTCGTGAGGCTGGGCGCTACTTCATCGGCGACGACGTGCCCACAATGTCTAAAATTCCTGCGCAACGCAAGTCGGTTGAACGACAGATCAACGCTCTTGCGGATTCGCTGATCTCTTTCGCGAGCGATCTGGAATTTAGAATCGATAATGAGGAAGACGCGAAGGCTCTCCTCTTTGGTTTTCTCTCAGAGAACCAAACACAACTGCTCTTAGAGGAGGAGGAGAGTTACCAGTATGAGCTTGATACGGGGCCTCTGACGCTCGAACAGATGCGTTTGGTCGCAAGGTTCGTTACTGAGCGGTGCCTTCGCGATCCGTTGCTGTCCGAATACCTCAACAACGTTGTTGAGGGGTTTGTTCTCCAAACGGCTCTCCTGTTGAGGGATGTCGCGGCAGCTTCGAGAAGCTTCAAGGGGCTACAGGTTTACTTCGATAGTCTCATGTTGTTCGCCGCGCTCGGTTTCACTGGTGAGGCCGCGAAAATTGCTATTCTGGAGTTGATGGCGCTACTAAGGAACGCTGACGCCCTGACCAGAGTCTTCGACGTAACAATCTCCGAGATGCGCGCAATTTTCGGAGTTTATGAGATGCACCTAGCTACTCCCGAGGGAAAAGAGAGACTGTACCCGACGGACCTGACGCGGCACATGCTTACAAAGCGGTTTACCCCGGCGGATATCCGGCAGGAGATCGCGCTCCTTGAGCACAATCTCAAGAAGATCGGTGTCGAGATCGTCAATACTCCTAAGCGTGTTCCCGAACACACATACGATGAGATGGCTCTCGCGAAACGGCTCAAGCGTCCGTCAGAGCGGGGTGACGAGCCACGCGTTGTCCATGATATCGACTGCATTGCGGCGATCCTCACGTATCGGCGCGGCAACACGTATACGTCGCTCGATGAAGCCCGAGCGATCTTCGTCACGAACAGTGGCCATGTCGTTCGTAGTGTAACCTCATGGTACACCGACTCCGGCCTTCGTGGCACACCCCCGATAATCCATCAATTCAGCCTCTCAAATGCCGCTTGGTTAAAAAAGCCTGCATCTGCCGCAAAACTAAAGCAGCACGAACTGGTCGCTTTGTGTGCAGCGGCTTTGCGTCCGTCGCGCGACACTTGGGATAAGTTCCTCCGTCATCTTCGTTCGTTGGAGCAGTCAGGAGCGATCTCCTCAGACGAGGCGGTGGCCATTGTTGTGTCTGACCTCACCGACCAGACCCTCGCTGAGGTCGAGGTATCCGATCCTGACCTGGATGCTGAGACGCTCACGGAAGTTGTGGAACGCGTGAAGGCGAGTTACAAGGAAGAGGCCAAGGCTTCTATTGAAGTGATCCGAACGGAAGCGGACCAGCATGTAACTGCCGCGAAGCTGGAAGTCGCGAACGCTGTGGCTGAGAAGAACAATGCAGAGGCAAGTCGTGCGCAGATCATCTCCGCTGTTGAACAAAGGATCGGGCGAATCGCTCATGCCGTAAGCTCAACTATCGCCGGGTTGCTCGCCATGGCGGTTGTTCTCGGCGTGCTCATCCTGTTCCCGAAGGTCTTTGACGTGATCAGCCCTCGCATCAAGTGGCTCGGTATGGGTCTCGCGGGTGTGGCGTCCGTCCTGACTATTCTAGGCCTCTTGTATGGTATCCATGTTGGACAGATCCGAGGGCGGATCAAGAGTATTGTGCAGAGGAGGTTGCGCCGCTGGCTTATTTCAGACGAGGAGTAGTTGGTTCGCGGGACACATTAGACGGTAGGCTGTTGAAAGGTGGCCCGTTTCTCCCGGTAGGCGCGATTCTGTCCTGTGGGCACCCTCTGTTGAACCCGGATCCTGCACGTGAGGGGCGATCGAGTCCATTTCGCCTGGCGCGAGCCTCTCTCGGGGGGTTGAAGAGCAGGCAGAGGCGGGTCCGAGGACGCTGCGAGGCTCCACAGACCGGCCCAATCG
>JBFMFL010000167.1:0-15101 GCA_040752145.1 Gemmatimonadota bacterium
GGGGCGCGCCCGGGGCGCGGCTGTACCGCACGGGGGACCGGGTGCGGTGGACGGCGGCGGGGGAGATCGAGTTCCTGGGGCGGGTGGACCAGCAGGCCAAGATCCGCGGCTTCCGCATCGAGCCGGGCGAGGTGGAGGCCGCGCTGATGGGGCTGCCGGAGGTGGGCGAAGCGTTCGTGACGGTGCGGGAGGATGCCCCGGGGAACCGGCGCCTGGCGGCGTACCTGGTGCCGGCCGGGGGCGCGGAGCTCTCCACCGCGGGGCTGCGGGCGCGGCTGGCGGCTCGCCTGCCGGAGTACCTGGTTCCCTCCGCCTTCACGGTGATGGAGCGGCTGCCGCTCAACGCCAACGGCAAGGTGGACCGGCGGGCGCTGCCCGCGCCGGAGCAGGCGGCCGAGGCGGCGTTCGTGGTGCCGCGGACGCCGGCGGAGGAGGTGCTGGCGGGGATCTGGGCGGAGGTGCTGGGGGTGGAGCGGGTGGGGGCGGAGACGGGCTTCTTCGAGCTGGGCGGCCACTCGCTGCTGGCGACGCAGGTGGTGTCCCGGGTCCGGCAGGCGTTCGGGGTGGAGGTGCCGCTGCGCGCCCTGTTCGAGGCGCCCACCGTGGCGGGGCTGGCCGGGCGCATCGAGGCGCTGCGCGGCGCCGGGACCCCGCCGGCGCCGCCGATCGAGCGGGTCTCGCGCGACGGGCCGCTGCCGCTGTCCTTCGCGCAGCAGCGCCTGTGGGTGCTGGACCGCCTGGAGCCGGGGAGCGCTGCCTACAACATGCCCGGCGCGCTGCGCCTGCGCGGCCCGCTGCACGCGCCCGCCCTGCGCGCGGCCGTCGCCGAGCTGGTGCGCCGCCACGAGGCGCTGCGCACCACGTTCGCCGAGCAGGGCGGCGCGCCCGTGCAGGTCGTCCGCCCGCCCGCCCCCCTGCCGCTGCCGCTCGTCGACCTGCGCGCCCTGCCCGGCGCGGCCCGCGAGCGGCACGCGGAGCGCCTGGCCTCCGTGGAGGCGCGGCGCCCCTTCGACTTTGCGCGGGGACCGCTGCTGCGCACCACCCTCGTGCGCCTGGGCGACGAGGACCACGTGCTGCTGCTCACCCTGCACCACGTGGTCAGCGACGGCTGGAGCATGGGCGTGCTGGTGCGCGAAGTCTTCGCCCTCTACGACGCCTTCTCCCGCGGCGGGCCCTCCCCGCTCCCCGAGCTGCCGGTGCAGTACGCCGACTACGCCGTCTGGCAGCGCCGGTGGCTCTCCGGGGAGGCGCTGGAGCGGCAGCTCGCCTGGTGGCGCGAGCGCCTGGCGGCGGCGCCTCCCCTGCTGGAGCTGCCGACGGACCGGCCGCGCCCCGCGCTGCCCCGCCACCGCGGCGCGGCGTGCCCGCTGCACCTCGACGCCGCGCTCGCCGGGGAGCTGCGCGCCCTGGGCCGGCGCGAGGGCGTGACCCTCTTCATGACGCTCCTGGCCGGCTTCGCCGTCGTGCTGGGCCGCTGGGCCGGCCAGGAGGACGTGGTCGTCGGCACGCCCATCGCCGGGCGCACCCGCCGCGAGACGGAGGGGCTGATCGGCTTCTTCCTCAACACGCTGGCGCTGCGGACCGACCTGTCCGGCAACCCCTCCTTCCGCGCGCTGCTGGGACGGGTGCGCGAGGCCACGCTGGGCGCCTACGCCCACCAGGACCTCCCCTTCGAGCGCATCCTGGAGGAGCTCCAGCCCGCGCGCAGCCTGAGCCATTCGCCGCTCTTCCAGGTGATGCTCAACGTCCTGAACCTCCAGGAGGAGGGCCGGTCCGAGCTCCCCGGGCTCGCCGTGGAGCGCTTCGGCGAGCACGAGCCCATGTCCAAGTTCGACCTGACGCTGTACGTGGGCGAGGGGGAAGGGGGGATCCGGCTGAACCTGGTCTACGACGCGGACCTGTTCGAGGGCGCGCGCATGGCCGAGCTGCTGGCGCAGCTCCGGGCGCTCCTGACGCAGGCGGCGCGGGACCCCGACCGCGCGCTGGCGTCGTACACGCTGCGCACGCCCGCCGCGCGGGCGGTGCTGCCCGATCCCGCGCTCCCGCTGCCGGCGGCGTGGCACGGGCCCGTACACGCGCTCTTCGCCGCGCAGGCGCGGCGCGCCCCGGAGCGGACGGCGCTGCGCGAGGCGGGGGCGGCGTGGACGTACGGGGAGCTGGAGGCGCGCTCCAACCAGCTGGCGCACCGGCTGCTGGCGCGGGGGCTGGGGCGCGGGGAGACGGTGGCGGTCTACGCCGAGCGCAGCGCCGCGCTGGTGTGGGCGATGCTGGGCGTGCTCGGGGCCGGCGGCGCCTTCGTGGTGCTCGACCCCGCCTACCCGCCCGCGCGCCTGGCGCGCCAGCTCGCCGCGGCGCGCCCGCGCGTCCTGCTCCGGGTGGAATCCGCCGGGGCTCTCCCGGCCGAGGTGGAGGCGTGGCTCGACGGCGCGGGCGCGGCCCGCCTCGATCTTCCGGCGCTCCCGGACGCGCGGCGGACGGGCTTCCCGGGCGAGCACCCGTCCACGGCGCCGGAGGTGGACGTGGGGCCGGAGGACGTCGCGTACGTGGCGTTCACCTCGGGGACCACGGGGGAGCCCAGGGGGATCGTGGGCACCCACCGGCCGCTCTCGCACTTCGTCGCGTGGCAGCGCGAGGCCTTCGGGCTGGGCGAGGAGGATCGCTTCGCGCTGCTCTCCGGGCTGGCGCACGACCCGCTGCTGCGCGACGTGTTCACGCCGCTGTCGCTGGGGGCCACGCTGTGCATCCCCGACCCGCGGCGGATGGGGACGCCCGGGTACCTGGCCCGCTGGCTGGCGGAGGAGGCGGTCGGCGCGGTGCACCTGACGCCCGCCATGGGGCAGCTGCTGCGCGAGGGGGGCGGGGGCGGGCTCCCCGCGCTGCGCCACGTCTTCTGGGGCGGCGACAAGGTGCGCGCCGGCGACGTGGCCGCGCTGCGGGAGCGGGCGCCGGCGGCGGAATCCGTGGTCTTCTACGGGGCCACCGAGACGCCGCAGGCCGTGTCGTACTTCCCGGTGCCGCGCCAGTGGCGCGGTCCGGAGGTGCTCCCCGTGGGGCGCGGCATCGCGGCGGCGCAGCTGCTGGTGCTGCGGCCGGGGGGCGGGCTCGCCGGCGTGGGCGAGGTGGGGGAGATCTGCGTGCGCACGCCGCACCTGGCGCGCGGCTACCTGCACGACGAGGCGGGCACGCGCGAGCGTTTCGTGGGCAATCCGTTCGGCGGGGACCCGGAGGACCGGATGTACCGCACGGGGGACCTGGGGCGGTACCGGCCCGACGGCGCCGTGCAGATCCTGGGGCGGGCGGACGCGCAGGTCAAGGTGCGCGGCTTCCGCATCGAGCCGGGGGAGGTGGAGGCGGCGCTGCGGGAGCACCGCGGGGTGCGCGAGGCGGTGGTGGTGCTGCGGGAGGAGGCCGGGGGCGAGGCGCGCCTGGTGGGCTACGTGGCCGCGGGGGAGGAGGGGCCCTCGGCGGCGGAGCTGCGCGAGCACGCGCGGGCCCGCCTGCCGGAGCACATGGTGCCGGGCGCGATCGTGGTGCTGGAGAGCATTCCGCTCACTCCCAACGGCAAGGTGGACCGGCGGGCGCTGCCCGCGCCGGAGTCGCCGGGGACGGCGGAGCACGAGGCGCCGCGGACGGCGACGGAGGAGGTGCTGGCGGGGATGTGGGCGGAGACCCTGCGCCGGGAGCGCGTGGGGGTGACGGAGGACTTCTTCGCGCTCGGGGGGCACTCGCTGCTGGCGATGCGGCTGGTGTCGCGCCTCCGCGAGGCGTTCGGGGTGGAGGTGCCGCTGCGGGCGCTCTTCGAGGCGTCCACGGTGGCGAGGCTGGCCGCCCGCATCGACGCGCTGCGCAGCGCGGGCGCCCCGCCGGCGCCGCCGATCGCGCGGGTGCCGCGGGACGGGCCGCTGCCGCCGTCCTTTGCGCAGCAGCGGCTGTGGCTGGTGGACCGGATCGAGCCGGGGAGCGCCGCCTACAACATGCCCTTCGCGCTGCGGATGCGGGGCGCGCTGGACGTGGCCGCGCTGCGGGCGAGCCTGGACGCGCTGGTGCGGCGCCACGAGACGCTGCGCACCACGTTCGCCGAGCAGGACGGCGCGCCCGTGCAGGTGATCCATCCGCCCGCCGGGGTGGCGCTGGTGGAGCTGGACCTGGGGGAGCTGCCGCCGCCGGGGCGGGAGGCCGAGGCCGAGCGCCTGGCGGCGGAGGAGGCGCTGCGGCCCTTCGACCTGGCGCGCGGGCCGCTGCTGCGCTGCACGCTGCTGCGGCTGGGCCACGACGACCACGTGCTCTGCCTCACGCTGCACCACGTGGTCAGCGACGGCTGGAGCATGCAGGTGCTCACCCGCGACGTCACGGCCCTGTACGCCGCCTTCAGCCGCGGCGAGACGCCGCGGCTGCCGGAGCTGCCGGTGCAGTACGCCGACTACGCCGTCTGGCAGCGCGAGCGGCTCCGCGGCGAGACGCTGGAGGCGCAGGTCGGCTTCTGGAAGGAGAGGCTGGCGGATGCGCCGCCGCTGCTGGAGATCCCGCTGGACCACCCGCGCCGGGTGGGGCTGAGCCCGCGCGAGGCGAGCCTTCCCTTCCTCCTCCCCGCCGGGGTGTCGGACGGGCTGCGGGCGCTCTCGCGGCGCGAGGGGGCCACGCTGTTCATGACCGTCCTCGCCGCCTGGCAGGCGCTGCTGGGACGCTGGGCCGGGCAGGAGGACGTGGTGGTGGGCACCCCGATCGCGGGGCGGAGCCGGCACGAGACGGAGGGGCTGATCGGCTTCTTCGTCAACGTGCTGGCGCTCCGCGGTGACCTCTCCGGCGACCCCACCTGGGGCGAGCTGCTGGGGCGGGTGCGCGGGAGCGCGCTCGGGGCGTACGCGCACCAGGAGCTGCCCTTCGAGCGGCTGGTGGAGGAGCTGGCGACCGAGCGCAGCCTGACGCACTCGCCCGTCTTCCAGGCGACCTTCGCGCTGAACCGGCTGGACGAGCGGGAGCGGCTGTCGCTGGGAGAGCTGGAGCTGGCGTCGTTCGGGGCCCGGGGGGGAGTGGCGAGGTACGACCTGGGCCTGGTGGTGTCGGACCGGCCGGAAGCGCTCGGGGCGGCCCTCGAATACCGCGAAGCGCTCTTCGACGCGGGGACGGTCGCGCGCATGGCCGGGCACCTGGAGGCGCTGCTGGAGGCCATGGTGGAGGCTCCCGGGCGGAGGATCTCCGGGGCCTCGCTGCTGCGCGGGGCCGAGCGCGCGCACGTGCTGGAGGCGTGGAACGCCACGGCCGCCGACTTCCCCCGCGACAGGTGCATCCACGAACTGGTCGCCGAACAGGCGGCGCGCACCCCGGAGGCGGTGGCGGTCGCCGCCGGGGGCGGCACGCTGACCTACGCCGAGCTGGAGCGCCGCTCCGACCGGCTGGCGCACCGCCTGGCCGCCCTGGGCGTGCGGCCGGAGGCGCGCGTCGGGCTGTGCCTGGAGCGTGGCCCGGAGATGGTGGTGGGGCTGCTCGCGGTGCTCAAGGCGGGCGGCGCCTACGTGCCGCTGGATCCCGCCTACCCGGCGGAGCGGCTGGCCTACATGCTGGGCGACTCGGGCGCCTCCGTGCTTCTCACGCAGGCGGCCCTCGCTGCAGCGCTCCCCGACTTTGCCGGGGCGCGCATCTGCCTCGACGAGGTAGAAACGGCCTTCGGCGATGGGCCGACGCCGGCTCCCGCGCGTGCGGCCTCCCCGGGCAACGCGGCGTACGTGATCTACACCTCCGGCTCCACCGGCACCCCCAAGGGCGTCGTCGTCCCGCACCGCGCGGTGGTCAACTTCCTGGACAGCATGCGCCTGCGCCCGGGGCTCTCGGCGCGGGACACGCTGCTGGCGGTCACGACGCTGTCGTTCGACATCGCCGCCCTGGAGCTGTTCCTCCCGCTGACCACGGGCGCGCGCGTGGTGCTCGCGGACCGGGAGACCGCTTCCGACGGGGCCCGGCTGCGGGACGCGGTCGCGGCGAGCGGGGCGACCGTGATGCAGGCGACGCCCGCGAGCTGGCGGATGCTGCTGGACGCCGGGTGGGAGGGGGCGCCGGGGCTGAAGGCGCTGTGCGGGGGCGAGGCGCTGCCGCGGGAGCTGGCGGACCGGCTGCTCGGCGCCGTGGGCGAGCTGTGGAACCTGTACGGGCCCACCGAGACCACCATCTGGTCCACCGTGGAGCGCGTGGAGCCCGGGGCGGGCGCGGTATCCATCGGGGCGCCGGTCGCCAACACCCGGCTCTACCTGCTGGACCGGGGCCTGGAGCCGGTGCCGGCGGGCGTGCCCGGCGAGCTGTACGTCGGCGGCGAAGGGGTGGCGCGGGGCTACCTGGGGCGCCCGGAGCTGACGGCGGAGAGGTTCGTCCCGGACGCCTTCTCGCGCGGGCCGGGCGGCGGCGCGCGCCTGTACCGGACGGGGGACCGGGTGCGCCGGCGCGCGGACGGCGCGCTGGAGTACCTGGGGCGCACGGACACGCAGGTCAAGGTGCGGGGCTTCCGCATCGAGCCGGGCGAGATCGAGGCGGCGCTGCGTGCGCTGCCGCAGGTGCGCGAGGCCGTGGCCGTGGTGCGCGAGGGCCCGCAGGGCGACCGGCGCCTGGTGGCCTACGTGGTGGCCGGGGAAGGAGCCCCGGCGGCGGCGGAGCTGCGCGCCGCGCTGCGGGAGCGCCTCCCGGAGCACATGGTGCCGGGCGCGTTCGTGGTGCTGGAGAGCATTCCGCTCACCCCCAACGGCAAGGTGGACCGGCGTGCGCTGCCGGCCCCGGAGCGCGCGGCCGAAGACGAATACGTGGCGCCGCGCACGCCGGCGGAGGAGCTGCTGGCGGGGATCTGGGCGGAGCTGCTGGGGACCGGGCGGGTGGGGGTGGAGGAGAGCTTCTTCGACCTGGGCGGGCACTCGCTGCTCGCGACGCGGGTGGTCTCGCGCGCCCGGCAGGCGTTCGGGGTGGAGGTGCCGCTGCGCGCGCTCTTCGAGGCGCCCACCGTCGCGGGGCTGGCCGGGCGCATCGAGGTGCTGCGGAGCACCGGCGCGGCGGCCGGGCCGCCCATCGAGCGCGCCGCGCGCGGGGGGCCGCTCCCCGTGTCCTTCGCGCAGCAGCGGCTCTGGGTGGTGGACCGGCTGGACCCGCGGAGCCCCGCCTACAACCTGTTCTCCGCGCTGCGGCTGCACGGCGCGCTGGACACGGCCGCGCTGCGGGCGAGCCTGGACGCGCTGGTGCGGCGGCACGAGACGCTGCGCACCACGTTCGCCGAGCAGGACGGCGCGGTCGTGCAGGTGATCCACCCGGCCGCCCCGGTGCCGCTCCCCGTGCTCGACCTGCGGGAGCTGCCGGAGGCCGAGCGGGAGCAGGCCGCGCGCGGGCTCGCCGGCGAGGAGTCGCTGCGCCCCTTCGACCTGGCGCGGGGGCCGCTGCTGCGCGCCACGCTGCTGCGCCTGGGGGACACGGAGCACGTGCTCTGCTTCACCATGCACCACGTGGTCAGCGACGGCTGGAGCATGCAGGTGCTGACCCGCGAGGTCACGGCCCTCTACGCCGCCTTCAGCCGCGGCGAGGAGCCCCGGCTGCCGGAGCTGCCGGTGCAGTACGCCGACTATGCCGTGTGGCAGCGCGCCTGGCTGAGCGGCGCCGTGCTGGAGGAGCAGCTCGGCTTCTGGCGGGACCGGCTGGGGGGCGCTCCGCCGCTGCTGACCCTCCCCACGGACCGCCCGCGCTCCTCCGGGCGGAGCGCCCGCGCGGGGACGCACCGCTTCGGCGTGGCCGCCGGGGTGTCGCGGGGGCTGCGGGCGCTCTCGCGGCGCGCGGGGACGACGCTGTTCATGACGCTGCTGGCCGCCTGGCAGAGCCTGCTGGGGCGCTACGCGGGGCAGGAGGACGTGGTCGTCGGCACCCCCATCGCCGGGCGCACGCGGACCGAGCTGGAAGGGCTGATCGGCTTCTTCGTGAACATGCTGGCCCTGCGGGCCGACCTGGGCGCCGACCCCACCTGGACGGAGCTGCTGGAGCAGGTGCGGGACGCGGTGCTGGGGGCGTTCGACCACCAGGAGCTGCCCTTCGAGCGCCTGGTGGACGAGCTGGTCACGGAGCGCAGCCCGACGCACTCGCCGCTCTTCCAGGTGGTCTTCGCGCTGGACCGCTCCGGCATGCGCGAGGAGCTGTCGCTCGGCGGGGTGGAGCTGGAGCCGTTCGGGCGGGGCGAGAAGACCGCCCGGTTCGACCTCACCCTGACGATGACGGAGGCGGAGGAGGAGCTCGGCGGCACGCTCACCTACCGCGCGGGGCTGTACGAGGAGGCCACGGCCGCGCGCATGGCCGCCCACCTGGAGGTGCTGCTGGAAGCCATGGCTTCCGCGCCCGGGCGCCGCCTCTCGGAGGTGCCGCTGCTGCGCGGCGCCGAGCGCGAGCAGCTGCTGCACGCCTGGAACGGGCCCGACACCGGCTACACCGGCGAGCTGTGCATCCACGAGCTGGTACACGCGCAGCTCCTGCGCACGCCCGGCGCCCCGGCGCTGCGCTTCGAGGGGCGCTCCCTCACCTACGCGGAGCTGTACGCCCGCGCGGCTCAGCTGGCCAACCGGCTGCGGCGGGAGGGCGTCGGCCCCGAGACCCGCGTGGCCATCTGCATGGAGCCGGCTCCGGAGGTGGTCGTCTCGGTGCTGGGCGTGCTCCTGGCCGGCGGCGCCTACCTGCCGCTGGACCCCGAGCTCCCGCCCGAGCGGCGCGCCTACGTGCTCGGCGACGCCGCCCCGGTCCTGCTGCTCACGCAGGCCGCGCTCGCGGAGCGGCTGAGGGAGTGGGGCGTGCCGCTGCTGGCCGTGGACGCGGAGGCCGAGACGATCGCGCGGGAGAGTACGGAGGCGCCGCAGACCGGCGTAGGGCCCGACAACCTGGCGTACGTGATCTACACCTCGGGCTCGACCGGCCGTCCCAAGGGCGTGCTGGTGGAGCACCGCGGCGTGGGCAACACCTTTCTGGAGCTGGGCCGCGTCTACGGCGCGGGCGCCGGCGAGCGGAACCTGGCCTACGCGCCGCTGTTCTTCGACGCCTCGGTGGCCGACCTCTTCACGGCCCTCTGCAGCGGGGCGGAGCTGGTGCTGGCCCGGCGCGAGGCGATGCTGCCGGGCGAGGACCTGCTGCGGACGCTGCGCGAGGAGCGCATCACGCACCTCAAGATCATGCCCTCGGCGCTCGCGGTCACGCCGGTGGAGCCGCTGCCGGAGCTGAAGGCCATCGTCACCGGGGGCGAGACCCTGGCGGCCGAGCTGGTGCGGCGCTGGGGGGCGGGGCGGAAGTTCTTCAACGGGTACGGTGCGACGGAGGCGGGGATCCGCATGACCTCCAGCGCCTACACGGCCGACGCGGGGGACCCGCCGATCGGGCGCCCGGTGGCGAACACGCAGCTGCACGTGCTGGACGCGCAGCTGGAGCCGGTACCGCCGGGGGTGGCGGGGGAGCTGTACATCGGGGGCGTGGGGATGGCGCGCGGCTACCTGGGGCGGCCCGACCTGACGGCGGAGCGCTTCCTCCCGGACCCGCACCGCGGGGTGGCGGGGGCGCGGCTGTACCGGACGGGGGACGTGGGGCGGCGTCGGGCGGACGGGGAGGTGGAGTTCCTGGGGCGTACGGACCACCAGGTCAAGGTGCGGGGCTACCGGGTGGAGCTGGGGGAGATCGAGGCCGTGCTGCGGGGGCACGGGCAGGTGAGGGAGGCCGCGGTGCTGCTGCGGGAGGACGTGCCGGGGCAGCCGCGGCTGGTGGCCTACGTGGCGGGCGAGGCGGGGGCGGAGCTCACCGCGGCGGAGCTGCGCGGGCACCTGGCGGGGCTGCGGGCACACCTGGCGGAGCGGCTGCCGGAGTACATGGTGCCCGGGGCGTTCGTGGTGCTGGAGCAGCTGCCGGTGACGAGCAACGGAAAGATCGACCGGCGCGCGCTGCCGGCCCCGGAGCGCGCGTCCGGAGAGGAACACGTGGCGCCGCGCACGGCGGTGGAAGAGCTCGTGGCGGAGATCTGGGCGGAGCTGCTGCGGCTCGAGACGGTTGGGGTGACGGAGAACTTCTTCGAGCTGGGCGGACACTCGCTGCTGGCGACGCAGGTGGTCTCGCGGCTGCGGAAGACGCTGGGCATCGAGGTGCCGCTGAGCGCCCTGTTCGAGCAGCCCACCGTGGAAGCCCTGGCGAGGGTCGTGGAGGACCGGCTGATCGGCACCCTGGACGCCGACCGGATGGCGGAGCACCTGGAGCTGGACCCCGAGCAGGACCCGGACGCCCTGGCGGCCCCGGATCCTGCAGCGCGGTAGAGTCCGCGATCCTTCAACATTGCATTTGCCGCACATGAGCGACCGGCCCACCGCAGGTGCCACGGAAGTGCCCGCGCAGCTTTCGTCCGCGAAGAGACAAGCGCTCCTGGAGAAGATCCTGCGGGAGAGGAGCAGGACCGTCCAGGAGGCGATTCCCCGCCGGACCTCCGACGGCCCCGCGCCCCTGTCGTTCGCGCAGCAGCGGCTGTGGCTGGTGGACCGGCTGGAGCCGGGCAGCCCCGCGTACAACGTGCCGTTCGCGATGCGCCTGCGGGGCGTGCTGGACACCGCGGCGCTGAGGGCCTGCCTGGACGCGCTGGCGCGGCGGCACGAGATCCTGCGCACCACGTTCGCCGAGCGCCACGGCGGGCCCGTGCAGGTCGTCCACCCGCCCTCTCCCGTACCCCTCGTGGAGCTGGACCTGCGGGGCCTGGCGGAAGCGGAGCGGGAAGCGGTGCGGCTGGTGGAGGAGGAGTCGCTGCGGCCGTTCGACCTGGGCGCCGGACCCCTGCTGCGCACCGTGCTGCTGCGCCTGGGGGACGAGGACCACGTGCTGCTCTTCACGCTGCACCACATCGTCAGCGACGCCTGGAGCCGGAGCGTGCTGGTGCGCGAGGTCTCCGCCCTCTACCGCGCCTTCAGCCGGGGGGAGGAGCCGCGCCTCCCGGAGCTGGAGGTGCAGTACGCCGACTACGCGGTGTGGCAGCGCGCCTGGCTCAGCGGCAAGATCCTGCAGGAGCACATCGGCTGGTGGAAGGAGCGCCTCGCCGGGGCGCCGCCGCTGCTGGAGGTTCCCACCGACCGCCCGCGCGCCGCCCGGCCGAGCCGGGTGCTGGCGAAGCACCCCTTCGTGCTCCCCGCCGCTCTCGCGCAGGGGCTGCGCGAGCTCTCGCGCCGGGAGGGGACGACGCTGTTCATGACGCTGCTGGCCGCATGGCAGGCGCTGCTCTCGAAGTACTCCGGGCAGGACGACGTGGTGGTGGGCACTCCCATCGCGGGGCGGAACCGGAGCGAGACCGAGGGGCTGATCGGCTTCTTCGTCAACATGCTGGCGCTGCGCGCCGACCTGCGCGCCGATCCCACCTGGACCGAGCTGCTGGGAATCACGCGGACGACGACGCTGGGAGCCTACGACCACCAGGAGCTGCCGTTCGAGCGGCTGGTGGAGGAGCTGTCCGTGGAGCGCAGCCTCACGCACGCGCCGGTGTTCCAGGCCGTTTTCTCCGTGAGCCCGTCCCACGCGAACGGCGAGCGCCTGGAGCTGGGGGAGCTCAGCCTGGAGCCGTTCGGGGGAGGAGAGCGCGCGGCCAAGTTCGACCTGAACCTGCAGTTCGCGGAGGCCGGGGACGCGCTGGGCGGGGGGCTGTCCTACCGCGCGGCGCTGTTCGAGGCGGCGACGGTCGGGCGCATGGCGGGGCACCTGGAGACGGTGCTGGAGACGCTGGTCCGCACGCCGCAGCGGCGCCTGTCGGAGCTGTCGCTGCTGAGCGGAGCCGAGCGCGCGCAGGTGGTGGAGGAGTGGAACCGGACGGAGCGGCCCTACCCGCGCGGCGTCTGCATCCACGAGCTGTTCGAGGCGCAGGCCGCCGCCCATCCCGACGCCCCCGCGCTGGTCTGGGGCGACCTGGAGCTGAGCTACGCCGGGCTGGACGCGCGCGCGAACCGGCTGGCGCACCACCTCCGCGGGCTGGGCGTGGGCCCGGAGGCGCGCGTGGGCGTGCTGCTGGAGCGCGGCCCGGAGCTGGTCGTCGCCGTCCTGGCCGTGCTCAAGGCCGGCGGCTGCTACGTCCCGCTGGACCCGGGCTACCCGGCCGAGCGGCTGCGCATGATGCTGGAGGACAGCGGCGTGCGCGTGCTCCTCAGCCGCGGCGACGTCGCCTTCGCCGCGGAGGCGGGCGGCGTGCCGGTCGTCCTCCTCGACGAGGCCGCGGACACGCTCGCCGGCCAGCCGGCGGAAGCGCCGCGCAGCGGCGCGACTGCCGAGAACCTGGCGTACATCGTCTACACCAGCGGCAGCACGGGGCGGCCCAAGGGCGTCATGGTGGCCCACCGGCACGTCGTGCAGCTCGCCGTGGAGACGGACTACGTGGGGTTCGGCCCGGGCGACCGGGTGGCGCAGGCTTCCAACGCCAGCTTCGACGCGCTGACCTTCGAGGCGTGGGGCGCGCTCATGAACGGCGCCACCCTGGTGGGCATTCCTCGCGACGTGCTCCTCTCCCCCGCCGCGTTCCGCGAGACGCTGCGCGCGGAGCGCATCACCACGCTGTACCAGACGACGGCGCTGCTGAACCAGCTCTCGCGCGAGCAGCCGGACATCTTCGCCCCGCTGCGGGAGGTGCTCTTCGGCGGCCAGGCGGCGGACGCGGACAGCGTGCGGCGCCTGCTGGCGGCAGGCAGGCCGCAGCGGCTGCTGCACATGTACGGGCCGACGGAGACCACCGCCTGGTGCTCGTACGAGCAGGTGGAGCAGGTGGCCGCGGACGCGCTGACGGTGTCGGTGGGCCGCGCGACGGGGAACCAGCGCATCTACCTGCTGGACTCCGCGCTGGAGCCGGTGCCGGTAGGCGTGCCGGGCGAGGCGTACGTGGGCGGCGACGGCGTGGTGCGCGGCTACCTGGACCGTCCGGAGCTCACGGCGGAGCGCTTCGTGGCGGACCCGTTCGGCGCGGAGCCGGGCGCGCGGATGTACCGCACCGGCGACCGGCTGCGCTGGCAGGCGGACGGGCGCCTGGAGTTCATCGGGCGGGTGGACGAGCAGGTCAAGGTGCGCGGATTCCGCATCGAGCCGGGGGAGATCGAGGCGGTGCTGTGCGCGCACGCGGAGGTGCGCGAGGCGCGGGTGATCGTGCGCGAGGACGCGCCGGGCGAGCAGCGCCTGGTGGCCTACGTGGTGGGCGGGGCGGACGCGGACGCGCTGCGGGACCACCTGCGCCGGAGCCTGCCGGAGTACATGGTGCCGGGCGGGTTCGTCACGCTGGAGAGCCTTCCGCTCACCCCCAACGGCAAGCTGGACGTCAAGGCGCTGCCGGCCCCGGAGTACGGGGTGGGAGAGGACCGCTACGTGGCGCCGCGGACCCCGGCGGAGGAGGTGCTGGCGGGGATCTGGGCGGAGGTGCTGGGCGTGGAGCGGGTGGGCGTGGAGGAGGGCTTCTTCGAGCTGGGCGGCCACTCGCTGCTGGCGACGCAGGTGGTCTCCCGCGCGCGGCATGCGTTCGAGGTGGAGGTGCCGCTGCGGGCGCTGTTCGAGGCGCCCACCGTGGCGGGGCTGGCCGGGCGCATCGAGGCGCTGCGCGGCGAGGGCTCCGGGCCGGTGGCGCCGCCGGTGGAGCGGGTGCCGCGGGAGGGGCCGCTGCCGGTGTCCTTCGCGCAGCAGCGGCTGTGGGTGGTGGACCGCCTGGATCCGGGGAGCCCCGCCTACAACATGCCGTTCCCGCTGCGCCTGCGGGGCGCGCTGGAGCTGCCCGTGCTGCGGGCGAGCCTGGACGCGCTGGTGCGGCGCCACGAGGCGCTGCGCACCACCCTCGCGGAGCGGGGCGGCGGGCCCGTGCAGGTCATCCACCCGGCGGCCCCGGTGCCGCTGCCCGTGCTCGACCTGCGGGGGCTGCCGGAGGCCGCGCGGGAGCCGGCCGCGCGGAGGCTCGTGGGGGAGGAGGCGCTGCGCCCCTTCGACCTGGCGCGGGGGCCGCTGCTGCGGAGCACCCTGCTGCGGCTGGGGGAGGCCGACCACGTGCTCTGCTTCACGCTTCACCACGTGGTCAGCGACGGCTGGAGCATGCAGGTGCTGACCCGCGAGGTCTCCGCCCTCTACGCCGCCTTCAGCCGTGGAGAGCCGTCGCCGCTGCCGGAGCTGCCGGTGCAGTACGCCGACTTCGCGGTCTGGCAGCGCGACCGGCTGCGCGGAGACGTGTTGGAGGCGCAGGTCGGCTGGTGGAGGGAAAGGCTCGCCGGCGCTCCGCCGCTGCTGGAGATCCCCGTCGACCACCTGCGCGCCGCCGGGCAGAGCCCGCTCGCGGGCGGCCATCGCTTCCACCTCTCCCCGGAGCTGTCGGCGGAGCTGCGGGCGCTCTCGCGCCGCCAGGGGGCGACGCTGTTCATGACGCTGCTGGCCGGCTGGCAGGCGCTGCTCTCGAAGTACTCCGGGCAGGACGACGTGGTGGTGGGCACGCCCATCGCGGGGCGCACCCGGCGCGAGACGGAGGGGCTGATCGGCTTCTTCGTCAACATGCTGGCGCTGCGCACCCGGCTGTCGGGAGATCCCGACTGGGCCGAGCTGCTGGGGCGGGTGAGGGGGGAGACGCTGGGCGCGTACGAGCACCAGGAGCTGCCTTTCGAGCGGCTGATCGAGGAGCTGGGCGTGGAGCGCAGCCTCACGCACACGCCCGTCTTCCAGGCGGTCTTCACGCTGAACCTGTTCGGCGGCAGCGGCGGGCGGCTGGAGCTGGGAGAGCTCGGGCTGGAGCCGTTCGGCGGGGGCGAGCGCGCCGCCAAGTTCGACCTGGACCTGGTCTTCGGCGACACCGGGGAGGGGCTGGGCGGCACGCTCGTCTACAAGCGGGCGCTCTTCCAGCCGGAGACGATCGCGCGCATGGCGGGGCACCTGGAGGCGGTGCTGGAGGCCATGGCCGCCGACCCGCGGCGGCGCCTCTCGGAGCTGTCGCTGCTGCGCGGCAGCGAGCGGGCGCAGCTGCTGGCCGACTCCAGCGCGGAGCCCCTGGGGCACGCCCCCGCGTGCGTTCACGAGCTGCTGGCGGCCCGGGCCGCCAGCGCGCCGGACGCCCCGGCGCTCTCCTGCGGCGGCGAGGTGCTGAC
>JBFMFL010000168.1:0-15023 GCA_040752145.1 Gemmatimonadota bacterium
GGGGACCAGCGGCGGCCCGCCGAAGCGGAGGCCGGGGAGGAGCCCGGCGAGGAGCGACAGGAAGGCGAGGACCAGCGGGAGCGTGAGGTAGGGCATCCCGGGCGGACGATGCGGGTGGGAGCAAACTCAGGGATTGTCTCCCGGGCGCGGGGGCGCGGCGATGCCGAGGCCGGTGCCGTTCGCCGTTCCCGCAGTACCCCTCAAATCATTTGCGGAGGGAGACTCGCGCGGCGGTTTGCGCGAGGCTCACGGAGCTGGAGCGGAGACACCGGGGCGGTTTCCGGTGGCTCCGCGACCCGCGCAGGAGACGGACAGTAGTATCGTCCGGCTCCGGAGCGGACCCAAGCTCCAGACCCGGACGACGAGCCGCGAATCAGCCGTAGGAGGAGAGAGCTACGAAAGATCGGGAGGAGAATACCGCTGCGGGAACAGCTCGGTCGCGTCGTCGTGGGAGGACCGGAACACCTGCCGCTCCTGCACTTCCTGGAGCATGCGCCGCACGCGCAGGTCCTGCCGCAGCCCCAGCAGGAGCATGGCGACCATCCCCAGCAGGAACGACCCGAGCACCAGCAGGGCCACCGGCGCCCGGTAGAACGTGGCGATGCCCAGGTGGACGGCCGCCGTCTCGCCCCGGTTGGCGAAGGCGAAGGCGGCGGCCAGGAGCGCGAGGGCGGCGACGCCGAGCCAGCCGCCCCGGCTCATGCCGCGGTCCCCGCCGGGACCGCGGCCTCCACCAGCTCGCCCGCGAAGGTGGCGCCCGTGGTGGACGTGAGCCGCACCTCGGCGAAGGAGCCGATGAGCGAGCCGGGCCCGTGGAAGGTGACCACCTTGTTGGAGTCGGTGCGCCCCTGGAGCCCGCCGCGGCGGCCCTCCTTCTCCACCAGCACCTCCTCCACCCGGCCCACCTCGGCGCGGTTGATCTCCGCCTGGATGGCGCGGTGCAGCTCGATCAGCCGCTTCAGCCGCGCCTGCCCCACCTCGTCGGGCACGAACTGCTCGGCCGGGAGGCGGGTGGCCGGGGTGCCGTCGCGCAGCGAGTACCTGTACAGGTACGCGTCGTCGAAGCGCACCGTGCGCATCAGGTCGAGCGTGGCCTCGTACTCCTCGTCGGTCTCGCCGGGGAAGGCGACGATGATGTCGGTGGAGAGCGCCACGTGCGGGATCGCTTCGCGCACCCAGGCGATCTTCTCCAGGTACGCCTCCACGGTGTAGCGGCGCAGCATGCGCTTCAGCGTCCGGTCGTGGCCGGACTGCGCGGGGAGGTGCAGCTGCTTGCAGACGGCGGGCTCCTCCGCCATGACCCGCACCAGCTCGCGCGTGAAGTCGTTGGGGTGCGGCGAGGTGAAGCGGACGCGCCGGATGCCGTCCACCCGCGCGACCTCGCGCAGCAGCCGGGGGAAGTCCCAGCCGCCGTGCTCGTACGAGTTGACCGTCTGCCCCAGCAGGGTGACTTCGGGGACGCCGTCGGCGGCGAGGGCGCGGACCTCGGCCAGGATCTGCTCGGGGTCACGGTTCTTCTCGTCGCCACGGACGTAGGGGACGATGCAGTAGGTGCAGCGGTAGTTGCACCCGCGCTGGATGGGCACCCACGCCGAGATGGCGGAGGTGCGGCGTGCGGTGACGCCCTCGTAGTTCTCGAACGGGTCGAAGCCCAGCACGGTGAGCCCCCTGGCCGGGGCGCCGCCCATCACCGGGAGCGCGAACGACCGCGGGGCCGGCGCCGGAGCCGGCCCGCGCAGCGCGGCCAGCTTCTCGGGGAGCTGGCGGTACGCGTCGGGCCCCATCACCAGGTCCACGCCGCCGGAGCGCCCCAGCAGGTCCTCGCCCATGCGCTGCGCCATGCACCCGGTGACGCCGATCACGGCGCCCTGCCTGCGGAACTGCTGGAGCTGGCCCACCCGGCCGATCACCCGCTGCTCCGCGTGGTCGCGGATGGCGCAGGTGTTCACCAGGATGACGTCCGCGTCCTCGGGGTTGTCCGTGGACGCGTAGCCGCCCTCGGCGAGGATGCCGTGCATCAGCTCGGTGTCGCTGATGTTCATCTGGCACCCGTACGTCTCGATGTAGGCCTTCTTCTGCTCCGGCATGGCTTTACTCGGGGTGGGGTCCTTTCAGGGACCGCTCCTTACACCGATCCCCGCGACGGGATCCCGGGACGGAGAGTGCGAAAGTGCGAGAGGTGCCCGACGCCGGACCACTCCCGCACTTACGCACTTACGCACTCACGCACTTTCGCACTCCCGCACTTCCGTTACGTCCTTGCCCACTCCCCGTAGAGCGGGAACCTGCCGCACAGCTCGCGCACCTTGCCGCGCACGCGGTCCGCGACGGCCTCGTCGCCGCGGCCGGCGAGCGCCTCGTCGATCAGCGCGGCGATCTCGCGCATCTCGGCGGTGCCCAGGCCGCGGGTGGTGAGCGCCGGCGTGCCGATGCGGATGCCGGAGGTGACGAAGGGCGAGGCGGTCTCGCCGGGGACGGTGTTCTTGTTGACCGTGATGCCGGCGTAGTCCAGCGCCTTCTCGGCGTCCTTGCCGGTGACCCCCTTGCTGCGCAGGTCCACCAGGAGGAGGTGGTTGTCGGTGCCGCCGGAGACCAGGGTGAAGCCGCGCTCGGCCAGCGCCTCGCCCAAGGCGCGCGCGTTCTCGATCACCCGGCCGGAGTAGTCCTTGAAGTCCGGGCGCAGCGCCTCGCCGAAGGCCACGGCCTTGGCGGCGATCACGTGCATCAGCGGGCCGCCCTGGATGCCGGGGAAAATCTGCTTGTCCACCGCCTTGGCGTGCTCCTCGCGCGCCAGGATCAGCCCGCCGCGGGGGCCGCGCAGCGTCTTGTGCGTGGTGGAGGTGACCACGTCGGCGTACGGCACCGGGTTGGGGTGGTGCCCGGTGGCCACCAGCCCGGCGATGTGGGCCATGTCCACCACCAGCCGCGCCCCGGACTCGCGGGCGATCTCCCCGAACACCTCGAAGTCGATGGTGCGCGGGTAGGCGCTGGCCCCGGCGACGATCACCTTGGGGCGCACGCGCAGCGCCTGGGAGCGGAGCTGGTCGTAGTCGATGCGGTGGTCGTCGGGGCGGACGCCGTACGCCTCCACCTTGTACAGCCGCCCGCTGAAGTTGACCGGCGAGCCGTGGGTGAGGTGGCCGCCCTCGGACAGGTTCATCCCCAGCAGGGTGTCGCCCGGCTCCAGCAGCGCGAAGTACACGGCCATGTTGGCCTGCGCGCCGGAGTGCGGCTGCACGTTGGCGTGGTCCGCGCCGAAGAGCTGGAGGAGCCGCTCCTGGGCCAGGCGCTCCACGTCGTCCACCACCTCGCAGCCGCCGTAGTAGCGCTTGCCCGGGTACCCCTCGGCGTACTTGTTGGTGAGCACCGAGCCCATGGCCTGGAGCACCTCCCGCGAGACGAAGTTCTCGGAGGCGATCATCTCCAGCTGGTGCTCCTGCCGCTCGGCCTCGGCGACGAGCAGGCGGTGGATGTCGGGATCGGCGGCTCTCAGGGCGTCCATGGGCTGGCCTCTATCCGGCAAAGCGTTGCGGTTGCGGGTCGGAAGGCCAGGATTGTAACCCGCGGGGGTGCCGGTGTCGAGAGCGGGAGGGCGGAGCGGAGGGATGGTCGGAAAGGAGGGGGCGGAAGCGTCGGAGAGGCTACTCGGAGGCGCGCGGGCGCCCCTCGGCGACCCTGCGGACCGGCGCCGGCGCGCGCTGGTACTCGACCGCCGGGGCCGATCCCTCCAGGCGGTCGAGGTAGTCCGGGTCCAGCAGCGCGAACGCCGGGACGCCAAGCGCACCGGCGAGCTTTTCGAGGGTGTCGAGCCGGGGGTTGGAGTCGCCGCGCTCGACCTCGGCGATGCGGGGCTGGCGGACGCCCACCGCCTCGGCGAGCTGCTCCTGGGTGAGGCCGCGGTCCTTGCGGAGCCGGTACACGTTGCTCGCAAGGACGCAGGGAAGGTCGATCCCCGCGATCTCGGGGAACTCCTCTTCCAGCTGTCGGAAGAATTCATCGGCACGCATCGTCATCCCCCTTTTGCAGTGGCGCGCGATCCAGTCGAGCCGGAGCGCGTCGGCCTCCTCGATCAGCGACTCGTACGCATTGCCGCGCAGGTCGCGTCGATGCGCGCAGCTGGTGAGCACACATACGGCCCGGCCGAGACACAAGGGCTCGAAGAACGGCAGCCGGAACGAGACGGGTCCGCCCTGAACCCGCAGCACGTAGATCGTGGGGCTGGGCTTCTTGATCAGCCGGCTCCGAAGCGCGTCTTCGAAGGATTGCTGGCGCAGGAGCTCGAGCCTGCTCCTGATCGCCCGGATGGCGCGGATGTCGCTCCGGGTGATGCGCCCCAGCTCCTCCTTCACCTCCGACCTGCCGCGCGCGTCCGAGTAGAACTCGATCTCACGGACGTACCTGGGCGTCATGCTCAGCTCCGGATTATACGGTTTTCCGTATAGGAATGCAAGGGGGTCGTTCCGGAGTAGAGCTTCGGCAGGGGGGCGGTCAGTTCTGAAGGCGGCGGTAGCGGCAGCGGACGCGGACGGGGCCCCCGTCCGGCGCGGGGAGGTCGACGTCGCGCACGGCGTCCGCGCAGTGGCGGCCGTAGCCCTTGATCGCCATGGAGCCGGTCATCACCTCCTCGTCGCGGGGGACCACGCGCAGCACCTCGTCGCTCATCAGCACCACCAGCTTGCCGCGCGGGCGGGTGATGGAAACGTTGAAGCGGTTGGGGTTGAGCAGGAACTCGGCCTCGCGCTCCGCGTACTCGCCGTCGGCCACGGCGTACGAGACGACCACCATCTCCCGCTCGTTCCCCTGCATGCGCTCCACCGTGTCCACCACGGGGAGCTCGTCGCGCGCCATGCCGGCCGCCAGCAGCTCGCCGTAGATGGCGCTGTTCTGGGCGCGGTGCGGGGAGAGCACCGCCAGCGCGTGCGAGACGAAGCGTCCGGGCGCGAACCGCTCTCCCGTGTCCCGGTCCAGCAGCCCGGCGCGCGCCAGGCGGGCGAGGCGCGCGGCGAGCGCCGCCTCGAACGGGTTGCGCGCCCCGGCCCGGTAGCCGGAGTAGGTGCAGAACACCACCGCGTCCTCGGGTCGGAAGAACACCTCCCAGAGCAGCGCGTCCAGCTCGTCCAGCAGGTGCGCCGTGTCGGCCGTGAGGCGCACGCGCTCCTCCGGGCACATGGACACCAGGCCGGGATAGAACAATTCCCGCGGGTACTCCACCAGCGCCCGGTTCATCCGCCGGCTCTCGCGCAGCGCCAGCTTGGGGAACGACTCCGCGAACCGGGAGAACACCGAGCCGAACAGGGTGTCGTCGCGCGCCCCGTAGCGGCCGCGGATCACCGGGGCGAGCTGCTTGTCGTCGCCGCAGAGGACCACCTGCCCCCCGGCGCGGAGGGAGGAGAGGGCGATCAGCGCCTCGGACACCTTCATCTGCGACGCCTCGTCGATCACCACCACGTCGAACCACGGCTCTACGGGCGCCTCCGCCGAGCGCGCCTCGCGCATCTGCTTCCACAGCGACCAGACGGTGGAGCCCACCACCAGCGGCGCGCCGCCCTGCTCCGCCTCCGCCAGCAGCCCGGGGAGCTTCGCGTCCTCCACCAGCTCCACCGCGGATCCCTCCAGCTCCGCGTCGGCCTCGCTCCCGCTCCCCCGGAGCTTCACCACGCGCAGGGGGCTCGGGATCCCCGTCGCTGCCAGCTCCCGCGCCACCCGCACCAGCACGTTGACGATGGCCCGGTGCGTCGCCGAGCTGACCAGGATGCGGCAGGGGCGCCCGGCCCGCCGCGCCGCCGCCGCCGCCGCCAGCCCGACGAGCATCCAGGCGAGCAGGTAGGTCTTCCCCGTGCCCGGCGGGCCCCAGACCAGCGAGACCGGCCGCTCGAACGCCGCCGCCCAGGCGTGGTCCTGGTCCGGGTTGAGCACCGGGCGCCCGTACGCGGCCGCCGCGGGCTCCAGCACCTCGCGGCGCACCGCCTCCACGTCCGCCGGGGGCGGCGACCAGCCGGCGGGGGCGCGGCCCTCCAGCAGGCCCAGCACGGTCGCGGCCTCTCCTTCGCCCGCGGCCAGGGCGCGCAGGGTGGCGAGGATGCGGCGGGTGTTGAAGTCGCTGGGGGCGCGGTCCAGCACGCAGCGGCGGTCCAGGTGGATCTGTCCGGCTGCGTCGGCTTTCTCGAAGCCGCGGGGGTCGCCGGGGGCGAGGACCACGCGCGGCGGCGAGACGGACAGCTGGTACTCCACCAGCTCCATGGAGAGCTGGCGCCGCAGCCAGGGCTTTCGGTCGGACTCCAGCAGCGTGTCCGTGTCCTCGTTGGTGAGGACCAGGGTGAAGTCGCCCGGCTTGAACTTGGCGTCGCGGCACTCCGGGTCGAACTCGAACACCAGGTGCCCGTCGGCGTCGCGGCCCACCAGCTCCATCCCGCGGATGCACTCGAAGCGGCGGGCGCGGTCCGCGGCGGGCTGGGCGTGAAGCGCGCGGACCTGCATCGCCTCGGCGGCGGCCTCGGCGCGGGTGAAGGTGCGCAGCGCCTCCAGCAGCGGGTGGGCGATGGGCTGCGTCCCCTCCGCTCCCGCCCAGGGCTCGGACTCCAGCCGCAGCCGGCTCTCGCCGCGCTTCACGGCGCGCTCCCGCACCGCCCGGACGACCGAGTCCACCGCGGCGAGCCGCGACTCCACGGCGGCGCGGATCCCGGCGCGCGCCTCCTCCGCGGAGGGGCGGCCGGGGCGCGGCGGGCCCTTGCGCCACGCCTCGTGCGCGCGCTCGAACGCCACCTGCCCGGAGTAGGGCCGGGCGAAGCCCGGCGGCGGCGCGTACGCATGCCCGCCGTCCGCGGGGAGGAGCGCCGCGGAGACGGGGCCCAGGTCGTAGGTGTAGGGGACGGGGAGCGCGAAGAGCGCGGAGACCGCGTCGCACAGCACGGTGCCCGGGGAGCCGCGCAGGGGGCGCGAGCCGGAGGCCTCGTCCATGGGGAAGAGGACGGCCAGGGCGCGGGCGATGGCGGGCTGCGCCTCCGGGTCGCCCAGGTGGCGCTCCAGCACGCCGCGGAGCGTCGCCAGCTCCTCGCGGTCGTAAACGAAGAAGTGGAGCGTCCCCTCGGCCGACGCGCGGCCCCGGCCGGCGCCGCGCGGCTCCGCCGGCGCGACGGCGGCGACCGTCGCGTCCAGGTGCGCCAGGAACTCCAGCAGCAGGGCCCGCTCGCCCGCGCGCGTGCCCGCGTCGGAAATGAAGACGCGCGACGCGGCGCGTCCTCCCTCCACGGCGCGGACTCCCAGCGCGAAGCAGGTCCCCGTCACCGGGTCCTCGTCCGCCGCGAGCACCAGGCGGGTCCCCTCCGCGGCGCCCATCAGGTGCGTCTCCTTCTCCACGTCGAACGTCTTGCCGAACTGGAGCGCCTGCGCCCGCTGCTTGAGCCGCGCGGCGTCCGACTCCAGCGCGTGGCACCCGGTGTAGGTGTCGCGCCGGAAGCTCTTCGCCAGCTCGCGCACGGTGCGGATCCCCTTGTCCCGCAGCGTCAGCCGGGCGAGCGGGGTGATCCCGGGGATGCGCGCCAGGTCGTCCGCGCGGTCGGCCTCGGCGCGGCAGTGGGCGAAGTACGCGCACCCCGCGGAGGCGGGGCTGACGTGCCAGGCCGCCTCCGCGGGAGGTCGCGAGGCCACGCGGGGGAGGTCGGAGCGCAGGAACTCCTCGACGTGGTACAGGTACGCGCCCAGCGGAAAGCTGCGCGGGCCCCGCGTCCCCCGCGACCAGATGGAGCCGCGGCGGCGGTCCGGCGCGCCGGCGATCCCCTCCGCGCGGCACACCTCCTCCAGCAGCAGGACGTAGTAGGCCACCTGCGCGAAGTGCGACACGGCGGCCTCGCGGCTCGCCTTGATGTCCACCACGTGGAAGCGGAGCCGCCCGCCCGGCCCGCGGCGGATGCGGACCAGGTCGGGCTGCGCGGGGGCGATGCGGACCAGGGCGGGGTCGATCCCCCAGCGGCGCGCGAACGCCTCCGGGTCGGGGAGGCGCAGCTCGGGCTGCACCAGCCACTCGGTGCGCCCCGGATCCCGCAGCGCGGCGACCACTTCCGGGTACGGCAGGCGCAGCGGGTCGCCGGCCGTGGTCCAGCCGCGCAGCCGCACCCGCTCTTCGCCGGAGCGGCGCAGCAATTCCTCCAACTTGCGGCGCTCCCAGCGGCGCCCGGCGCGCAGCATCACCTCCGAGCCGGGGCGGATCCCCACCAGCGGGCCCGCCGCCGGGTCCGCGTTGGCGCGCGGGATCTCCACGCCGTCCCGCTCCCCCTCCGGGACTAGGTCGTAGCGGAGCTGGCGCTCGCAGCGGAAGCGGAAGAACTGGGCGACCAGCGAGCCGGTCAGCCGCATGGGCGGGCGGGGGTGCTGCATGGAGGGCGACGGCCGGGAAAAATGGACGCGGGGCGCGGGCGAGCCCAATCGTATCCGCTCCTCGCGTCCAGGGGCAACCCCGCGCCCGCGCGCCTTGCGCGGCCACGGGTCACGGCCTATACTTGGGTCCGGTTGAAACTCATTCTCAGCTTCGTCCAGAAATCGCCGTCCGCTCGATGCTGAAGCAGCTCCGCGTCCTCATGGGGCGCAAGGAAGAGAAGACTCCCTCGCGCGAGTGCCCGCTGGGCGCCTGCGCGGCCGGCTGCCGCGCCGCGGTGCTGGGGGTGGAGTGCGAGAGCGCGGAGGCGAGCAGGCTGCGCAGCCTGGGGCTCTTCGAGGGCGCGTGCGTGACGGTGGTGGACTCGCGCAACGGGATGCTGCTGGACGTGCGCGGCTCGCGGCTGGCGCTGGGCGAGGGGCTGGCCTCCGCCATCCGGGTGCTGCCGCTGGGGGCCTGAGTTGCGGAAGCTGGCGGAGCTGGGACCGGGGGACCGGGGACGGGTGGTGGGGGTGGCGGGCGACGCGGACGCGGTCCGGCGGCTGATGGACCTGGGGCTGATCCGCGGCACCACCCTGGAGGTGATCCGCACCGCGCCGCTGGGCGACCCCATGGAGGTGAAGCTCCGGGGGTACATGCTCACCCTGCGGCGCTCCGAGGCAGAGCACATCACGGTGGAATAGATGGAAGTACTGGACGCCGGAAAGATCCCGGCCCCCCCCGCACCCTCGCCCGCAGCGCGCGGCGAGGGTGTGTCGCGTGTGGCCCTGATCGGCAACCCCAACACCGGCAAGAGCACCCTGTTCAACGCGCTGACCGGGATGCGGCAGCGCGTGGGGAACTACTCGGGCGTGACGGTGGAGCGCGTCGAGGGCCGCTACGCCGACGGGCCGGACCGCACCGTCACCGTCATCGACCTGCCGGGGACGTACTCGCTCTCGGCCAGCTCGCCGGACGAGGAGATCGCGCTGGGCGTGCTCCTGGGCCGGGTGGAGGGCGTCCCCGCGCCCGACGCGGTGGTGGTGGTGCTGGACGCGCAGAACCTGGAGCGCAACCTGTTCCTGGCCAGCCAGGTGCTGGAGCTGGGGCTCCCCACCGTGGTGGCGCTCAACCAGGTGGACGCCGCCGAGGCCGCCGGCATCTGCATCGACGCGGTGGAGTTGACGCTCCTGCTGGGCGCGCCGGTGGTGGCCACCGTGGCGACGCGAGGCGAGGGGCTGGACGTGCTCAAGCGCGCCGTGCGCGGCGCGCGGGAACTCCCCCGCCCCGCCCGCCAGTTCGCGCTGTCGGCCGAGGTGCGCGAGGCGCTCGCCCCGGTGGAGGCGTGCATGACGGCGGCGGGGTTCTCGCCGGGCGCGGCGGGGATGGAGGCGCTGCGGCTGATGGCCGTCCCGCGCGCCGAGGAGCACCTGGCCGACGTGCCGGGGCTGCGCGAGGCCGTGGCGAAGGCAGAGGCCCGGCTGGAGGCCGCCGGGGTTCACGCGCGCAGCCTGGAGGCCGAGGCGCGCTACGGCTGGATCGCGGAGGTGGTGGACCAGGCCGTGCGCCGCGAGGGCGAGCGGGGGAAGACGGTCACGGACCGCATCGACGCCGTGGCGCTGCACCGCTTCTGGGGGCCGGTGCTCTTTTTGGCGCTGATGGCGCTGGTGTTCCAGTCCATCTTCGCCTGGGCGGAGCCGGTCATGGGGGTGATCGAGGGGGGCTTCGCCTCGCTCGGCGCGGCGGTGGGGGCGCTCCTCCCGGAGGGCGACCTGCGCAGCCTGGTGGTGGACGGGGTGATCGCGGGGGTGGGATCGGTGCTGGTGTTCCTCCCGCAGATCGTCATCCTCTTCCTGTTCCTGGGCTTCCTGGAGGACACGGGGTACATGGCGCGGGCGGCCTTCATCATGGACCGCTTCATGCGCGGCGTGGGGCTGCACGGCCGCAGCTTCATCCCCCTCCTTTCCGGCTACGCCTGCGCGGTGCCGGGGGTGATGTCCACCCGCACCATCGAGAACCGCGAGGACCGGCTGGCCACCATCATGGTGCTGCCGCTGATGAGCTGCTCGGCGCGCATCCCCGTGTACACGCTGCTCATCGGCTCCTTCATCCCCTCGGTGGCGGTGGCGGGGATCTTCAACCTCCAGGGCGTCACCCTGCTGGCCATGTACCTGCTGGGGACGGTGAGCGCGCTGGCGGTGGCCGCCCTGTTCAAGCGCTCGCTGCTGCGCGGCCAGGTGCGCCCCCTGATCATGGAGCTGCCGCCCTACCGCCTCCCCCGCGTGCGGGTGCTGCTCACCACGGTGTGGCACCGGGCCAGCATGTTCCTGCGGCGCGCCGGCACGGTGATCCTGGCGATCTCCATCGTGCTGTGGGGGCTGGCGACGTACCCCAAGACGCAGCCCTCCGCCGGCCTGTCGGAGGAGGCGGCGCAGGAGCAGCAGCTGGAGAGCTCGTTCCTGGGCCGCATCGGGCACGCGATCGAGCCCGCCGTGCGCCCGCTGGGCTACGACTGGAAGATCGGCGTGTCCATCGTCGCCTCCTTCGCGGCGCGCGAGGTGTTCGTCTCCACCATGGGCACCATCTACGGCGTGGGGAGCGGCGCCGACGAGTCCTCGGTGGCGCTGCGCGACCGGCTGCTGGCGGAGAGGAACGCCGACACGGGGATGCTGGTGTACTCGCCGCTGGTGGCGGTGGGGCTGATGGTGTTCTACGTGTACGCGCTGATGTGCGCGAGCACGGTGGCGGTGGTTCACCGCGAGACCGGCGGCGGCCGCACGGGCCTGCAGTGGGCCGCCTTCCAGTTCGGCTACATGCTCGCCCTGGCCTACGGCGCCGCCTTCCTGGTGTACCGGGTGGGCCTGGCCTTCGGCTGGGGCGTCTGAGAGAGGAGGACCCCATGGATCCACAGATCGTGCAGACCCTCGCCGTGGCCGGCCTCTTCGCCGGCGCCGCCCTGTACCTGGGCCGCCGCGCCCTGGCGACCGTGGGCGCGATGCGGAGGAACGGCAAGGCCGGCGGGTGCGCCGGCGGGTGCGGCTGCTCGCACGAGTAACCGAAGTGCGAAAGTGCGTGAGTGCGGAAGTGCGAGAGTGTCATCCGGTTCGCGCAGTACGTGAAAAGCGCCCCCGCCTCGATGCCGAGGCGGGGGCGCTTTGCCGTTGCAGGCTGTTCCCTGTGGCGCTTCACGCTGCGCGTGAACCGATGAACCCTATTCCCTGTTCCCTGCCTTTTCCGCCGCCTCCACCACCGCCCGCCGGTGCCGCGGCCACACCGCGGTCGCGTAGCGCAGGAAGTTGGCCCGCTCGTCGGGGAGGTCGGCGAGGAACGACCAGGCGGGCCGGGAGCCCTTGCGCGTGTTGCAGGCGGCGCAGGCGGTCACCAGGTTGCCCGGGGTGTTGTCGCCGCCACGCATGCGGGGCTGCACATGGTCCAGGGTGAGCTGCTCCGCGGGGAGCACCCGGGCGCAGTAGACGCAGCGGAAGCCGTCGCGCGCGAACACCTGCTCGCGGAGCGTGCGCTCCCGGTCGCCGCTCATCTCACTCGCGCCCCACCGCGTAGCCCTCGCGCCCCAGCACCCGCACCAGCTCCGTCACGTGCTCGCGGCCGCGCGTCTCCAGCGCCAGGTCGATCTCCGCCTCCGTGAGCCACAGCCCCTTGACCCCGCGGCGGTGCTCCAGCGTGAGCACGTTGGCGCCCTGGGCGGCGAGCAGGGCGGTGAGCGTCGCCAGGGCGCCGGGGCGGTCGTCCACCCGCACCCGCAGGTGGGCCAGGCGGCCGTCGCGGATCAGCCCGCGCTCGATGATGCGGGAGAGCAGGTTGACGTCGATGTTGCCGCCGCTGATCACCATCACCACGTTGCGGCCCTCCAGCCCGGCCACGTGCCCGCCCACCGCCGCGGCCACCGCGCTGGCGCAGGCCGCCTCCGCCACCGTCTTTTCCCGCTCCAGCAGCAGGAGCACCGCGCTGGCGATCTCCTCCTCGTCCACCGTCACCAGCTCGTCCACGTAGCGCTCGATCAGCCCGAAGGTGTAGTCGCCGATGCGGCGCACCGCGATCCCCTCCGCGATGGTCTGCGCCGGGGGGATGGTCACCGGCTCCCCCGCCTCGCGCGCCCGCAGCGCCGCGGGGAGCACCGCCGCCTCCACCCCCACCACCCGCACCTCCGGCCGCAGCTCCTTGACCGCCATGGCGATCCCGGAGATCAGCCCGCCGCCGCCCAGCGGCACCACCACCACGTCCAGGTCGGGGACCTGCTCCAGCAGCTCCAGCCCGATGCTCCCCTGCCCCGCGATCACCAGCGGGTCGTCGAAGGGGTGGATCAGCGTCTGCCCCTCCTCCGCCATGATCCGCTCCGCCTCGCGCATCGCCTCGTCGTACACCGTGCCGTGCAGCACCACCCGGGCGCCGTAGCGCTCCGTGTTCGCCACCTTGACCAGCGGCGTCCGCTCCGGCATCACGATGGTCGCCGGGATCCCCAGCTGGCGGGCGTGGAAGGCCACCCCCTGCGCGTGGTTGCCGGCGCTGGCGGCGATCACCCCGCGGGCGCGCTCCTCCGCGGGGATGGCGAGCATGCGGTTCAGCGCGCCGCGCTCCTTGAACGAGCCGGTGCGCTGCAGGTTCTCGAACTTGAACCAGGCGCTGCCGCCGAACATCTCCCCGAACGCCTCCGACGGGGTGCAGGGGGTGTGGACGACGTGGCCCGCGACGCGCTCGCGGGCGTCGCGGATGTCCTGGAGTGTGAGCATGGTCTGCAGCAGAAACGTCCCGCGGTGGATTGCCGTCGTGAGCCGAATGTGATAACCTCCCGTCTCCCGGGGGGCAAGAGACCGGCCCGTCCGGGCCGCTCCGTTCCCAGACCGCCACGGCCCGAGTGCACGACCCCCGGCTGCAGCTCATCGGCAACGCGCTCGGCCGCCGCCCCGGACGGCGCGCCGAGGCCGCACCGGGCACGCCGCGCGCCTCCGTGGCACTCGTGTTGCGGCCGGCCTCCGCGGACCTTGAGCTGCTCCTCATCAAGCGGGCCGAGCGGGCGGGCGATCCGTGGTCCGGGCACATGGCCCTCCCCGGGGGGCGCAGCGACCCGGGCGACGCCGGCGCGGAGGCGACGGCCGTGCGGGAGACGCTGGAGGAGGTGGGGATCGACCTGGCCGCGGAGGGCGTCGCCCTGGGGTCGCTGGACGACCTGGTCCCCCGCAGCGGCGCGCCGCGCATCGTGGTGGCGCCCTTCGTCTTCGGCGCCCCCGCGGGGACCGTCGCCACCCCGAACCACGAAGTCGATGCCGCCATCTGGATCCCGCTGCGCGAGCTCGCGCACCCGGACGCCGCCACCGAGTTCCTGCTGGAAACGGTGACCGGCGGCGACCCGCGCCGCTTCCCCGCCATCGGGACGCGCGGCTACGTGATCTGGGGGATGACGCACCGCATCCTGGACGACTTCCTCGCCCTGGCGCTCTCCGCGGTGGAGCCGGAGGGCGCCGCGTGAGCGGCCCGCGCGCCCTGGTGCTGGGGTGCGGGTACACGGGGCGGCGGCTGGCCCGCGCGCTCGCGGCCCGCGGCATGGACGTGGTGGGCACCACCCGCAGCCCCGCCCGCGCCGCCGAGATCGCCGCCGCCGGGGCCCGCCCGGTCCTGGCCGACGTCACCCGCCCGGAGACCCTGGCCCCCCTGGTGGAGTGGCGGCCCGCGGTGGTGTTCGACCTGGTGCGTCCGCAGCCCGTGGGCGAGGACGAGTACGGCATCGAAGGGACCCGCAACGTGGCCCGGGCCTTCTCGGAGGCCCCGCCCGGTGCGCTGGTGTACGTGAGCAGCACCTCGGTGTACGGCCGGCGCGAGGGGGAGTGGACCGACGAGGACACCCCCGTGAACCCGTCCTCGTCCGTGGGCGGGGCGCGCGTGGAGGCCGAGCGCGTGTACCTGGCCGCCTGGCACGAGCACGGGCTGCCGGTGAGGATCTGCCGCGTCCCCGGGATCTACGGCCCCGGGCGGACGCTTCGCGAGCGGCTGGAGCGCGGCGCCTACCGGCGCCTGGACGACGAGGAGCACTGGGTGTCGCGCATCCACGTGGACGACCTGGTGGCCGGCCTGGTCGCCGCCTGGGAGCGCGGGCTCCCGGGCGAGACCTACCTGCTGTGCGACGACGAGCCGGTCACCGGCGCCGAGTACGCCGAGCTCACCGCGGAGCTGCTCTCGCTCCCGCTCCCCCCCGCCGTGTCGCGCGCCGACATCCGCGAGGAGCTGTCCGGGAGCGCGTTCGAGCGCCGCGTGGGCTCGCGGCGCTGCTCCAACCGGCGGATGCGCGACGAGCTGGGGGTGGTCCCCCGCTACCCCTCCGTCCGGGAGGGCGTCCCCGCCGCCCTGCGCGAGGAAGGAGCCCTGTAGCCATGGCGAACGAGCGGTTCACGCTGTCCCTCACCCCGCGCCAGGCGGAGGCGCTGCGCGCCCTGGCGGCGCTGGAGGAGCTTCCGCCCGAGGTCTACGCCGCGGAAGTGCTGGTGAAGCACCTGTACCACGCCTACACCCCGGAGGTCGCCCGGCGCGCCGCCCCGGCGCCGGGCGCCTCCGGACCTCCCGGGGACGGCGCGGGGGCGCACTAGCCCCCGCAGGCCGGCCCGCCCCGGGATCCCGAGACCCGATCCACACCGCATGGAAGACAGCTCATTCGAGTTCCTGA
>JBFMFL010000169.1:0-14917 GCA_040752145.1 Gemmatimonadota bacterium
GGCGCGGGCGCCCGGCCGCCCCCGCCCGCGACCCGACGATGCGACCCGACCTCCATCCCGCACCTCCCCCCGGCGACGCCGGCCTCCCCTGCCTGGTGGCCACGCGCTACGTGCAGCCGCTGCGCGAGGGCGGCACGCTCCCGGCCGTGGTGGACACCGACGGCGGCGGGCTGTTCGTCGCCAAGTTCCGCGGCGCGGGCCAGGGGGCCAAGGCGCTGGTGGCCGAGCTGGTGGTGGGGCTGCTGGCCCGCGAGGCCGGCCTCCCCATGCCGGAGCTCGCGGTGGTGGAACTGCTCCCCGGCTTCGGGCGCACCGAGCCCGACCCGGAGATCCGCGAGCTGCTGGAGCGGAGCGAGGGCCCCAACGTGGGGCTGCGCTACCTGGACGGCGCCTTCAACTTCGACGCGTCGGCGGCGGGCGACCTGGTGGACGCGGCGACGGCGGCGCGCGTGGTGTGGCTGGACGCCCTGGCCACCAACCCCGACCGCACCGCCCGCAACCCCAACCTGCTGGTGTGGCAGCGGCGCCCCTGGCTCATCGACCACGGGGCGGCGCTGTACGCCCAGCACAACTGGCCCGCGGTGGACGAGGCGCGCGCCCGCACCCCCTTTCCGCTCATCCGCGACCACGTGCTGCTCGCCGCCGCCGGCGACCTGGAGGCCGCCGACGCCGAGCTGGCCGGGCGCTTCACGGACGCGGCGCTGGCCGGCGTGCTGGCCCGGGTTCCGGACGCGCTCCTGGAGGACCCCGCCCTGGCCGCCGACTTCCCCTCCGCGGACGCGGCGCGCGAGCGCTACGCGGGCTACCTGTCCACCCGCCTGCGCGGGCCGCGAGCCTGGGTGGCCGAGGCCGCGGCGGCGCAGGCGCGCAGGCGCGCCGAGCCGCCGCGCCGCCTCCCCTCCCGCCGGTGAGGTGCGCCGTGGAGGAGCGCGCCTGGTGCGGCTACGACTTCGCGGTGCTGCGCGTGGTGCCGCACCCCTTCACCGGCGCCTTCGTGCCGGTGGGCGTGGTGGTGCACGCCCGCACCCGCGAGTTCCTGGGGATGCGCGTGCTCACCGACCCCGCCGAGCTGGCCGCGCGCGTCCCCGACCTGGACGCCGAGCTGCTCGCCCGCTACCTGCGCGCCCTGCTCGCCATGTGCCGGGGCGAGGCCGCGGCCGGCCCCGTGGCGCTCGCCTCCCCCTCCGAGCGCTTCCACTGGCTCACCGCGCCGCGCTCCGACGTGATCCAGAGCGGGCCGGTGCACGGCGGCCTGTGCGACGACCCGGCGCAGGCGCTGGCGGAGCTGTTCGCGACGTACGTGGGGGCGGAACGCCTGTAGCCGCGGGGCGCCCGGCCGCGACGCTGGCCCCTAAACTGCATCTGCCCTTGCAGTTAGGTTGCACTCGGCGACGGGCGCCGGGCCACGCCCCCCCGGACGCAGCGAGCGGGAGCGCGAAGGAGAATGGCACTGAGAAGCTTCACGGCCCCGGACGGAACGGCCTGGCTCGCCTGGAAGGTGACCCCCGCCACCGTGCTCTACGACGGGCCGCAGCGCCGGACGCGCGACCGGCGCGGGCAGGACGTCATCCTGTACCGCGGGCCGGAGCGCAGGGTGGCGGAGCGGCGCCGGGGGATGCCCACCCGCCCCCTGCTGAGCTCGGGGCTGGACCGCGGCTGGCTCGCCTTCGAGGCGGAGTCGGGCGGGGCCAAGCGCCGGCTCTGTCCGCCGCCGGACGGGTGGGAGCAGCTCCCGGACGCGGAGCTGGTCCGCCTGTGGCACGCGGCCGAACCGGTCCGCGGCCCTTCCGCCGCTGTCGCCGCGGGCGAAGGCGTGTAGCCGCGGCACCGTACCTGCACCGGGCACCCGCCCGGGAGCGGCGTCGCTTCCGGGCCCGCCGCGCGCTCGCCCCGTCCGCCCCGTTCACCCTCACCCGCCGGGACACACTCCGTTGACCAGCGAAGCCGAGCCGGCCGCCCGCGCGTCCGGCACCCCGGAGGCGGAGGTGCGCCGCCTCACCGCCGCCCTGGAGGACATCGTCGCCCTCGCCCTCTCGGCGGGGGACGCCCGCCAGCGCGCCATCCTCATGCACCGCCGCGCCGTGGCCGCGCTCTCCGGCGCGGACCGCCGCCCGGCCGGCGACCCGGGCGCCGCCGGGGCGCCCTGAGCCCGGCGGGGCTCACCCCGCCGCGTCCGCCGCCCCCGTCCCCGCCGGCAGCCGCACGGTGAAGGTGCTCCCCCGGCCGGGGGCGCTCTCCACCCGGATCTCGCCGCCCAGCAGCCCCGCCAGCCGGCGCGACACCGCCAGCCCCAGCCCGGATCCCTCGTGGACGCGGGTGGTGGTCTGCTCCACCTGCCAGAAGGCGTCCCAGATCCGCTCCAGGTGCTCCGGGGCGATCCCGGGGCCGGTGTCGCGCACCGCCACCTCCACGTGCCCGCCGCCGGCGCGCGCCTCCAGCGCCACCTCCCCCGCGTCGGTGAACTTGACGGCGTTGGTGAGCAGGTTGACGAGCACCTGCCGCAGCTTCCCCGGGTCGGTCTCCAGCACGGCGTCGGGCTCCGGCCCGCTCACCGTGAAGCGCAGCCCCCGGGCGGCCGCGAGCGGCTCCACCATGGCCGCCGCGCTCCACACCAGCTCGCCCAGCCGCACCGGCTCCCGGCGCACCTCCTCGCGCCCGGCCTCGATGCGGGCCAGCGTCAGGATCTCGTCGATCAGCCCCAGCAGGTGCCCCGCGCTCGCCCCGATGCGGCGCAGCTGCCCCTTCTGCGTGTCGCTCACCGGGCCCACGATCTCGTCCTCCAGCAGCTTCTCGTAGCCGATGATGGCGTTGAGCGGGGTCCTCAGCTCGTGGCTCATGGTGGCGAGGAACGCGGACTTGCTCCGGTTGGCCTCCTCGGCCTGGCGGCGCGCGTCCTCGGCCTCCGCGAGGGCGTGGCGCAGCTGCTCGTTCGCCTCCTCCAGCTCCTCGGCCAGCGCCTCCGCCTCCTCACGCTGCTGCTCCAGCTCCACGGCCTGGGCCTGGAGCAGCTCGTTGTGCTCCTCCAGCGCGGCGGCGCGCGCCGCGGCCACCTCGTGCTCGCGGGCCTGGCGGGCGGTGCGGATGGTGGTGAGGACGGCGGGGACGGTGAAGGGCATGGCCGCGGCGGTGGCGACCGAGGCGGCGGCGGTGACCACCTTGACGCCCCCGGAGAACCAGTACACCGGGTCCCACAGCGTCCACACCTCCACGAAGTGCGTCATGCCGCAGGTGACGATGAACAGCCCGAAGGCCACGAACACCACGCTGAAGGGGATGTCGCGCCGCGCCCGGTGCACCAGGTACGCCAGCGCGAAGGAGATCACCACGTAGGACAGGCCGATGAGCACGTCCGAGGCGACGTGCGTCCACAGCAGGGGCTTGTTCCAGAGGTAGCAGAAGCCGTGCGGGAGGAAGCGCTCGGCGGCGCCCTGCACGTGCTCGGGGTGCACCTGCAACATGCTGTCTCCCGCGGGATGGTTTGCGAGTCCGTGCCCGGCCCCGGTGCGTCCGGGCGGCGGAATATCATCGCGCCGCGGCCCGCGGCGCGAAAGGGAGCACCCGCGGGGAAAGGCCGCCTGGCCCCACAGTTGCGAATCCGGGCGCTCGCGGCACGCGCGTGCGCCGCCGCGCAACCACCTGCACACCCGGGAGATACGCCAGAGATGCCATCCGTCGCCCGGAGCGGCGCCACCCCCGGGGAAGCGCCCGGCGCGGAGACACGGGAGCGCGAAGCTGCCGTGCGGCGGGGCGAGCGGCGCGCCCACGAGCGGGCCGGGGGGACCGCGCCCCCGCGCGACCCCTACACCGGCGTGGCCGCCCCGGGAATCGCCTACCGCGCCTTCGCCGCGCTCGCCGAGAACGTGCGCGACTACGCCATCTTCCTGTTGGACCCGCACGGGGTCATCACCTTCTGGGGCGAGGGCGCGCGGCTCATCAAGTTCTGGACGCGCGACCAGGCGGAGGGCTCCCACCTGCGCCTCCTCTACCCGGACGGCGGCTCGGAGGACGGCACCGCGGAGGACCACCTGCGCCGGTCGGCCGAGTCGGGCGAGTACACGGGCGAGGGGCGCCGCGTGCGCGCCGACGGCTCCACCTTCTGGGCCGGGATCACGCTCACCGCGCTGCGCGGCGACGACGGCGCGCTGCTGGGCTTCGCCAAGGTCACCCGCGACCTCACCGCCCCGCGCGCGGCGGAGGCGGCGCTGCGGGCCGCGCACGACGCCGCCGAGGCGGCGCGGGCGGAGGCGGAGGAGGCCAACCGGGCGAAGAGCATGTTCCTGGCGACCATGAGCCACGAGATCCGCACCCCCATCAACGCGGTGATGGGCTACGCGGACCTGCTGGACCTGGAGATCGCCGGGACGCTCACGCCGCTCCAGCGCACGCAGCTGGGGCGCATCCGCGCCAGCAGCATGCACCTGCTGGGGCTGGTGAACGAGGTGCTGGACTTTTCCCGGCTGGAGGCGGGGCGGGTGGCGGTGGGCCGCGCGGCGGCGCGGCTGGGCGACGCGACCTCGGGCGCCCTTGCGCTGGTGCAGCCGCAGGCGGAGGCCAGGGGGCTGGCGCTGGAGGACAGCGTCTCCGGCACGGCCGCGGACGTGCCCTACTGGGGCGACGAGGAGCGGGTGCGGCAGGTGCTGGTGAACCTGCTCTCCAACGCGGTCAAGTTCACGCCCCCCGGGGGCCGCGTCACGGTGAGCGGCGGGGTGGCGGAGCTGCCGGCACCGGAGGCGCAGGTGGAGGGCCCGGGCCCGTGGGCGTTCGTCCGGGTGGAGGACACGGGGAGCGGGATCGACCCGGGGCGGCTGGACGCGGTGTTCGAGCTGTTCGAGCAGGCGGACATGAGCCTGACCCGCCAGCACGGGGGCACCGGGCTGGGGCTCGCCATCAGCCGCCGCCTGGCCCGGCTCATGGACGGCGACCTGACGGTGCGCAGCGAGCCCGGGGTGGGGTCGTCGTTCTTCCTCTGGCTCCCGGCCGCGCCCGCGGAGGCCATGGGCGTGGTCACGGGGGTGGAGCCGCGGGGAGCGGCCACCTCTCCGGGGCTGCTGGCGCGGGTATACGACGCCCTGCTCCCCGAGCTGGACCGGGTGCTCCACGCGTACGTGGCCCGGCTGCGCAGCGACCCGCTCACCCCCACGGCGCACGCCATGGCGGAGCCGGAGCTGGAGGACCACGCCGCCACCTTCCTGGCGGACGTGGCGCAGACGATGAACGGGATGGACCTGGCCGCGGGCGCCCGGGGCGAGTCGCTGCGGGCGGGGACGGACGTGCAGCGCGCGGTGGCGGACTGGCACGGGAGGCAGCGGCGCCGCCTGGGGTGGGGCGAGGCGGAGGTGCGGCGGGAGTTCGAGATCCTGCGCGAGGAGCTGGCGTCCTGCATCCGCCGCCGGGTCCGCGGGGAGAAGCCCTCGGAGGTGGAGCGGGTGCTGGCCGCCGTGGGGGCGTTCGTGGACGCGGCGGAGGCGGTGAGCCTGGCCGGGTTCGGGCAGGCGGAGGCGGACGGCGCCTAGCCCGCCCCCGCCGCCCCCCTGGCCTCGCGCCTCCCCTGCGGCCGGAGCTCGCGCAGGGCGTCCAGCGCGGTGTCCATGGGCGAGCCGTAGCTCTCCCGGCCGGACAGCCGCGCGAACGCCTCCACGAACGCGGCGTGGGTCTCCAGCGGGGCGGGGCTCCGCGCCTCCGCCTCGGTGCGGCGCAGCGCCTCCTCCAGCTCCGCCTCGCCGTCCGGCCCGGAGCGGCTCCACTCGCAGAACGTCTCGGCCAGGCGCTCGGACAGGCGGATGGACTCGAACATGGAGAGCCCCCGCACGTGCCGCGCGTGCGTCCACGCGCAGCGGCGCCCCCGCTGCATGGCGCGTACGCCCGGGTGCGCCGGGTCTTCCCGCTCCGGTATCGGAGTGGGGTGGCGGCCGCTGGAATAGGCGCCCCGCACCGCCTCGAAGAACACTTCCCAGGTGTCCTGGGTCCGGCCCGGCCGTGGCGTCTCGCTCATGCTGCGGTACCTCTCGCGCTCACGTGTCGGCACAGTAGAAAGCGGGAGAGGCGTTCGCAAAACGAGTGCCGACTGAGCCGGGCTCAGTCGGAGGCCGCAAGGCAGCCGTTCCGGGTGCTCCGGCGACCGTCGCGCCTGGACTTCGATGGCATTGCGGAGGGAGTGGGGCCCCACCTGGGGCGCGAATGTCCCGGACCAGGAATGCCACGGACGACCTCCACCGGGGAGTGGCGGGATACGTGCGGGAGGCGTAAGTTTACAGTGTGGACACGACGGCTCGCCGCGTCCGCGTCTCTTCGCCTTCCACTCACCTCGCAGGAGCACACCCATGCACGCAGCACGAGCCCCGCTCACCATCGCCGCACTCCTTCTCGCGGCGGCCTGCAGCAGCAGCCCGGAAGTCGTGGCTCCGGAGGGTACCCTGAAGTCCGGTGGCTGGATCGGCTCGGGCAACTCCGTCACCAACCAGCCGACCCAGGGCGGGATCGGTCAGATCGGCTCGGGGAACGTCGTCGCCACGGGTGAGGGTCCCGGACAAATCGGCTCGGGCAATTCCATCGCTCCTACGCCTACGACCGAGCGCGGAACCGGCCAAATGGGTTCTGGCAACTCCGCCGCTCCCGACTCGGCGTTTACGGCTGAGCGCGGAGGACTCGGGATGAGCGGGTCCGGCAACTCCATCGCTCCGTCGCTCCCAACTGAGCGCGGCGGACTCTTCCTGATGGGTTCGGGCAACACCATCGCTCCCGACTCGGCGCTAGCGGGGCGCGGAGTCGGGCAGTTCGGGTCGGGCAACTAGCACTCAGCTTCGATGAGGGCGCGTGCGGGGACTCCGCCGGAGTCGGCCCGCCGCGCCCTCGTTGTTTGTAGCCTGTGAGCGAGCGCACGATTCCGCCTGGGGCGTGGATGTCCCAGGCGAGGGGGGGCGGAAGGGTCTCTACAGGGGTGGGTGTCGGAATACGTGCGGGGAATTAGTTTACGAAGTGGACAGGACGACACCGTCCGGTCCACTTCGCCCATTTCACCCCTCTCAGGAGCAGTCCAATGCGCGTTTCGCGTACCCTTCTGGCCCTCGCAGCGCTCCTTTTGGTCACCGCCTGCGGCACTGGTTCTCCCGATCTCGTCTCTCCGAGTGAATCATCCCGCCGGGACGCCGGAACCTGGATCGGGTCGGGCAACGCCGTTGCTAGTGACTCAACATCAGTTCCTAGCTCCGCTCCCTCCGGCGGACTCGGCCTGATGGGCTCGGGGAACTGATTCAGTCGAACGGGTTGACGAGGGCGTGGGTGGGACTTTCCGGGGCGTTGTCCCGCCGCGCCCTCATTGCGTTCGCAAACATGGCGGTCAGATCGACAACCTCGTCGTCGGGTTGCGACGTGTCCGTGCGCGTGCGGTCCCTGAATGTGTGCGCCAACTGCTCGTCGCCGATCACCTTCCCCTCGACTGCTTTGAGGATGGCTTCTGCCGCGAGAACGGCTTCCGATTCCTTACGTTCACGGGCGACTGCCAGCGCTTCGAGAGCCGCGACCTCAGTACGCTCCCAGTACCCCAGGGTTGCAGCCCCCAGTGCAAGCTGTACCAGCGCCGCAGCGTGTCCCTGCCGTGAGATCTGCTGCCGGAGCAAAGTCCAGCAGTCGGTCCACATCCCCTCAAAGGCGACGAGCAACTTCGCGCCGGCCGCTGCACGGGCAAGATTGGCCAGCAGCAGGACCCGGAACGGAGGCTCCCAGATGTAATCAAGCAGGACGCTGAACACATGCGCCGCGCTGGAGAACTTGCCGTAGGTATCCATCCAGAACCAGGCCACGTCGTTAGCCAGCCGGTAGACCTGACCATGTCCCGAACCATAGGCTGCCAACGCCTGCTTTGCATACTGCATTGCCAGTTGTTCGTCCTTGGCCGTCATGCTGATCACGCAGAGGTCGTACAGGGCATCGCCCTCCAGCGTGCGCAGCCCTTTGAGCCTCGCCATGCGCCGGGCGACCTCGTGCAGCCGCCGAGCCTTGGGGAGGCTGCCGCGCTGGCGGTGCAGGTTGCCAAGGCCGGAGAGAGCCAGCGTCGCCACCTCCCAGCGGCCGTACGAGCGGGCGACGTAGTGGGCCCACTTGAGCCACGCCTCGGACTCCTCGTAGAACGCCATCTTGCGGGCCACGCGGCCCAGGTTGTAGGCGTAGTGCGGGTTGTCCGGGTCCACGTCCTCCGCGGCGTGCAGGAAGCCCAGCGCCGTGCGGTAGGCGCCCCGCTCCTCGGCCCAGAGCGCCGCGTTCAGGCAGGCGAAGGCCGCGGCCTCGATGCTGGCCGCGTCCGGGTTCGGGTCGCGCAGCAGCCGGTCCAGCGCGGCCAGGCTGGGGCGCAGCGCGGGGTCCACGTCCTCGTACGCCTTGCGCGCGTCGCCGAAGCGCGGCGAGAAGCCGTCCGGCGGCGACGCGTGCCAGTCGCGCACCCTCCGCAGCGCCTGCCACAGGCGCATCCCCTCGTTCTCCAGCCCCAGCGCGTCGAAGTCCGAGAGCACGTACATGAACGCGAGCGGCCCCGTCTGCGGGATGACGATCTTGGGCGGGACGGGGGGCTCGCAACGGGAGCGGGGCATGTGAGTGGCGGCGTGCGGAAAGGGGTGGCGGTTAACGTCCGCAAGGGAGGTGCATATTACAGTGGACGGAGTGGACACACAAGGAGGGAGCCGGGGCGCCTGCGCGCACCGGAGAAAAAGAGAGCCCCGGCGGGCGGGACCCGCCGGGGCTCACGTGCGCTCGCGTCGAAGCCGCCGGGAGCGGCCTATCCGGCTCCCGGCTCCCGGCTCCCGGCTCCCGGCTCCCGGCTCCCGGCTCCCGGCTCCCGGCTCCCGGCTCCCGGAGCCGCGGGTCGTCCAGCAAACCGATCTGCGCCAGGACCTCGTCGGCGATGCCGATGTCGCGCAGCTCCTCCCGCGTCCACCCGGACTCCAGCATGCCCTCCACCTGGGCGCGCACCCACGCCGTCTGCTCCGCCACCTCGCGCTCCGCCTCCACGCGCTCCTCGGCGAGCGCCGCGGCGGCCTCCTCCATCTCCAGGAGGGTGCGGTGGGTCTCCTCCCAGATCGCCATCTGGTCGCGGAACGACAGCGAGCTTCGCCGGGCGGCCATGGCCCGGCGAAGCGCGGCGGCGCGCTCCCTCGCCTCGTCCGCGGCCCGCTTCAGCGCCTCCGCCCTGCGGCAGTGCTCCTCCGCAGCCGCCGCGAGGGGCCGCACTCGCCGGCCCCCCCCCCCGGCTCCGGTCTCCTCCCGACTGGACATGCTCACCTCCACGGCAGGCGCAGATCGAGCGACGAGCATGCCCTGCGCCGTGCAAGTGCCGTGCTCGGTACGGGATAGGCGACGCCCAACACAGCTCCGTTGGGGTCATGCGCCACCGTCCGGCGCGCGCCGCCTCAGTCCGCGGCGGGCCCGCCTGCGCGCACCACATCCCGGCTGAGTGTCCGGTGGCGCATCACGGCCTTCCGGATCGCCGCCGCGGAGCGCTCCGCCTCCCGCGCACGCTGCTCGAACGCGTCCGCCGCGGTGTCGTCGCGCGCCGTGTCGCGGACGTGGCCGGCCACGTGCTCCAGGAGCAGGATCCCCTCCTCGATCGCCCGCAGCGCCGTCCAGAGCGTGTCCTCCATGGACACGCTGACCGCCGCGAGCAGGCTGTCCAGCGAGTACGCGTGCCCCGTGTGGCAGCGGAAGCGGGGGACCCCGCCCTCCCCCAGGCTCACCAGCACCCCGTGGCACTCCGGGCAGGTGAAGGGCGTGAACGGGCCCAGGTCCAGGACGCCCGCCCCCAGCGCGTTGTCGTCGCGGGCGATCCGCGTCTCCACCTCCAGCTCCCGCGACGCCTCGCCGCCGCGCTCCGGCGGCGGGGGCTCGCCGGCCAGGCGGGCCAGCACTGGGCCCAGGGCGGCGGCGGGGGCCACCGTATCCACCTCCACGTAGCGAATGGCGCTGCGGGGCATGGACGGGTAGGTGGCGTCCTCCGGGTCCTGCACCAGCGCCGCGCCCCCGCGCCGCTTCACCGCCCACAGCCCCGCCGTGCCGTCGTCCAGCCGCCCGGTGAGCACCACCCCCACCACCCGCGCCCCGAACACGTACGCGGCCGAGCGGAAGAGCGGGTCGATGGAGGGGCGCGACAGGTTCTCCTTGGGGCCGCGCGACAGCCGGACGCGGTCGCGCTCCAGCAGGAGGTGGCAGTCCGGCGGGGCCACGTACACGCGGCCCCGCTCGATGGGCTCGCCGTCGCGGGCGTGCGCCACCGGCAGCGGCGAAGTGTCCTGGAGCATGCGGGGGAGGACCCCCGGGCTGTCGGCCGCCACGTGCATGACGACGAACACGGCTGCCGGCAGGTCGCCGGGCAGACCGCCGAGAAGCTCCTTGAGGGCGTCGATGCCTCCCGCCGACGCGCCGATCACGATGATGTCCCTGTTCGCCATGCTCCGCGGTTCCCGGTGGACGATGCGGGGGCAGCCGCGCGGCACTGCAGCACTTTTCCTGCCGCCCCCGCCGCCGCTCACCCTCCGGCGGCGCGATTCTCGCGTGCCGCCGCGCGTGCCGAAACCCCGTGCATCCACTCCGAGCGACCGGACGGGAGAAGCCATGCAGGAGCCGCTGACGCCGGACGACCTCGCCCAGATGGAGCGGCGGGCCGGCGGCGCCACGCCGGGACCGTGGGAGGCCGGGGTGCGCTACGAGCGCTTCGGCGTCAACGAGGGGGCGCGGCCGGGCGAGGGGCCCTTCTCCTTCCTCCCGGTGGGGCGCTGCTACTTCTGCGCGGAGTCCGGGGAGCCCCCGCTGGCCACGGAGCGCGACCGGCACGGGGCCGAGTACCACGTTCACCGCGTGGGCGGCGGCGGGCCGCGGCCGGCCGCGGGGTGGCGCACCATCTCCAGCGCCGCCACGCGCGAGACGGTGGTGGAGAGCTACGAGGGGATGGTCTCCACGGGGATCCGCCCGCCCGACGCCGAGTTCATCGCCCACGCGCGGGTGGACGTGCCCCGCCTGGTGGCCGAGGTGCGGCGGCTGCGCGAGGCGCTGGAGACCATGGAGGAGCTGCGGCGCACGGCGGACACGGTGGGGCGCACCCTGGGCGGGCTGCGCGACGAGTCGCACAGGCTCCGCGCGGAGCGGGACGAGTCGCTGGCGGCGGTGCGCCGCTCGCGCGACGAGCTGCGCGGCGGTGTGGAGCGCCTCCCGCCCGCCCGGCAGCCGGCCAGGCCCGGGGCGCGCGCCGACCGCTGAGGGCGCGCGGCGCCGTCAGCCGCGGGCCGACCGCGCCGCGCCCTGCTCCGCGTCCCCCGCCGCCCCGCCCTGCAGCAGCACCCGGCGGACCAGCTCCGCCCTGGCCTGCGTCTCCGCCTCCTCGGCGCGGTAGCGGGCCGCCAGCCGCGGGTGGCCCCGGCGGTCCATCCGCTCCGCCATCCCCCGCGACAGCGAGGCCCGCTCCTCCAGCGCCTGCAGCGCCGTCCACAGCGCCGCCTCCATGGAGGTGGACTGCTCGGAGAGCAGCGTCTCCACCGAGTAGGCGTGCCCCACGCGGCAGCGGAAGCGCACCAGTTCCCCCTCCTGGACCTCCCAGAGCGCGCCGTGGCACTCCGGGCAGGTGTAGCCGGACGGGGCGCCGGCGCGGTCGTCGCCGTGCAGCGGCTGCGGAGCCATCTCCACCGCGTCGATCTCGTCCTTGTGCTCGTCGGGCACGTCGCCTCCTCCTTTGTCGTCCTCCACCGCCTCCTCCGCCAGGCGCACCAGCAGGGGCGCGATCCGCGCCAGCGGCAGCACGTGGTCCACCGCCACGTGCTCCACCGCGCTCCGCGGCATCCCCGCGTACATGGCCTCGTCCGGGTCCTGCACCACCGCGATCCCGCCCCGCTCCTTCACCGCCTGCAGGCCCGCCGTGCCGTCGTCCAGCGTGCCCGAGAGCACCACCCCCACCACGCGCGGACCGTACGCCGCCGCCGCGGTGCGGAAGAGCGGGTCCACCGCCGGGCGGGCGCCGTTCTCGCGCGGGCCGCGCACCAGCCGCACGCGGCCGCGCTTCACCAGCAGGTGGTGCCCGGGCGGGGCCACGTACACCCGGCCGGGCTCGATCACGGCGCCGTCGGCCGGGTGCCGGGCGGGCAGCACCCCGCGCCGGCTCAGGATGGAGGGGAGCACGCTGGTGCCCCGGTCCGGCACGTGGAGCACCACGAAGAAGCTGGCCTCCACGTCCCGCGGGATGCGCGAGAACAGCTCCGCCAGCGCCTCCACCCCCCCGGCCGAAGCCCCGATCACCACGATGTCGTGTCCTGGCACGCGCCCATCCCGCACGGGTGAATTGCCGACGCCCCCCCCGGCTGCGTGGACACGGCAAGTCCCATGCGCGTCAAACGAATGTGGAATCTTCGCTTGACACACCTTCGACGGGGAGCGACCTTGTCCCGGCCGGCCCGCCACCCTGTCCCGGCGCGCCCGCCGCCGCCGCCGGCCCCCCTCCCGCACCGCCGTACCGCGCATGAGCTCCCCGGAAGCCGATCCCTCGTTCGAGGGGCTGCTGGAATATCTCAAGAGCGACCGGGGCTTCGACTTCACCGGCTACAAGCGCTCCACCCTGCTGCGGCGCACCCGCAAGCGGATGGAGGAGGTGGGGGTCGCGGGCTTCGCCGAGTACCACGAGCACCTGGAGACCCACCCGGACGAGTTCACCCAGCTCTTCAACACCATCCTCATCAACGTCACCAGCTTCTTCCGCGACCCGGAGGCGTGGGACGCGCTCGCGCGGGAGCTGCGCGAGCGCGTGCTGAGCCGCAAGCAGGGCCGCGAGCCCATCCGCATCTGGAGCGCGGGGTGCGCCTCGGGCCAGGAGACCTACACCCTGGTCATCATGCTGGCGGAGATGCTGGGGATGGAGCGCTTCCGCGAGCAGGTCAAGGTGTACGCCACCGACGTGGACCAGGAGGCGCTGGCCCAGGCGCGCTCCGGGAGCTACGACACCTCCGACCTGGAGGGCGTCCCCCCGGAGGTGCGCGACCGCTACTTCGACCGCTCCGGCGAGCGCTGGACGCTGCGCGCGGACCTGCGGCGCTACGTGATCTTCGGGCGGCACGACCTGGTGCAGGACGCCCCCATCTCGCACCTGGACCTGCTGGTGTGCCGCAACGTGCTCATGTACTTCAACGCCGAGGTGCAGGGGCGCATCATGAGCCGCTTCCACTACGCCATGGAGGACGGCGGGCTCCTGTTCCTGGGCAAGGCGGAGATGATGAGGTCCCACGGCAGCCTGTTCACCCCCGTGGACCTCAAGGCGCGCCTCTTCTCCCGGGTGTCGCGCATCGGCGCGCGCGAGCGCCTGCTGGCCATGCGGAGCCAGCCGGGGACCACCCTGTCCGCGAGCCGGTCCCTGCAGCAGCTGCGCCTGCGCGACGCCACGCTGGACGCGGACGCGGCCGGCCGCGTGCTGGTGGACCTGGACGGCACGGTCCTCTTCGCCAACGCCGCGGCGCGGCGCCTGTTCGGCCTCACCGCGGCGGACGTGGGGCGCCCCCTCCAGGACCTCACCCTGTCGTACCGCCCGGTGGAGCTGCGCGGGCCCCTGGAGCAGGCGTACGCCGGGCGGCAGGAGGTGCAGCTGGGGGCCGTGGAGCACGGCGGCCCGGACGGCGTGCTGCGCACCCTGGACGTGTGCGTCGTCCCCCTCTTCGGCGAGCAGCGGCTCCTGGGCGCCAGCATCGGCTTCAGCGACGTCACCGAGTACAAGCGCCTCCAGTCGGAGCTGCAGGAGGCCAACCAGGAGCTGGAGACCGCCTTCGAGGAGCTGCAGAGCACCAACGAGGAGCTGGAGACCACCAACGAGGAGCTGCAGAGCACCATCGAGGAGCTGGAGACCACCAACGAGGAGCTGCAGAGCACCAACGAGGAGCTGGAGACCATGAACGAGGAGCTCCAGAGCACCAACGAGGAGCTGGAGACCCTCAACGACGAGCTGCACCGGCGCACCGCCGAGCTGAACGGCGCCAACGCCTACGTGGGCTCCGTCCTGGGGAGCCTGCGCATGGCCGTGGCCGTGCTGGACCGCGCCAGCGACGTGCGCCTCTGGAACGTGCAGGCCGAGGAGCTGTGGGGGCTGCGCGCCGGCGAGGTGGAGGGGCAGGCCTTCCAGAACCTGGACATCGGGCTCCCGGTGGAGCGGCTCAAGGCGCCCATCCGCGCCTGCATCGAGGAGCGCTCCACGGCCGAGGAGCTGGTGCTGGACGCGGTGAACCGCCGCGGCAGGAGCATCCGCTGCCGCGTCACCTGCGCCCCGCTGTCCGCGGACGGGAGCGAGGTCCTGGGCGCCGTGGTGCTGATGGAGGAGTGGCGGGACGGGGACGGGAACGGGGACGGGCAGCCCTGAGCGGACGGCGCGGCGATTGCATTTGTTTGCGGCCCGGTTCCCCTCCCACCAGCACCCGTCCTTTCGTATGAACGCGGAAGAGATCGTCCGCAGCCAGATCTCGGCGGCCCGGAGCCGCATCGACGCCCTGGAGCGGCGCACCTCCACCGCCCCGCCGGAAGCGCACCCGTTCGTGGACGACGCGCTGCACGAGCTGCAGACCGCCATGGAGGAGCTGCAGGTCACCGAGGAGGAGCTGCGGCAGCAGAACGAGTCGCTGGCGGAGTCGCGCGAGGCGCTGGAGGAGCAGCGCCACCGCTACCAGGACCTCTTCCAGAACGCCCCCGACCCGTACCTGGTCACCGACGCGGACGGCACGGTCCGCGAGGCCAACCGCGCCGCCGCGGCGCTGCTGGGCGTGCGCGAGAGCGCGCTGGCGGGCAAGCCGCTCGCCGTGTTCGTGGAGGCGCCGGCCCGGCGCGACTTCCGGCTGCGGCTGGCCCGGCTCCCGGAGGAGGGCCGGGCGGACGGGTGGGAGCTGCGCCTCCACCCCCGCCGCGGGGGGCCGGGGGG
>JBFMFL010000017.1:0-43632 GCA_040752145.1 Gemmatimonadota bacterium
GACGCCAGCACCAGCCCCGCGTGAGGGATGCGAGCGCGAAGCGGCGAAACCCAACAGCAGTACCGTTGGGGTTCGCCTCCGTTACGCAGCGTTGTTTGCTGCGTTACGGAGCCGCAGCCCGACCCCGCGCCAGCGGGGGCACGCCCGAACCCGCCGTAAAAAAGCAGTTCCAGAACTACGCCACGCTCGGCTCCGGACCCGCGGCCGTGTGGAGCCCGTGGTCCAAACCCGCAAACCGCTCCCGGGCACGGGCCAGCAGCGCCATGCCGTCGCGGGTGATCTGGTAGTAGCGGCGGGCGGGGCGGCCCTCGCGGCGGGCGGCGGCCTCCTCCTCCCAGGTGGAGGCCACGCACCCGGCGCGCTCCAGGCGGCGGAGCGCCGGGTACACCGTGCCGCTGGGGAGCCCGCTGGCGTCCATGATGTCGAAGCCGTAGCCGTACCCCTCGGAAAGGGCGCGGAGCACCAGGGCCGTGGGATACGTGAGGTTGAGGCGCGTTGTCACGATGGTCGCTCCGTGGCTCGGATTCTACATCACCGCGGTACCAGTAACGATACGGCCCGCGCTCGCGAACGGATCTCTTTTTTCGCCGCTCCGCCGGCCGCTCAGCTCCCCGCGCGGGGCGGGGACTGGTGGAGCAGGGCGCGGAAGTCGGCCAGGGACGGGACGCAGGCCGCGCCGATCTCCTCCAGCAGGGCGCGGTGCCGCTCGGCCGCCGCGCCGCCCACCACCACCTCGGTCCCCGGGGGGAGCGCGGCGCGCAGGGTGCGCAGCTCCTCCGGGAGGCGCGGGTCGTCGGCGGGGTACACCAGGCTCAGCGCCAGCCGCGCCGCGCCGCGCTGCCGCACGGCGGCGGCGATCTCCCCGGCCGGCAGGTCGGCGCCCAGGTAGGTGACCCGCCACCCCTCCGCCGTGGCGGCGGCGGCGGCCAGCAGCGCCCCGAACTCGTGCACCTGCCCGGCGGGGGTCGCCACCACCATCCCCGGGGCGCTCCCCGGCACCGCGGCGGCCTCGGTCATGAAGCCCAGCACCCGACGCAGCACCGCGGAGGCCGCGTGCTCGTGCGCCACCCCCAGCTTCCCCTCCCGCCACCCCTCCCCGATCCCCGCCAGCAGCGGCGCCGCCACCCCGTCCACGAACTCGGCGGCGCTCAGCGCCACCACCGCCCGCCGCAGCCCGGCCTCCAGCTTGGCCGGGTCCATCTCCCGCACGGCCGCCATGGCCCGGTCCAGGTGCCCCCGGGCCTCGCGGGAGGCGGCGGGGGCCGCCACGCCGCGCGCCGCCTCGTCCTCGCGCACCAGCTCGGCCAGCGCCTCGTGGTCCAGCCGGGCCACCCGCCCGATGCTGCGCCCGGCGTCGGTGGCGCGGCGCAGCAGCCGCAGCCGCTCCACGTCGGCGTCGCTGTACAGCCGCTGCCCGTCCTCCGCCCGCCCCGGCGCCACCACCCCGTAGCGCCGCTCCCACACCCGCAGCACGTCCAGCGACAGCCCCGTGCGGTCGGCGACCACGCGGATGGGGTGGCGGGGGACGCGGGTCTCGGCGCTCCGTATCATGCGGTGGATGATACGGTCGTCGTCCAATGTTTGTCAAGAGTTTGTCCAGCAGGGTGCCGCGGGGGGGCTCCGCGAGGGGCGGGTCAGGCCGGCGGCGGGGTGGGGTCCGGGGCGTCGGGCGGAGCGTCCAGCCCGGCCTCTTCCGCGTCCACGGCCGGCCTGCGGCCGCGGAACCAGCGGACGGCCTCCACGCCCAGCGCGCAGGTGGCGGCCCAGGCGAAGCCGGCCACGTACCCGGCGAGCACGTCGGAGGGGTAGTGGACGCCCAGGTACAGGCGCGACGCCCCGATCAGCAGCACCAGCGCGGCCGCGAAGGCGAGCGTCGCGCGGCGCATGCGGCGGGTGGGCTCCAGCCGGGCCACCAGGTACGCCAGGGTTCCGTAGACCACCACGGAGCTCATGGCGTGCCCGGAGGGAAAGGACGACGCGGACTCGCCGATGCCGGCGATGCGGTAGGGGAACACCTCGGGCCGCGGGCGGGCGAAGGCCAGCTTGAGCGCGGTGTTGAGCAGGGCGTTTCCCAGCACCGCCGTCCACAGCAGCGCCACGGACCAGCGGTGCCGCGAGATCCACAGCAGCGTGCTGGCGACGAGCAGCGTCATGGCCACCACGGAGGTGGCGCCCAGGTAGGTGAGCTGCAGCGCGACGGTGTCCAGCGCCGGGGTGTGGTGGGCCGCGATCCAGCGCAGCGCGGCCTCGTCGGCGGCCTGGGTGGCGCCGCGGCCCACCCCCCGCGCGATCCCGGCGAAGGCGAGCACCGCCCCCAGGGCCAGCGCGAGCCCCGCGGACAGGAACACGCCCACCGCGGCGTGGAAGCCGCGGACGTGCGCCCCGATCCAGCGGAGCAGGGGGCGCAGGGAGGCGGGGGCGGGGTCGCGGGCCGGCGCGGGCATGGGTGCGCGGGCGGGCAGGATCCGTTCCCGGACCTCCCCGGCCGGCACCCGTCTTGCCCCTCCCTGGCCCGTACGGAACGCCCGTCCACCCGTCCACCCCCTGCCCCGGAGGCCCGATGCCCGCCGCCCCCACCTCGCCGCTGCCGGTTGAGCTGGAGCCCATGAAGGCCGCGCTGGGGACCGGGGTGCCGGAGGGCGGCGGCTGGGTCTACGAGGTCAAGTACGACGGTGTCCGGGTGGTGGCGCACGCCACGGCGGACGGGGCCCGCCTGGTGACCCGCAACGGCCGCGAGAAGACGGCGCAGTTTCCGGAGGTGGTGCGGGCGCTGCGGGAGGCGGCGCGCGCGGCGGGGCGGCCGCTGGTGCTGGACGGCGAGCTGGTGGCGCTGGTGCGCGGCAAGCCGGCGCGCTTCCAGGCGATCCAGGACCGGGTACACCTGGGGGACGAGGCGGAGGTCGGCAGGCGGGCGGCGAGCGGCCCCGCGGCGCTGGTGGCGTTCGACCTGCTGGCCGACGGGGACGAGACGCTGCTGGAGCTCCCCTGGACGGCGCGCCGCGAGCGGCTGGAGGCGCGGCTGGGGAAGGGCTCGGCCCACCTGCGCGTCTCGGAGGTGGTGCGCGGCCCGGGCGGGCGGGCGGTGGAGCGGGCGCGCTCGGCGGGGTGGGAGGGGGTGATCGCCAAGCGCGCGGACGCGCGCTACCACCCGGGCCGGCGCTCGGGCGACTGGCTCAAGCTCAAGGTGGAGTTCCGGCAGGAGTTCGTGGTGGGCGGGTGGACGGACCCGCAGCGCAGCCGCAAGCACCTGGGGTCGCTGCTGGTGGGATTCTACCGGGAGGGGGAGCTGGTCTTCGCGGGCGGGGTGGGGACCGGCTTCGACGCGGAGGGCCTGCGGACGATGCGCGCGCGCCTGGACGCGCTCGCCGCGGAGGAGCCGCCCTTCGCGGAGGCGCCGCGGACGCGCACGCCCGCGCACTGGGTGCGGCCCGAGGTCGTGGTGGAGCTCAAGTTCGCCGAGTGGACCGCGGACGGGCGGCTGCGGCAGCCGGTGTTCCTGGGCGTCCGCGACGACAAGGACCCGCGCGAGGTGGGGCCGGAGGGGCGGAGCATGCAGGGGGAGGCGACATGACGATCCGTGTGGCAGCCCAGGCGCGGGTGAGGGACGGAGCCTGGTCCGACCGCCGGCTGCAGCGGACGTGCAGCCGCCGGACCGGGGTTGCGCGCCGTCCCGGATCGTGCTTATCTGGTGAGCCGTCCACCTGTCCGGCAGTCAGGCCCACCCGGGAATCGCGGCCGTGTCGTCCATGCCTTCGGAGTGCTGGTCCTGCCGCTCCGACAGCGGCCGGCAGCGCACCTCGCCCGGCCCCCCGATCCACGTCGGCGAGTTCTGGCTGGTGGAGCACGCGTACCCCACCCGGCTCCCGGGCTGGCTGGTCATCGTGCTCCGCCGGCACGTCGGGTGAGCGGCACGGCTTCGTGATCCGTGGCGAGACGGAGACCCACTTCCACATGGTGCGAAGCCCCGCGGCCGGCGGCATCCGGCCCGCCTGACGAAGCGCCGGGTACCGGCGGTGCCGCCGCGGCTACCGGGTCGGGGAGGGGGCCAGCCGGTCGTGCTTCGCCAGGACCTCGCGGAGACGGTCGTGCGGGAGGCCGTAGACGCGCAGGCCGTCGGCCCCCGTCATCGTCTCGGCCGCCACCATGGCGTTGGCGATCGCCTCCTCGGTGGCCTGCACGGTGGCCTGGAACAGGGGATCGATGCGGCCGTTGGGGAGCATGGCGAGCGACACGCCGGCGGTGTCCCTCGCGGCGCCCGGGTTGGCGGTGGAGAACGCCACGAAGATGTCGCCGCTCCCGTCGCCGGCGATGCTCCCCGCGCGGGCCAGGCCGAGGGCCGCGCGCTTGGCGACGCGCTCCAGCTGGTGCGGCAGGAGCGGGGCATCGGTGGCGGCCACGATGATGATGGAGCCGAGGTCGCGGTCCTCCTGGCGTGCCGGTGCCGGCGCCGGCGTCTCGCACCGGGGGACGCCGCGCATGTACGGCTGGGACGGCGGCTCGGCCGTCGCGTAGCAGGGGCGCATCCCGGGGATCTCCCGGCCCACCGGGATGCCGGCGATGCGCAGGTTGTACTGGCCGCCGTAGTTGCACTGCACCAGCACCCCCACGGTGTAGCCGCCCTGCTCCGCGGCGAGCCGCCGCGACGACGTCCCGATCCCGCCCTTGAACCCGTTGCAGATCATCCCCGTCCCGCCGCCGACGCTCCCTTCCGCCACGGCCCCGCCTCTGGCGCCGTCGAGCGCGGCGTAGACGTGCTCGGGCTTCACGTGGAAGCCGTTGACGTCGTTCATCGGCCCGTCGAAGGTCTCCGCCACCACCGGGAGCGCCCACAGGATGCCGGGGTCGTTCTTCACCATCCACTGGACCGTCGCGTCCCGCGCCACGCCCACGCTGTGCGTGTTGGTGATCAGGACGGGCCCCTCCAGGAAGCCGCCCTCGTCGATCCAGGTGGTGCCCGTCATCTCCCCGTTGCCGTTCAGCGAGAACCACGCGGCGAAGACGGGGTCCGAGCTGCGCTTCCCGCGCGGCAGGACCGCCGTGACGCCCGTGCGCACCGGGCCCTTCCCCACCGTCAGGCGGCCGCTCCCGGAGATCAGCGTGGTGTGCCCCACCTCGATGCCGGCCACGTCGGTGATGGCGTTGTGCGGTCCGGGGGTCCCGTCGAAGGGGACGCCCAGGTCACGGGCCCGGGGCCGGGTCTGGGCGTCGAGCGGGCACGCCAGGAGGACGGCGAGGAGGGCGGCGGCTGCGTGCTTCACGGCGGCTCCATGGCTGAAGGAAGTGTCGGACCTCGTACACCGGCTCGTCGATGCCCGGGGCTCCACGGCCGCACATGAGGCCCAGCCGGAAGCAGAAGAACCCCGCGTGGCGAACGGTCGCGGGCGTCGCCTTCCTCGCCGCCCTGCTGGCCGGGTGGGGAGGAGGAACGGTTCCGCTCCCGGTCCTGGCGGGCTACGGCGCGATGAGCCTGGCGGCCTTCGTGCTGTACCGCCACGACAAGCGCGCGGCGCAGGGCGGCAAGGCGCGCACCCGGGAACGGACGCTCCACCTCCTGGGCCTGCTCGGCGGCTGGCCCGGAGGGCTGCTCGCGCAGGACCGACTGGGGCACAAGACCCGCAAGGCAGCTTTTCAGCTCGTGTTCTGGGCCACCGTCGCGCTCAACTGCGCGGCGCTCGGCTGGCTGCTCGGCGCCGCCGGGCCGCACGTTCGGCCGTAGGACGGCCCTGCCGGTCCGGCGTCGCCGAGCCTGGCACCAGGCCGTGCAGCACGACCGCCGTCCCTGCTCCGCGTCCACGCGGGCAGTCCCACCCTCTCCAGCCACCCGGACGATCCATGAGCGCGATCGAACCAGCGACCATCCAGACGCAGCCGACAGAGCAGCCTCCCATTTCGCCACTCCTCCGGAACATCGTGAGCTGGGCCGCCGTGGGCGGCGTCGTCGTCGTCGCGCTCGGCTTCGTCTATGGGCTGTTCGACTGGGCGTCGAGAGGAACGGGGCAGATGACGGCCATCGCCGTCGCCCACTTCCCGGCGGTTCTGGGGCTGCCGTTTGCCGCTCTGGCTGCGCTCTGCCTCGTCCTCGTACTCGAGGCTCATTCCGGGGCGATCGAGTTCGAAGCGCTCGGCTTCAAGTTCCGCGGCGCTTCCGGTCCCGTCGTACTCTGGGTGATGTGCTTCCTCGCAATCGTACTCGGGATCAAGGTCCTCTGGTGACGGCTGCCCGCGGCTCGGCCACAAGATTCGAACCTCGAACCGGCCGCGTTCGCCGACCGGTGTGTCGTCCGGCCGGCGGTGCTCGACCCTTCCTGGGGCGCCGGCGGCCGGGCGCCTGCCGGTCTACGGATCCGCGCAGCGCGCTCCCCCGGCGCTTCCGCGCGGGCCCACGGGCGCGACCGCCGCGCTGTTGATCCGGACCTCGCGGCTGACGCGCGCTCCGGATTCCAGGGTGACGATCGTCTGCGGCGCGCCCATCCGGGTGGAATCCCGCTCCACGAACCACTGCTCGCCGCCACAGACCAGCCGCTCCAGCTCCAGCGAGTAGGTCCCGGGCTCCTGCTCGTTCCACCGCCCCCATCCGCCCGCCTCGGAGAAGATCGTGCTGGCGTAGGACTCGCCCGGGTCCTGCGACTGGTTCACCAGCCAGTAGTGCGCCTCCACGTACTCCCCGCTCGCCTCGTCCAGGGTACGCAGGCGTAGCTGCCCGGACCTCCGCTCCCACTCCCGGCTCGCCGCCTCCATCTCCCGCACGCTCCGCAGGCGGGCGCGCCAGGCCCGCGCCACCAGGCTGTCCCCCACCGCGGTGGGGCGGGTCCGGCGCATGACGAAGCGGCCGGCGGCGCCGCAGCAGTAGGCGTTCTGGTCCCACCGGCCGGCGACGGAGTCCCCCGCGAGCCGGCCCCGCAGCGTCAGGCCGCCGTGGCTCATGTGGGGGATGGTCACGACCAGCACCGAGTCGCCCGCGAAGACCTCCCCCATCGCCTCCCGGAAGAAGTCGTCTCCCACGGGTCCGAAGACGGTGGTGCTCACGTCCGGCGCGTACTCCGCCCCGAAGAACGGCGTCAGGTCCACGTCGTACCGGCCCCGCTCCATGAGACCGGCGTCCGGAAGGTCCATGGGGGGGAGGAGGTGGCTGAAGACGATCCTTCCGCGCGCGTTCCGGGCGCGGGGGGGAGGCGCCTGCTCGCCCGGACGGTCGAGGGTGAGCGCCACGGTCCACTCGCCCTCCAGCCGGTGGCGGGGAGGGGCGGCCCGCCGCAGAGCGAAGTGCACGGTGTCGGTGCGGCCCGGCCGGACCGGGAGGACCGTGTCCGCCGCCACGTAGCCGTGCAGGCCGACGACGACGTGCCGGTCGCCGCCCCCGACCTCCCGCGCCGGCCTCAACTCGTAGCATCCGGTCTCTTCTGTCATCCCCAGCAGGTCGCCGTGCACCGTCACCGCGGCGCCCCACAGCGGGAGCCCCGTCCCGCCTTCGGTGACGGTGCCGACCAGGGGCGGATCCTCCCTCTCCATGGCGCAGGACGACAGCCGCTCCGCGGGGGTGGGCAGGCACCCCGCGAGCACCAGGCACGCCGCGGCGGCCACGGCCGCCAGGCGGCGCCCGGCACCCCGCGGACGGAGCCACGGCAGGGGAGTGCGGCCTGGATCGCTGTTCGGCTTCACGCCGGTCTCCGGGGGATCGGGTTGGTCTACAGCCGCGGGTCCGCCGGCTCGCCCTCCAGCGCCGCCGCGGCGTTCTCCATCCCGCACGGCGACGTTGCCGCGCGGGCGGGTGGCGACGATGCGCCGTCCCCGATGTCCGGCACGCCGTCCAGCCGGTGCCGGCCGACGGCGCAGGGGTGGATGCCGAGCGCCGCGCCTACCGCCGCACCGCGGTCAGCTCCCGGATCTGCCGCCGCACCTCCTCGGCCCTGCCCGCCCGCTCCAGCGCCGCCCACAGCCGGGCGACGGTGTCCGCGTCCACCAGCCCCGGCGGCGACCCCCGCTCCGGCGTGGCGAGCCCCTCGGCGGCCCGGAACGCGTCCACCGCGGCGACCGCCTCCGGCGTGTAGACGCTGGCGGAGGCGTCGCGCGCCAGCTCGCGCTGCTCCGGGCGGAAGCGGCCCAGGGCGTGGAGCATCAGCTTGAGCTGCCACACGTCGCTCCCGCTGAACTGCTGGAGGACCCGGAAGCCCAGCGTCTCGGAGATGGCGTCGTACACGCGGCGCAGCTCGGCCACCGGCTCCGGGTGCTCGCAGACGTTGATGTCCGCCGTGACCCGGTCCGGCCGGCGCGAGCGCCCCGGGCGCGGGTCCGCCACGACCACCGCCGCGGACTGGGTGCGCCCCTTGCGCGCGTCGCCCCCGGCGGCGTGCCCCGCCGCCAGCGCCTCGATCAGCCGGTCCGCCAGGTGGCGCCCGCTCCCCTCGGTGCCCTCGAAGCTGCGGGCCACCGCCTCCAGCACCTGCGGCCCCACCAGCAGGTTGCCCTGCGTCACGTAGCCGCGGCCGGCGCGGTGCCCCGCCCACGGGTTGGTGCCGGCGCCGGTGTGCTGCGCGGAGCGGCCGTCCAGGGCGATCACCCCCACCTGGCGCTGCGCGGCCAGCGTGTCGGCGGCCAGGGCGCGGCGCAGCGCCTCCTGCGGGGCCACGCCGCGGGCCAGCAGGTCCAGCACCTCCTGCCCGTACTCCACCCGGGTGAACGCCTGCGTGGCCAGGGCGCCCACCCCGGCGCGCACGTGCGGCACGGCGTTGCCCACGCAGGGGACGCGGGTGGTCACCGCCACCCCGGCCTCGCCGGTGGCGGAGTCCACGGCGGCGATGGAGAAGGTGCTGAAGCGGAGCGGCTCGCCCCACGCGGCGGGCTCCTGGGCGGGGGCGGCGCGCGGGGCGAGCAGGAGCAGGGCGGCGAGCGCGGAGGCGGATCGGTGCATGGGGCTCCGGGTCGGTGGTGAGGGGGGCGCAGCAGCGTAAGCGCCCGCTCCGCGCCTGACAAGCCCGCGCGCCCGGGATGGACGGCCGGCCGCCGTGGTTTTCGGGGTGTTTTCGGGACCGGGGCGCCGCGTCGGGTGTAAAACGTTGCAGACGAAACGCCTGTCTGCACAGCGCACCCGCGGGGATCTCCCCGCCCGTCCCCAGGAGCTGCCATGAACTTCACCGCCGCCGACGCCGCCCTGGTCCGCGCCGCGGCCAGCCTGGCCGGGCACGCCCCCGAGAAGATGCGCGCCGCGCACCTCGCGCCGCGCCTGGAGGACCTGGCGCGGCGCATCGCCGCGGGGCTCCCCCGCCCCGCCCCGGCCGCCCCCGCGGATCCGGCCGACGACGATGCCGCGCCCGGGCTGCTCCGGGCCGCCTGACGCCCACCGGGGGAGGCCGCCCCGGCTCCGCCAGGGCGGCGTGGAGCTTCACCCTCGCGCCGGGCGCGGACGGGGAGGGCCGGCGGCGCTTCCTGCGCTGCTGGCGCGTGGTGGGGCCGTTCAGCGGGCTGATCCGGCGCGACGTGCTGCGCTCGCTGCGCCCGGCGGCGGAAGGGTAGGGGAGCGCGCCCCGCTCAGCGGCCGGGGCGCGTCCGGGCCAGGTGCCAGGAGAGCGCCGTGTAGAACGCCGGGTACGCCAGCGAGGCCCACAGCATCCAGCGCGGCGAGCGGGGGTAGTCCGGGAGCATCGCCAGCATGATCCCCAGCCACGCCGCCGCGCCCAGCAGCACGGGGAGCCGCCAGGGCCGGGGCGCCAGGTTGGGGTAGACGAACCTCACCGGCAGCACCGTCAGCACGGCGAGCGCGAGGAACATGGCGGCCACGGGCCACCGGCCCGCGGCGACGAACAGGAGCCCCGCGTAGAACGCCGCCACGTTCCAGTACGAGGGGAACCCCAGGAAGAACCCGCCCCCCTCGTCCTTGGCCGCGGTGTTGGCGAACCCCATCAGGCTCGCCACCAGCACGGGCGCCACCCACACCCACCCCGGCTCCGGCAGCCACCCCATCCGCCACACCAGCAGCATCGGGAGGAAGGTGAAGGTCAGGTAGTCCACGATGTCGTCGATGGTGCGCCCGTCGATGCGCGGCGCGTTGGCCTTGGTCTTCCAGGCGCGCGCCAGCGGGCCGTCCGTGGCGTCCACCAGCACCGCCAGCGCGAGCCACAAAAAGACCATGCGCGGGTCCGTTGCCCGCGACGCGGTCTCCGCCGCGGCCAGGAAGGCGAAGACCACGCCGGACGCCGTGTACACGTGGACGGCGTAGGCGCGCACCCGCTCGGCCCGGGTGGGGGCGGAGCTCATTCGCGGGAGGGGCGGTCGTCGCCGGTGGCCGCGGCCTCGATCTGCTCCTCGATGCGGTCCTGGGCCTCCTCCCGGTCGCCGTTTTCTTCCCGCGTCTCCGGCTGCTCCAGGCGCGCCTCCGGCACGTACACCAGGTCGATCATGATGGGGAAGTGGTCCGACCCCACGTGCTCCAGCCGGTGCAGCCCCACCAGCTCGAACTCGTTGGAGTGGAACACGTGGTCCAGCGGGAAGCGGAAGACCGGGTTGTTGGCGTTGAAGCTGTTGAAGAACCCCCGCCCCATCCGCGGGTCCAGCAGCCCGCTCAGGCGCAGGAACAGCTCGCTGGTGGGCGACCAGGCCACGTCGTTGAGGTCGCCGGCCACCACCGTCGGAATCGAGCGGTCCCCCCCGCCGATCTCCCGCCCCATCGTCACCAGCTCCGCGTCGCGCGGGGTGGACTTCTGGTCGCGGATGGGCTCGGGCGGGCGCGGGTGCAGCCCGTGCAGCACCACCACGTCGCCGCTCCGCAGCCGGATCCCCGTGTGGATGGAGGGGATGTCGTCCTGCACCAGGAACCTCACCCGGGGATCCACCAGCGGGAGCCGGGAAAAGAGCATCATCCCGTAGTAGTTCTCCTGCGGCAGCGCCACGGTGTGTGGATGCGTTCGCGCCAGGGGCTCCAGGTCGCGCGCCCAGGCGGCGTCCGTCTCCAGCGCCAGCACCACGTCCGGGTCGTGGCGGCGCACCACCTCCAGGAACCGGCCGTGCTCGCGGTTCTCCATCAGCACGTTGCAGATGAGCAGCCGGAGGACGGCATCCTCCCGGCGCTTCCGCGTCTCCGGGGTGGCGAGCTTCACCCGGGTCGGGTGCAGGCGGGTGTAGGGGCGGATCTTGTAGCACTGCCAGACCACCACGGCGGCCATCGCGGCGAGGAAAAGCCACTCCAGCGCCGCCCCGCGGGAAAAGAACGCCGCGTAGAGCGCGCCGACGACGGCCGCGGCCACGGCGATCTGCACGCGGGGGAAGTCCCAGTTGCGGACGGCCCAGTGCGGGCTGTGGGTGAGGCTCGCCACGGTCCCGGCCGCCAGCAGCAGCCCGAAGCCGATCAGGACCCACTGTAGAACGCTATGCATGCACCGGCGGCTCCGCGGGTCGGCGTGGGCGGATCGCGCCGCGGCCGCGGGCGCGGCGGGTGCAATCCAGGGTTCCTGCCCACGCTGTTCCGCAACCGCCGGGCCGCGCCGCCGCACGGCGCCCGGTGCGGCCCGAACATCCCGCCGTGGGCTGACTCCATCGGAGTGCGCGGCGCGCTCTCGTGGCGCACCCCGCACGGGCGCCGGCGGGCAGATTGACTTCGCTCCCGGCGCAGGACTACCTTGCGGAAGCCGACAATAGCACACCCGCCGCGAGGCGGGGCCGCAAAGCCAGGAGTCTCCCGCGGGAGATCGTCCGGTTGCCGAAGCCAGAGCCATCGCGGAACCCCGCTGCTTCGGATCGCCGTCGGCCAAGTGCTGACGCTCCGGGGCGCGGGGTCTTTGTCTTTCCAGGTACACGGCCACACCCTCCTTCATCCTCAAGCGTTCGGCCTGCCGTGGAACGCGTTTTCGACTTCCTGGAGCGTTTCCGCCTGAAGCTGCACCTTTTCCCGGTGCTCGCGGACCTGCGTCGCTCCGGCACTCCTGATGGTTCTGGCGCGGCCACGCGCGAGCGAACCCTTGCACGTCTCCAGGAGTACGCGCGAGCCGGCCGGTTCCCCTGCAACCCGGGAGGCGTTCGCCCCATCCCCATTTTTGTGGACGAGCAAGGCACCCGCTGCGCGGTGGGGCATATGCTCGCCCGCGGCGGGTACGGGGACCTGGTGGCGGAGGTGTCCCGGAGCCGGAACAACGCGTACGTCCGGGAACTCGTGCAGGAGCCGGGTGTGCTCTGGGCGCTCCGAGATCTGGGGATCTCCCCCCGCGAGGCCGCACGCATTCAGCCGAGCTACACCCCGGGAACAGCTACCTGTGTGGCCTACCTGGCGTTTCAGCTGTTCGCGGCCGTGTCCACCCTGGCCGCCGTACCTCTCCTCGCCGCGTTGGTCTGGTGGCGACCGGCCCGCCGTCGGGTCTGGAGCGCGGGAGGATGGCGCCGACGACTTTCCGTTGCGGTGATCACCGTGGGGCTGGGGGGACTTGTCCTGTACACTGTACGGAGTCTCGCTCCACCGCCGGAATTCGTGGGGATGGACTTCTCCGGCCATGGTACCAATCCCCGCAGGTGTGGAGACGTGTTCCACCCCTCCACCTGGGACCTTACGGGGTGGGGCTGGCTCTGATCTGCGACGGCGGCAGCCGTCTTGGAAGGGCGACGCTGGTCATATGATTGGGGACGACACCGTTCCAGGTGGGCTTTGACGTGAGAACCTCGTCCTCCATCCTCCAGCAAGAGATATAGCTATGGAGTGCCAGCTCACCCGCAGGACGGTTCTGCTCGCCCTGGTTGTTTCGCTCGCGCTCGGCGGATGCACGCTGTGGGAGAGGCTGTGGGGCAACGACGAACGACCCGTGACCCTGCTCTCTAAACAGGTGACGCTCGGTCCCGATTCCCTGGTGATCGGTGCGCCGAGGGGAACCAGCGCCCGGGGGTCCTCCTTCTGGCTCACTGTTTACCTGAGCCGCGAGAAGGTGTGCAAAGGCGGCGAATGGACAAAAGAGGAGGCGAAGCGCCTACCTGTGATACAGGCCATGGCGGTTACGTCGGACGGGCAGCGCCATGCAATGGGTCCCAGCGATTGTTGTGCAGCAGGAATCTGCGGCGCCCTCACACTTCATGGGTACACTTCCGATCCTGACGGGTCGAAGCGCCTGGCACATGTAATAATCTCTGCGCCCGTGGCAACTGTGATCGACAAAATCACCTGGGAGACTGGCGGGATGCAGCCCGTGAACTTTTTTCGTTAGTACGGCGACCGAATTTCCTTCTAAGGGCACCCCGGTCGTGAGGCCGGTCCGCAAAGCCAGGGGTCTCCGCCCGGAGACAGCCCAGCCGTCTTGGAAGGGCCACGCCGGTCACCGGATCGGCACGACCCTCTTCGTGAAGGATCTCTGTGAAAATCGCTACTACATCGTGTTCCAACTGGGGTCGCGCGTTGCTGCTGCTTCCAGCCGTAGTTGGCCTCGGGTCCTGTTCAGATCGGGACGCAGTCGGCCCGGAGGCTCCCGATTCCCGCCCGTCGTTAGCCGTAGCAGGGGTTCTGATCGAGCAAGGCTGTGCCCGCTTTGACGTACATGTTTCCGGCAAGGACCGCATCCATGTCGTGGCGGGCACCTCCGCACGATGTGGTCCCGTGCAGCCCGTGCTGAGCGGGGAACCCACGTTCGACGTAACCCGAAAGCTGGTCCGCTAGCCCATCGCACTGGAAAACCGTGGCTCTCAGAAGCTGAAGGCGCCCGCCCGCCTGTTTGGATGGGAGGACAGCCTGGTCGTGATCTCGCCGCCGGGACTGAGCGGGAATACGCACAGCGGTTCCTATCTCGGCCTCGCCTCCTCCGACTCGACCGACAGCGAAAGGGCTGTACGTGCCTGGGGCTTCGATGAACAGCTCACAGCTTCGGGTACTACCCGCCTGCTCGGTTATTTCACGTGGGGAATGCGCACCGAACGGGATACCAGGGTTTTTGCCACGCTTGCTCCCGCAGGGGATCACCTGTATCTGACGGTGTCACGGTTCAGCATGACTCAAACTACGGAGAACGCTCAATGGAAGGAGTGCTACCCGGCGAACCGTTGTCTCAACTACTACCTCCAGGTGCGGAAGAACGAGGGCAGCGACGTATATGCGTTCACGAACCAGAACGGCAAGTGGGAGCGACGGTTGCTCCTGAGCGATCCGGTGGCGCACCTCGAAGTCAACGGCACTTCCGAGGACGGCAGGCAACTCATCGTGCGAAAGCGCACATATACTCACACAGACTACTGGCTGAACGGTGCGGGACCGGGCGACGTGGTGGACAGCTGTACCAGCCGGTACTACGACTCGACAACGGGCGTCCTTCTCAAAGAGGTGCCTTCCTGCTTCGCTACGACTGCACCGTAGGGGAGCTACAGCCATTCGGCTCGCGCCTGCTCCCAGTGCCGGCGCTGATCGCCCCGGTTGCGAACGCTTGCTCCTGAGCAGAATTGAGCCAGGCGCTCTGGGGGCGTGGTTGAACGGATGTGATCAGCAGAGTTCATAGATGTTTCCGTCCGCCTCCGATGGGGGGGCGGGTCAGGCGCGAAGGAGGTCCGCCGCCCCCTGGTCCGCTCCGGCCCGCCTCCGTAGCTTCCGGACGCCCCCCGGCCTCTCCGCCGCGGGGGCGTCCGGCCTTTTCATTTCCCGTCAGAGACGGAGCGAGAACAGAGTGAGCGAGCTGAGGCGGGTGTGCGTGTTCTGCGGGTCCAGCCCCGGCGTGCGCCCCGGGTACGCGGCGGCGGCGCGGGCCATGGGGACGCTCCTGGCGGAGCGCGGGATCGGGCTGGTGTACGGCGGCGGCAAGGTGGGGCTGATGGGGATCGTGGCCGACGCCGCGCTCGCCGCGGGCGGCGAGGTGGTCGGGGTGATCCCGGAGGCGCTGATGAAGCGCGAGGTGGGGCACGGCGGCGTCACCGACCTGCGCGTGGTGCACACCATGCACGAGCGCAAGGCGCTGATGGCCGACCTGGCCGACGCCTTCGTCGCCCTCCCCGGCGGCTTCGGCACCTGGGAGGAGTACTTCGAGGTGCTTACCTGGGCCCAGCTCGGCATCCACCCGAAACCCTGCGGCCTGCTGAACGTAGAGCGCTACTACGAGCCCTTCCTGGCGATGATGGACCGGTCCGTGGCCGAGGGCTTCGTGAAGCCGGAGCACCGCGCCATGGTGCTGGAGGCCACGGAGCCGGAGCGGATGCTGGAGCTGCTGGCCGCCTTCCGGCCGCCCTCCGTCCCCCGGTGGATCACGCGGGACGAGCGGTAGCCCCGGGCGCCGCGGAAGGTGCAGGGTTGGATCCCCCGCCGCCGGGGCTTATCTTGCAGGGTGGCCGCGTGACGACGAAACACCCCTTCGGTGAAAGAGCCATGCGCCGTTCCGACCGATCAAGAACACTCCGCGGCCTCGTCCTGGCCGCGCTCCTCGCCCTCCTCGCGCCGGGTCTCGCCGCGGCGCAGGAGAGGATCGTGTACCGCATCCCCGTCTCCGGGACGGTGGAGATGGGGCTCGCTCCGTTCGTGGAGCGCTCGCTGGAGGAGGCCGAGAAGGCCGGCGCCGCCGCGGCGGTGCTGGACATCGACACCCCGGGCGGGCGCATCGACGCCGCCGAGCAGATCGCCGACGCGCTCCGCGACGCCCGCATCCCCACCTACGCCTACGTCAACCGCCGCGCCTTCAGCGCCGGCGCCATGATCGCGCTGGCCACCGACGGCATCCTGATGCGGCCGGGCTCGGTGCTGGGCGCGGCCACCCCGGTGGACGGCGGCGGCCAGAAGCTCTCCGAGAAGATGGTGAGCGCCATGCGCTCCGAGTTCCGCGCCCTGGCCGAGGCGCGCGGGCTGGACCCGCGCGTCGCCGAGGGGATGGTGGACGAGACGCGGGGCGCCCCCGGCGTGGCGGAGCCGGGGCAGCTGGTGTCGCTCAGCACGGGCGAGGCCGCCCGCGTGGGCTACGCCCGCGAGGTGGCCGACTGGCCGGGCGTGCTCGCCACCGTGGGCGCCCCGGGGGCGCGCACCGTGGAGACGCGGGTGAACTGGGCCGAGCGGGTGGTCCGCTTCTTCACCAACCCTGTGGTCGCGCCGTTCCTGCTCACGCTGGGCTTCCTTGGATTGATCATCGAGCTCAAGACCCCGGCCTTCGGCATGGCCGGGCTGGCGGGGGCCACCTCGCTGGGGCTGTTCTTCGGGAGCCACCTCATCGTGGGGCTGGCCGGGTGGGAGGTGCTGGTGCTGATCGCCGCGGCGCTGGTGCTGCTGGCGGTGGAGGCGCTGGTGCTCCCCGGCTTCGGGGTGGCGGGGATCCTGGGGATCCTGGCCTTCTGCGGCGCCGTCGTCCTGGCGCTGCTGGGGAGCTTCCCCACCACCGGGGACGTGCTGGTGGCGCTGAACATCGTGGGCGGCTCGCTGGTGGCGGTGGGGCTCCTGGGGTGGATCGCCCTCCGGCACCTCCCCCACGACCGGCGCGCCGGCCGCATGATCCTGCAGGGCTCCACCTCGCGCGAGGCCGGCTACCTGTCCGCCCCGGTGCGCGACGAGCTGGTGGGGGCGGAGGGGGTGGCGCTCACCGACCTGCGCCCCTCCGGCACCGGCTCCTTCGGGGAGGAGCGCATCGACGTGGTCTCCGACGGCGGCTACGTCCCCGCCGGCACCCCCATCCGCATCGTGCGGGCGGAGGGGTACCGGCACGTGGTGGCCCCCCTCCCGGCCGCCTGAAGCGCCGGCAGGAGCTCACCGCAACCCTCCGCGTCCGCCCGCGTATCAACGGGGGCGGACGCGGGACTCCCCGCTCCACCGCTCCCGCCCGCCCGGGCGGGGGCACCTCTACCCCAACGGGAACCGACCCATGGAAGCCGCTCTCGGCAGTCTGCTCTTCTTCCTGTTCATCGGGATCATCTTCCTGTTCATCTTCTTCCGCTTCATCCCGATCGGGCTCTGGATCCAGGCCTTCGCCTCGGGCGTGCGCCTGTCGTTCCTGAACCTGTTCGGGATGCGCTTCCGCAAGGTGAACCCGTCCCGCATCGTCAACCCGCTGATCACCGCGCGCAAGGCGGGGATCGTGCTGAGCGCGGACGCGCTGGAGGGGCACTACCTGGCCGGCGGCAACGTGGAGCGGGTGGTGCAGGCGCTGATCGCCGCGGACAAGGCGAGCATCGACCTCCCCTTCGAGCGCGCGGCGGCCATCGACCTGGCGGGGCGCGACGTGCTGGAGGCGGTGCAGACCTCGGTGAACCCCAAGGTCATCTCCACCCCGCGGGTGGCGGCCATGGCCAAGGACGGCATCCAGCTCATCGCCATCGCGCGGGTGACGGTGCGGGCCAACATCAACCGCCTGGTGGGCGGCGCGGGCGAGGAGACCATCCTGGCGCGCGTGGGCGAGGGGATCGTCTCCACCATCGGCTCGGCGGCCAGCCACAAGGCGGTGCTGGAGAACCCGGACGCCATCTCCAAGACGGTGCTCAGCAAGGGGCTGGACGCGGGGACGGCGTTCGAGATCCTGTCCATCGACATCGCCGACGTGGACGTGGGCAAGAACATCGGCGCCGAGCTGCAGACGGACCAGGCGGAAGCCGACAAGCGCATCGCGCAGGCCCGCGCCGAGGAGAGGCGCGCCATGGCGGTGGCGCACGAGCAGGAGAACCGGGCCCGCGTGGAGGAGATGCGGGCGCGGGTGGTGGAGGCGGAGGCGCAGGTCCCGCTGGCCATGGCGGAGGCGTTCCGCAACGGCAACCTGGGGATCATGGACTACGCGCGCTACAGCAACATGCAGAGCGACACGGCCATGCGCCGCGCCCTGGCCGCCCCGGACAAGGCCGCGGCCGGCAACGGCGAGCTGGCCTGACCCATGGACTGGATCGAGCTGCTGATCGTCATCGTCTTCTTCGGCGCGCCGCTGCTGGGGCGGATCCTGCAGCGCGGTCAGCCCGCCCCCCCGCCCACGCTCCCGGGCGGCGAGGCGCCCGGGTACGCGGAGCCGCAGGCCCCCGCGCTGCCGGCGCCCGCGCGCACGGGCGCCGGGCTCCCCGCGCCGGCCGGCAGGGCGGGCGGCTGGTCGGCGGGGTGGGGGCAGTGGCCAGAGGTCGTGACGGAGGAGGACGAGGAGGAGCTGGTGGACGACGAGGAGGGGATCGCCGGCGACCACGACCTGGCCGCCGACTCCATCCACACGCGGGAAGCGATCTCGCTGGAGCCGGTGACGGAGGTGGAGGGGATGCTGCGCCCCCTCCCGCAGGCCGTCGTGGCGCTGGACACCTCCGAGGTGGACCGGGCGCGGGAGCACCTGCGCTTCCACGACAAGTACTTCAAGGCCGCCCCCCCGCCGCCCCGGCCGGACCGGCTGGCGGACCACCTGCGCTCGCGCGCGGAGGTGCGCCGTGCCGTGCTCCTGGCCGAGGTGCTGGGCCCGCCGCGCTCGCTGCGCGGCCTGGAAGACGACCGCTGAGCCGCCGGGGGGCGGGCAGCTGTAAACCGCCCCGCGGGGGGCCGGCCCACCCCGCGCCGCCCCGCCGTCGCATGGAGCCCCGGCCCTCACCCGGCTCGCTTGAGGCTCGCCACCCTCTCCCAATCCTGGGAGAGGGGACAACTGCGGGAGATCGAAATACGGCAGGCAGTTGCGTGAGGGATGTCGGCCCGAAGGGGCGAGACCCGGCGGGGCTGTTTCCGCCGGGGCTCGACTCCGTTACGCAGCGTCGTTTGCTGCGTTACGGAGCCGCAGCCCGACCCCGGCGCCAGCCGGGGGCACGCCCAAATCCGCCGTACAAAAAGCCGTTCAGCGAGGATCCCGCCGCTGCTCGGGATCGGGAGGCGTGCGCGGCGGACCGCCCAGCGAGTACGACTCCGCCACCCGGTCCTCCAGCCGCTGGAGCCGCCCGTTCAGCCGCCCCACCAGGATCCGCGTCGCCCGCAGGTCGTGGTTGGACTCGATCAGCATCAGCGCCAGGTCCGCCGCCCCCCAGAGCAGCCCCGCGAACACGATCAGCCGGGTGGCCTCCACCAGCAGCAGCGGCACTGCGTCCGACCCCTGCCGCACCAGGTTGATGACGATCTCGCCGATGAGCAGCAGGATCAGCAGGATGGAGAGCAGCTTGAACAGCCGGGCGATGTAGCGCAGCCCGGCGTGCGGCTCCAGGTCCTCGTCGCGCACCATCATGGGCGCCGGCGTGTCGTCGTGCGGGCCCTCGGTGCGGCGGTCGCCGGGGGACGGGGCGTGGCGGTGAGGCTCGTGTGCGTCTGCCAAGGTGTGCTCCTCGGGAGGCCGGTTCGGGTTCACCAGCGGGCGCGGTTGCCGCGGGTGTCGATATGCACCATGCCGCGGTGTCCGCCCGTGGGCGGGTAGTAGTGCATCCCCCCCACCAGGCTCGGGTACTTCTGCTCCACCCGGTCCACCGCCCGGCCGATGACGCGGGCGTCGGCCAGGGTGATGCGGCCGTCGCCGTTCAGGTCGTCCATGACCCCGTTGCGGTCGTTGTCCACCGCGATGTCCATGGCGTCGCCGTACATGTGCCGCGACAGCTGGCCGCGGCCGGAGGTGGTCCCCCCGTTGGCGTTGTACCACGGGCTGCGGAAGCCGCTCACCGCGAACAGGTTCTCCACGGGGTGGCCCATGGCCTCCAGCTCCTGGGTCACCAGCTCGATCTTGTCCAGCAGCTGGGGGTCCACCACCACGTACTTGGGCCAGACGTTCTCCTGGAGCTTGGTGATGAAGTCCTTGAGCTGGACGTGCTCGCTCAGGAACATCTCCTTGTTCTCGGGCGTGACCTCGATCATCCCCGGCGGCGTGGCGTAGATGGGGTTGTCCGGGCAGCTCCCCTTTTCGCACGGCCAGTCGCCGATGCGGTACGCCCCGATGCGCCCGTTCCGCTTGGCGGACATGGGGACCATGCGGACCACCGAGAAGTTGGGCACCTCGCTGGCCAGGGCCCCCGAGCGCAGCACCACGTCCCACACGCCGCTGCCGCCCACGTTGCCGGTGATGCGGCCGCCCACGGCGAAGGCCAGCTGCCCGGTGCCGGCGGCGGGGAGCCGCGGCGTCTCGCCGGGGGCCAGGATGTCCACGTACAGCGCGCCGCTCAGCCCGCGCACCTCCGCCGGGAGCCGGGCCGCGTAGTCGCGCGCCACGCGCGCCAGCAGCGCGGCGGTGATGGTGGGGGCGGCGGGGTCGGCGCCGCGGCGGAACGGGTTGCTGGTGATGCGCTCCCCCACCGTGGGCGGGGCGTTGGGGTCGCCCAGCTGCGAGGGGTGCGCCGGCCCGAACACCGGCGTCAGCGTGCCCGCGGCGTCGGTGGGCGCGGGCTGCGTGAGCCGCAGCGCCACGGTGTAGCCCCAGCCCAGCACGAACAGCACGAACAGCACGGTGGAGACGCGGTTGAACCAGCGCTCCTGGCCGGGCGTGAGGCCGGAGCGCTCCCACCGCGACGCCGGTTCCCGGACGAGCGGGAAGAGCAGGGAGTCGTGCGCGTGTTCCATGGGGCGACGGCCTCTTCATAGTCCGTGCCGTCCGGGCGTGTGGTTGCGGGGTTTCGGGGTGTTTCGGAAGGGATCTGAACTGCGGGTTCGGGCGTGCCCCCGGCTGGCGCCGGGGTCGGGCTGGTGCTGGCGTCCGCGGGGGCCCCCTCCCGCGGCCCCTCCCCCGCAAGCAGGGGAGGGGAGAACTGCCTGCCCACCTGTAGTTGTCCCCTCTCCCAGGATGGCGCTTCACGCTTCGCGTGAACCGGATGAAGGGAGAGGGTGGCGAGCCTCAAGCGAGCCGGGTGAGGGCCGGCCGGAAAGACCGGAGGCCCGTGCTCCCGGTCGGGGGCACGGGCCTCGCTCGTCCTGCTCGGCGACGGGCTACCGGGCGGCGGAGATGCGCAGCAGGGCGGCGTCGATGACGCGGTCGGCGTCGCGGGCGCTGCGGGTGTGGTGGTTGAGCAGGATGGAGAACACCAGCGGCTTGCCGTCCGGGCCGGGGACGTAGCCGGAGAGGGCGCGGACGCCGGAGAGGGTGCCGGTCTTGGCGCGCAGGCGCCCCTCCAGCGGCGTGCCGCGGAAGCGGCCGGCGAGCGTGCCGTCCACGCCGCCCACCGGGAGCGCGGCGTACCACGCGTCCCGGTGCGGGCTCCTCGTCATCTGCTCCAGCAGGGCGGCGAGCAGCTCGGGCGCCACCAGGTTGTAGCGCGACAGGCCGGAGCCGTCCGCTTGGGCCAGCGCTCCCGTGGGGAGGCCGCGGGCGCGGAACAGGCTGTCGATGGCGGCGGCGCCCGCCGACGCGGTCCCCTCGCCGCGCAGCTCGCGGCCCAGCGTCTTGAGCAGGATCTCGCCGATCTGGTTCTGGCTGGGCTTCATGAAGGCGGCCAGCACCTCGCGCATGGGCGGGGAGGCGTGGACGAAGAGCGGCGCGGCGGCCGCGGCGCGCTCCGCCGGGGGGAGGGCGTCCGCGTCCACGGCGGGCCCCTGCACCTCGACGCCCGCCTCGCGCAGCGTCTCCCGCAGCACCGTGGCGAAGTACAGCGTGTTGTCGCGCACGGCCACCTCGTCGTCCACGCCCGCGGTGTCCAGCGGCACCGTGCCGGACACCACGATCCCCGGCCCCTGCGCGGCGCGGTCCGCCCGCACCCGGGCGGGCGTCCCCGCGGCCACGGTGACCGCGCGGTTCTCCACTGGGACGTAGCCGGTGGGCGGGGAGAGCGTCACCCGGGCGGGCTCGCCGGGGCGCGCGCCGGGCGAGACGCGCACCTCCACCACGCCCTCGTTCAGCTCCAGCCCGCCCACCTCGGCGGAGTAGCCGGCGCCCAGGTCGTCCCAGGCCCAGCCGCGCCCCAGCGGCACGTCGTCGAACACGTCGTCGTCGCCCACCACGCGGCCCGTGACGCGGGTGATGCCGCGGGCGCGCAGCGAGTCCGCCCAGGCGCGGAAGGCGGCGCGCGGGTCGCCGCCCTGCAGCCGGCCGGAGAGGGTGGGGTCGCCGCCCCCGCGCACCACCAGGTCGCCGCGGAGCGTGCCGTCCCGCACCGGCCCGGCCGCCGCTACCGTGGTGCGGAAGCGCCAGTCGGGCCCCAGCGCCTCCAGCGCCGCGGCCCCGGTCACCACCTTCATGTTGGAGGCGGGCACCAGCATCTTGTCCGCGTTGCGCCGGTACAGCGTCGCCCCCGTGGCCGGGTCGCGGACCAGCACCGCCCAGGTGGCGCGGCGGAAGGCGGTGTCCGCGAAGACGGAGTCCAGCGCCGCGGCCAGGGGCGCGGCCGCCGGGGCGGGGGAGGGGGCGGCGCGCACCGCGGGGGTGCACCCCGCGGCGGCCACGAGGAGCGGCAGGAACAGGCGTCGCGCGCGTCGTGCGGAACGGGGCATCGGCTCTGCGGGTGTGGGGTGAGCCTGCAAGCTACTGCGCGCCCGGGGGACGGGCCAGCTTCGCCTCCAGCCCCGCCCGCACCGCGGGCCACTCGTCGTCCAGGATGCTGAAGTACACGCTGTCGCGCATGCGCCCGCCCTGCGACCTCATGTGCCTGCGCAGCACGCCCTCCTCCACGGCGCCCAGGCGCAGGATGGCGGCGCGCGAGCGCTGGTTGAGCGCGTCGGTCTTGAACTCCACCCGCACGCACCCCAGCGTCTCGAAGGCGTGGCGGAGCATCAGGTACTTGGCCTCGGTGTTGGCCGGGGTGCGCTGCCACGCCCGCGCCAGCCAGGTCCACCCGATCTCCACCCGCCCGTCCGCCTCGCTCGGGTTGCCGAAGCGCGTGCTGCCGACGGCCCGCCCGCTCGCCGCGTCCACGGTGGCGAAGGGGAGCGCGCGCCCCGCGTCGCGCTCGCGGAGGGCGGCGTCCACGTAGGCGCGCATCTCCTCCGGGGTGCGGATGGTGGTGAGCGTCCAGCGCCACAGCTCCGGGTCCAGCCCCACCTCGCACAGCGCGGGGAGGTGCTCCGGCGAAAGCGGCTCCAGGCGCACGTGGCGCCCGGCCAGGGTGACGGGGTCCAGCATGGGCGATCCTCCGGGAGGCGGACGGGTCAGGCGCGCGGCACTTCGCTCATCAGCGCGAACGGGTTGTCCTCGCTGTCGCGCAAAAAGGCCATCCACAGGATGCGGACCAGGAAGGCAAGGCCCAGCGCGTCGCGGTAGAAGCCGATCGCGCGCTCCAGGCCGCGCACGTTCGCCGCGATCAGGCCGACGCCGTCGATGCGGATGGGAGGCATGGGGAGGGGAAGTGCGAGAGTGCGAAAGTGCGAGAGTGAACGGAACGGCGACCCCCTCCCCGCAAGGGGGAGGGGAGAACGACGATGCCGAGGCCCGGACAGCCCTCCCCCAGAATTGGGGGAGGGTGGCGAGCCTCAAGCGAGCCGGGTGGGGGCCCCTGTGGACGCCAGCACCAGCCCCGCGTGAGGGATGTCGGCCCGGAGGGGCGAGACCCGGCGGGGCAGTTTCCGCCGGGGCTCGACTCCGTAGGCGAGCGTCGTTTGCTCGCCTAGAGCCGCAGCCCGACCCCGGCGCCAGCCGGGGGCACGCCCGAACCCGCCGTAAAAAGCCGTTACTGCGCCTGGCGGATCGTCACGTACCGCTCCAGCCGCGCAACTTCCGCCTCGTCCACGTACTTGCCGATCTCGCGGCGGAACTGCTCGATGTCACGGTAGGGACGGTACTCCTCGAACTCGTGCTGCATCCGGCTGCCGACGCCGGGGATCAGCTGGATCTCCTCGCCGCTGGCGCTGTTGAGGTCGAGCGGCTTCCACAGGCGCGTGTACACGCTGTCGCGCTGCTCCTCGCTCAGGCGGCCGGCCAGCACCCGGTCCACCGCGCGCATGTCGGCGTAGGGGCGGCCGGCGACCACCGCGTCGGCCAGGGAGGCGTCGAAGCCGGGAACGGCCAGCAGCTGGTCGCGGGTGGCCTGGTCCGGGTCCAGGAACGCGCCGGTCGCGGCCGGTGCGGCCGGAGCCGCGGCGGCGGTGTCGGCCGCGGGCGCGGTGGCGGCGCCCGGGGCCGCGGGGGCCTCGGCGGCGGTCTCGGTCTGGCCGGATTCGCCGCCGCCGCAGGCGGCCAGCGTGGCGAGCAGCACCGTGGCGCCCAGGAGCGCCGGGATGCGGGTGTGGGTCATGGTCTCTCCGTGTGTGGTGAGGTCCGGCGGAGCGCCGGGTGCCGGTAGGCCAGCGCCAGGCCGAGGAGCCCGAGCTGCGCCAGGGCGCCGGGTGCGAGGGCGGGGGTGGCGCCCCACAGCGCGGCCCAGTACAGCTCCGCGCCGCGCAGGGAGGCGTCCCCTTCCAGCTCCCACTCCACGTTGCCCTGCAGGTGAAGGTACACGCCCAGGGCGCCCGCGGCCACGCACGCCGCCATCACGGCCTGGAACGGCCGCAGCGTGCGCGCCGAGGGGCGCAGCGCCACCGCCAGGGTGCAGGCGGAGCCCAGGGCCAGCGCCACCAGCGGGACCCACTGCCAGGCCGACTCGGTGTGCTCCAGCAGCACGAGCTCCGCCGCCAGCCCCACGCTCCCCAGCAGCATCAGCCCCAGCAGCAGGCGCCGCAGGACCCCCGCCTCGCCCGTGCTCCCGCCCCTCCCCGCCCCGCCTCCGTCCGTCACTGCTCCCGTCACGCTCCGCCTCCGCCTGAGAACGATGTGCGCGGCGCGCCGCCCGGCGCGCCGTCGCCAGCAGGACACGCGAGCGGCGCCGCGCGTTGGCCGCCGCGCCTCAGCCGCCGGCGCCCAGGGGCAGCCGCACGGTGAACACGGAGCCGCGCCCCGGCTCGCTCGCCACGGCGATGTCGCCGCCCAGCAGGTGGACGATGCGCCGCGAGATGGAAAGCCCCAGCCCGGTGCCCCCCACCTCGCGGGTGTTGGCCGCCTGCGCCTGCCAGAAGGGCTCCCAGATGCGCTCCAGGTGCTCCGGCGCGATCCCCACGCCGGTGTCGCGCACGTGCAGCAGCGCGGCGTCGCCGCCGTCCGGCTCCACCTCCAGCGCCACCTCGCCCTGGGGGGTGAACTTGATGGCGTTGAAGAGCAGGTTCACCAGCACCTGCCGCAGCTTGCCCCGGTCGGTCAGCGCCGCCAGCGGCCGGTCCGGCGCCCGCACCCGCAGCGCCAGCCCCTTGCGGCGGGCCAGCGGCTGCACGAAGGCGGCGGCCTCGCGCGCCACCTCGGCCACGTCCGCCTGGGTGGGGCGCACCCCCTCCTGCCCCGCCTCGATGCGCGAAAAGGAAAGGATCTCCTCGATCAGGGTGAGCAGGTGCCGCGCCGCCTGGTCGATGCGCTCCACGTGGGAGCGCGTTCCGTCGGTGAGCGGCTCGGGCACGCCCATCAGCAGCAGCTCGGCATACCCCATCACCGCGGTGAGCGGGGTGCGCAGCTCGTGCGACATCACCGCCAGGAAGTCGGCCTTGGTGCGGTTGGCGCGCTCCGCCTCGGAGCGGGCCTCGCTCTCCGCGGCCAGCAGGCGCAGGCGCTCGGCCTCCTCCTGCTTGCGGGCGGTGATGTCGTGCAGCGAGAGCACCGCGCCCTGCACCCGGCCGCCCAGGCGGATGGGGGTGCAGGAGCAGAACACGGGGAAGAACTCCCCGCTCCTGCGGATCCACACGTCCTCCAGCTCCCGGATGGGCGGCCCGCCCCGCAGCACCGTGCCCAGCGGGCACTCGGAGATGGGGTACGGGGATCCGTCCGGGTGCAGGTAGTGCACGGCGTCGTGCAGCACCCGGCCCAGCAGCTCCTCGCGCTTCCACCCCAGGGTCTCCTCGGCGGCGGGGTTCATGTAGGTGACGCGCCCGTGGGCGTCCATCACGCACAATCCCTCGGCCACGTGCTCGGTGACCACCTGCACGAAGTGGAGCGGGTCGTCCAGCTCGGGTAGGGCGTCGCCGCCTCCCGCCGCGGCCTCGCGGGCCAGGGCGCCCACGTCCAGCCTGCGGACGGCGTCCACCGCGGCCTCCGCCGCGCCCTCGGCGCACAGGCCGGAGAGCGACGCGTCGGTGAAGCCCTCCCGCGCGGCCTCCACGCAGGCGCGGCGGACCGCCTCGGCGACGCGGAGCGCCAGCTCCGTGGATGGGGTTTCGCTCATCGGTACGGCAAAGGTTGCGACTCCGGGCGGAGGATCCCGCCCCCGCCCATGCTCCGGCCCGTCACTGCGCGGCGAGCGCCGCGCGCAGCCGCTCCGCCAGCGCGGGCGGGTCGGAGGCGCGCACCACCACCTCCGGCGTCCCGTGCCAGGCGGCGCACTCCCGGAGCGCCCGCGCCAGGTCGTCCGCCAGCGCGCCGCTGACGCGCACCCCCGGCTCCAGGTGCAGCGCGCGCACCTCGAACACGCCCTCGCGCCGGTGGGCCTTGGGGTCCAGCCTCCCCACCAGCCGCCCCCGGCGGAGCACCGGGAGCACGAAGTAGCCCCAGCGCCGCTTCGCCTCCGGCGTGTAGCACTCCAGCCGGTAGTCGAAGTTCCACAGCTCCCGCCCGCGCGCCCGGTCCCACACCAGCGGGTCGAAGGGGGAGAGCAGGGTGGTGAGGCGCGGGCGGATCTCCCCCGCGGCGGCGCGCTCCGCCGTCCCCCGGTGGTCCGGGTGCAGGTACGCCGGCCCCGGCCACCCCTCCACCTCCACGCGCAGCAGCGCCCCCTCGTCCGCCAGCCGCGCCGCGACCATCGGCGTCGTACGCCGGGGCATGCGGAAGTAGTCGGCCACCCAGGCGGGCCGGGCGATCCCCAGCGCGCGCACGGCGTTCAGCACCAGCGCCCGGTCGGCCTCCTCGCGGGGCGGGAGCCGGGCGTCGTCCCACCCCGGGAGCACCCGCCCGCGCAGGTCGTACACCCGCTGGAAGCGCTCCCGCCGCGCGATCATCAGCTCGCCCGCCGTGAACAGCGACTCCAGCAGCCGCTTCTCCGGCTTCCACTCCCACCACCCGCCCGCCCTGCCGTCCGTGCGCTCGAAGTCCGCCGACCTCACCGGGCCGCGCTCCCGCACGGTCGCCAGCAGCCGCTCCACCGCCGCGCGGTCCGCCATGAGCGAGCGCGAGTACTTCCACCCCATCCCGGCCGCCTCGAACATGCGGTGCCGGTAGAGCGGGAAGTCCTCGACCGGGAGGAAGCACGCCTCGTGCGCCCAGTACTCGAACAGCTTCCCCTCGGCGAGCAGTTCCTCCAGCCAGCGCAGGGGATAATCGCCCAACCGGCTCCAGAGCACCAGATAGGGGCTGCGCGCCACCACGTGGATGGTGTCGATCTGGAGCGCGCCCATGCGCCGGATGGTGTCCAGCAGGTCCTGCTTGGTCGCCTTTTTCCGCGGCCGGGCATCGAGCCCCTGCGCCGCCAGCGCCAGCGTGCGCGCCGCCTCCAGCGTCAACCGCATCGTGTTGCGAGTATCGTCAGTGAGTATGACTTCTGAACTGCGGGTTCGGGCGTGCCCCCGCTGGCGCGGGGTCGGGCTGGCGTCCGCGGGGCCCCCCACCCCGGCGCTGCGCGCCACCCCTCCCCCGCAAGCGAGGGAGGGGAGAACTGCTTGGTGCTCCTGTAGTTGCCCCCTCTCCCAGAATTGGGAGAGGGTGGCGAGCCTCAAGCGAGCCGGGTGAGGGCCCGCCGCTGCAGGCTGTTCCCTGTTCCCTGCCGTTCAAAGCTTCCTCAGCCTCACCCGCTCCACCCGGTGCCCGTCGCCCTTTTCCAGCACCAGCGTCGCCCGGTCCCGGGTGGGGAGGACGTTGTCGCGCAGGTTCACGGCGTTGATGGTGGCCCAGACGTGGCGGGCGAAGGCGTCGGCTTCCGCCGCGGGCATGGCGGCGTAGCGGTGGAAGTACGAGTCGGGGTCGCGGAAGGCGGTCTCGCGCAGGCGCTCGAAGCGCTGGAGGAACCAGTGCTCCAGCTGGTCCTCCGCGGCGTCGATGTACAGCGAGAAGTCGATGAAGTCCGAGACGAACACGCGCGGGGGGCGGCCGTCGCCGCCGCCGGCCTGGAGCACGTTGAGGCCCTCCAGGATCAGGATGTCCGGCTGGCGCACCGAGAGCTCGGCGCCGGGGACGATGTCGTACACCAGGTGCGAGTACACCGGGGCGCGCACCTCGCCGCGGCCGGACTTGACGTCGGCCAGGAAGCGTACCAGGCGGCGCACGTCGTAGCTCTCGGGGAAGCCCTTGCGGTGCATGATCCCCCGCGCCTCCAGCACCCGGTTGGGGAACAGGAAGCCGTCCGTGGTCACCAGGTCCACGCGCGGGTGGTCCGGCCAGCGGGCCAGCAGCGCCTGGAGCACGCGCGAGGTGGTGCTCTTCCCCCCGGCCACGCTCCCCGCCACGGCGATCACGTACGGCACCTTGGCCGCGGGGTGGCCGAGGAAGGTGTCGGTGACGCGGTGCAGCTGCTGCGCGGCGGCCACGTACAGGTTGAGCAGGCGCGACAGCGGCAGGTAGATGTCCGTCACCTCCTCGATGGACACGTACTCCTCGGCGCTGCGCAGCGCGGCCAGGTCGTCCTCCGAGAGGGTGAGCGGCGTGTTGCCGCGCAGCCGCGACCACTCCTCCCGCGCGAAGGAGATGTAGGGGGAGAAGCCGCTGCTCGCCTGTGTGGTGTCCATGGGCGGAGGTCCGGTGTCGTCGCCGGCCGCGGAGGGCGGCGGGGTGCTTCAGTCTACGCGGGCGAGGACACCCACAACAGGTACGCCAGCAGCGGGAGGGCGGGGAGGAGGGGCACGGCGCTGAGCACCGCCGCCCGGCGGTAGCGCCGCCGCGCGTACGCCAGCCACGCCGCGGCCGCGCAGCCCAGCGGCAGCAGCGGGTACGACCACACCACCCCCATGAACACGCGCGGCGCCACCGCTTCCGCCGAGACGGGCGCATCGAACGCCAGGAGGGAGGTGCCCGCCACCACCGCGAGCCAGGGAAGGAGCGAGGCCAGCGCGAGGAGCTGGGTCGCCACCATCCAGGCAAGGGTCTTCCGGGAGCGGGGCGCGGCGGCGTGGGCCTGCATGGCGGCGGGGAAGCGGGAGTCGGGGGCGGTGGATCCGGGCGGAAAAGATCGGCGGCGGCGGGCCCGGGCGCAACGCCCGGCGGGTCATCCGTTTTCGCGGGACTCCGCGCCGGGCCGGGGCTCCACGCGGAACCCGCCGTCCCCGTCCAGCAGCACCGTGTACAGCTCGTCGAACCCCTCGTCCGCCGCCGGCCGCCGCAGCCGCTTCAGCGTGCCGAAGAGCCCGGCGGGCGGCACCCGCCTCCCGTCCGGGCGCGCGGCGTTGCGGGCCGCGGCGCCGCGCGGGTCCGGCTCGAAGAAGTAGCCCACCGTGCGGAACCTCGCGGCGCGGGCCGGGCCCAGGTAGCGCGCCCGCTCCTCGCGGGTGACGCTGGTGTTGTCCACCACGAACGGCTGCTTGGCGGCGATGCACGCCTCCAGCAGCACCTTTTCGCGGTGGCGGGTGCGGAGCATGTCCAGGCTGATCCGCACGTGCGTGTCGAAGAAGCGCGCGCGGTAGAAGGTGGACTTGCCCGAGGCCTGGATCCCGACGAGGAGGACGGCTTCCATGCCGCGCCCGCTTCCGCGAGAACGGGGCCGCGGGAGGCTTGAGCTTTCCGCGTGGAGCGTTTACATTGGTCGTCCGCGGAGTCGCGAATCGGTCGATTAGCTCAGTTGGTTAGAGCGCTCGCCTCACATGCGAGAGGTCCGGGGTTCGAGTCCCTGATCGACCACTGGTGCCGGGGATGTAGCTCAGATGGGAGAGCGCTGCAATCGCACTGCAGAGGTCAGGGGTTCGATTCCCCTCATCTCCATCCGGTCCGAAAATGTCGAAGCCCCGCCGTGGCCTGTGCCGCGGCGGGGCTTTCGCTTTCACCGGGTCGTCGCCGGGATCAGTCGTACCCGGACGCGGCGGGCTCCGGCCAAACCGCCGGCCGAGGAGCGCGTTACCTGCCTCACGGTGCCTGTTCGAGCGGTGCTCCCTCGGAGGCGCTGTACTGCGCCGCGCTGAGCTTCCTCACCCTGGGGACGAACGCCTGGTGATAGCGCTCCAGAGCGTTCGCAAGCCAGTCATGCTGTGCTGTCCAGTCCTTTACGTTCGTCGGGTCCGCCTGCTCCAGACGCAACGTTATCCGACTCTCTTTGCGGTGCGGCAACTCCAGCCAGCTCAGCGGGGCTCCGACCTCTGTCTCGATCTGCTCCTTCTCCTGGCGGAGCAGGTAAAAGTGCGGCTTTGCATCCGGTCCGGTCATCACCAGCTCGACCCCGATGCGGTCCTTCTGCGTGTTCACGAAAGCCTGGAAGCTGAAGTTCGAGCGCCCCACTGCGAAGTTGGTCCAGTGCTGTGGGAGCGGCTTCTGGGGCTTCACCGGCGAGCCGCGAGATCGCAGAAGGTCTGCGAGACCGGCCCAGTAGTCCCGCTGCAGGCGCTTCGTCTCGGTAAGCCCCTGCGATTCGATCCCGCGTCGTGCTGTGCTGATCGTCTTGGTCCAATCGTTCGGCTGGCTGACCAGATTGAACTTGGGAGCTACCGGCGACGTTCCGATGCGCCACAGCTCCACCTCCAGACCGAAGAAGTTGATCTTTTCGTCGGTGATCTCGTTCAGCCAGTCGAGTGCGGCGCGATGTTCCTCCGTGAACCGCTCCGCAATCCACACGATCGTCACTGCATTCAGCCCCGCAGCATAGGTCATGAGCTGACCCAGATGGGTGTGATCCGTGCGCTCGAGCTGGTTCTCGATCAACACCCACGAATCGGTTGCCGTATCCTTGCAAAGCAGATCGGCACGGAACGGCCCGACATCCTTTTCCTGCGCCTCCAGTTCCAGCTCCAGTCCGATAGAATCGCCGAGCAGCGCCAGGTTCTCGTCCTGGGCGAGCCACGGTGTAAACTCGGTTGCTTCGCTGGTCCATACTTCGCGAAGGGAGACGCGTTCGAGTCGGCCGAGACCCTGGATCGTCATGCGATTTTCTCTGTGCTGCGCACGATATCGAGGAGGAAGAGCCAGAACGAAGACGAGCCGACCACAAGAATCCAGCTGGGGCGCACGCGTCTACGAACGCCAGGCCGGGTATCGAGCAGGCTCCGCACTCGGGGTGGGTAGAACAAGAGCGACTTGCACGTCCTGAAAGAGCGCCAACAGGAGAGAAGCAGCCCCGCCGTGGCGCATGCCGCGGCGGGGCTTCCGCTTTCACCGGGTCGTCGCCGGGGTCAGTCGTAGCCGGGCGCGGCGGGCTCCGTAGTGCCGATGCTCACCCGCGAGGTGTCCAGCGTCGGCGGTGCCGAGGGCACGATGGACTCGGCCCAGAGCAGCTGGCTGGTGGCGGCGGACACGTCCCCGTTGAACTGCACCTGGTAGTACAGGAACTGCGCCGAGCCGTCGGTGGCCAGCTCCAGCACGGTGTACCCGCTGGCCCACACCAGGTCGTCGGGCTGCGACTGCACGAATCCGTTGGGGAAGGGGATCGACCCGTCGGGGGAGCGTGTGGCGGGCTGCAGGGGGATGCTGCTCGTCCCCGGGGTGTAGCCGGCCGAGTCGGTGAACACGGGGAAGGCGCCGTTCCCCACGCACCGCCCCAGCACCGGGAGCGGGCCGGGCGTCTGGTAGACCTCCAGCACGTGCTCGTGCCCCCAGAGCCACGCCACGATGCTCGGCGCGGGGGCGACGCCGCGCCACGCCGCCAGGTTGGCGGTGAGGGACGGGTTCTGCCACAGGCCGCCGATCTGCTCGAAGGCGGAGAAGAGCTGGTGGTGCGAGAACAGGATCACCTGCCGCCCCCCGGCGGAGGCGAGCTGCGCCTGGTGCCACGCCGCCTCGTCGTCGCGCAGGTGGGTGGTGTCGTCCGCCACGTGCAGCAGGTCGCTGTCGTAGTAGCCGGTGTCCATCCCCTGCAGCTGCCAGGCGTCGTTGCGCAGGCAGAAGAAGCTGTTCTGCTGCACCGAGGCGCCGGGCACGCCCTGGTTGAGCCGGGCCAGCATCCCGTAGAAGCCGGCGCCGCCGCTGTAGTAGTCGTGGTTCCCCGGCAGGGCGTAGACCGGGACGTCGCGCCCGTACGCCTGCCGCGCCTGGGCGATGGGGGTGAGGAAGTTGGAGTTCTGCTCGTCCTCCGTGCCGGCGTAGTAGACGTCGCCCACGTGCAGGATCACGTCCGGCGCCTGCCGCATCAGCTGGTCGAGCACGGCGAGCGCCTCCGGCTCGCCGGTCCCCCAGTCGCCCAGGATCCCCACCCGCAGCGTGCCGTCGGCCGCGGCGGCGGGCGGCAGGGCGAAGGGCTGCGGGCCGCCGGAGGCGGGGGGGACGTACCGCGGCTCGGCGCCGTCCCAGTAGTAGGCGATCCAGGCGTCCACCGCCTGCAGCCACCCCGTGGCGTCGCACGGGCTGTCGGTCCACTCGCTGCGGATCTGGTCCATCCAGGTGGTGTCGTCCAGCGCCCAGGCGATGACGTACTTGACGAGGAGGTCCGTGCAGTCCGCGGCCACCCCCTCGGGCGCCGCCACGGTCACGCCCTGCGCCGTCTGGGCCGCCCGCCTCGCGTCGTAGGCGGCGAGCGCTGTCCCCGCGTCGCCGATCTCGCCGCGGTGTACGCGCTCCAGCACCGCGCCCGCGGCCTGCATCTGCGGGTGCGCGGCGAACAGCCCGCCGCCGGCGGCGCCCGGTGCCCGCTTCGCCACGTGCTCGCGGATGCACGACTGGGCGACGGAGAGGCGTGCGTGGTGGAAGTTGGGGGTGCGGAAGCGAGGCATGGCGACCTCCCGGGCAGGGATGGACCAGCGGGACGGAGGGGTGGGCATTTCCGGCGGACCGGGTCCGCCCCGTACGATGCGCTCGCCACCCCGCGGTGGCAACGCTTTTGACGCCAGAGGACCGGGGCGGGCCTCAGGACGTCCCGTTGCCGTTCCCGGCGCTCTCCGGCACCCGCCGGAGCATGGCGGCGGTCGAGCTCCGGCGGACGGAAACGAGGGGAGCCGCCCCGGACGGAGCGGCTCCCCTGAACCTGCCTGTGAAGAAGACGGCCCGGCTCAGTCGCCGGCCACCGGCACCGCGTCGCCGAAGCCGCCCGGGTCGCGCCCGGCGGCCGGAGCGGGAGGCGCAGGCCGGCTCCCGGTGAGCCACGCCTTGAGGCGGTCGCCCGCCGAGTGGAACACCAGGTACGCGCTGGGCACCACCAGCAGCGTCAGCACGGTGGAGAGGGTGAGCCCGCCCACCACCGCCACCGCCAGCGGCTGGAGCATCTCCGTCCCCTCGCCGATCCCCAGCGCCAGCGGGAGCATGCCGAGCAGGGTGGTCAGGGTGGTCATGACGATGGGGCGCATGCGCACCGCCCCTGCCTCCACCACCGCCTGCTCCTTGCTCATCCCCTCGGCCCGCAGCTCCTCCACGAACTCCACCAGCAGGATGGAGTTGTTGACCACGATGCCCGCCAGCATGATCACCCCCAGCAGCACCGTGGCGCCCATGGGGGTGCCGGTGGCCCACAGCGCCAGCACCACGCCCACCAGCGAGAGCGGGATGGCGACCAGGATCACCAGCGGGTTGAGCAGCGAGTCGTACTGCACCGCCATGACCACGAACACCAGGAACACCGCCAGCAGCCCCACGATCAGGAGCTGCCGGTTGTTCTCGGCGATGGACTCGGCCTCGCCGCCGTACAGGATGCCGTAGCCCTCCGGGAGGCGCAGGTCGGCCAGGCGCGCCTGCACTGCCGCCGTCACCTCGCCCACGGTGGAGACGTCGTCCAGCACGTCGCCGGTGACGCGCAGCACGCGGTTCTGGTTCTCGCGCTGGATGGCGGTGGGCCCCAGCCCCGAGGTCACCGTCGCCACGTCGCGCAGGTAGATGGGCGCCGCGCCGCCGCGGCCGGGGAAGAGCGCCACGCTCTCCAGGTCCTCCGGGCTCTGGAAGCGCGAGCGCGGGAACATCACCCGCACGTCGTACTCCCGGTTCCCCTCCGTGTAGCGCGTGGCGATGGTGCCGTCCAGCGCGGTCCGCAGCGTCTGCCCCACCTGGGCGACGTCCAGCCCCAGGTACGCGGCGCGTTCCGGGTCCACCCGCACCGAGATCTGCGGGCTGGCGTCGTCGGTGGACGCCTGCATGGCCTGGAGGCCGGGGACGTCCTTGGTGCGCTCGATGATCTCGTCGCCGATGGCCTTGAGCTCCGCCAGGTCCTCGCCCTGGATGGTCAGCGCCACGTCCGAGCCCGACTGGTTGGTGCGCAGCCCGCGGATGGAGGGCGGGCGCACGAAGATGCGGGCGCCCGCGAAGCCGCGCTCGTTGATCTTCTGCTGCATGGCCGCCACCCACTCGTCGGCGGTCATGTCGCGCTCGCCCGCGGGGACCAGGCGGACGTCCAGCGAGCCGCGCCCGGCGTTGGCCGAGGTGGCGTTGCCGAAGAACTGCCCGCCGGCGGTGACGAAGACGGTCCGCACGTGCGGCATCTCCTTCACCATCCCCTCCAGCTCCTGCACGATGCGGTTGCTCTGCTGCGCGGAGGAGCCCGGGGGGAGTGTCACGCCGATGCCCACGCCGCCGTCGTCCACCTGCGGCAGGAACTCGCTCCCCAGCGTCCCCACCAGCGGCCACACCGCCAGCAGGACCCCCGCGGAGCCGGCCAGGACGAGGAGCCGCCAGCGCAGCGTGCGCGCCGCGACGCGCTTGTAGCCGGCCTGCGCCCGCTCCACCCCGCGGTTGAAGGCCACCAGCGGGCGCCAGTTGGCGATGCCGCTGGTGAAGCCCACCTTGGCGAACTGCGCCGAGAGCATGGGCACCAGCGTCATCGCCACCACCAGCGAGGCGAAGATCGAGAAGGAGATGGTGAGGATCAGCTCCCTGAAGATCAGCGCCACCAGCCCGGTGATGAGCAGGAAGGGCACCACCGCCATGATGTGCGTGGTGGTGGCCGCCACCACCGCGCTCTGCACCTCGGCGGCGCCCTCGTGGGCGCCCTCCTCGGGCCCCAGCCGGCTCTCCTTCATGCGCCGGAAGATGTTCTCCAGCATCACGATGGAGTTGTCCACCAGCATCCCCACGCCCAGCGCCAGCCCGCCCAGGGAGAAGATGTTCAGCGTCAGCCCGCCCATCCCCATGAGCATGAAGGTGGCGAGGATGGCCACCGGGATGGCGATGCCGATGACGAACGTCTTGCGCAGCGAGCGCAGAAAGAGCAGCACCACCAGCATGGAGAGGATGGCGCCGAGGACTGCCGCGTCGCGCACCGCGGCCACCGAGCCGCGGATGAAGGTGGCCTGGTTCTGGGTGGTGCTGTTCCTGACGTCCTCGGGGACGAAGCGCGTCTCCACCAGGTCGCGGATGCGCTGGTCCACCCCCTCGGCCACGGCCACCGTGTTCGCGCCGGGCTGCTTCCTCACCGACATCCGCACCGCCGGCACGCCGTTCAGCCGGGCCCAGATGCGCTGCTCCTGGTGCGTGTCGGCCACGCTCGCCACCTCGCCCAGCGGGACCCTGCCGCCGCCGGGGAGGTTGATGAGCATGGCGCGCATCTCCTCCACGTTCCTGAACTTGCCCGTGGTCTTCCCCACCACCTCGCGGGTGCTGGAGGTGACCCGCCCCGCGGCCACGTCCACGTTGGCGGCGCGCAGCCCGGCGATCACCTCCGAGGCGGTCAGGCCGTAGGAGCGCAGCCGCTCCTGGTCCAGCACCACCTGCACCTCGCGGACGAGGCCGCCGGCCACGTCCACCGAGGCCACGCCGTTCACCGTGAGGATCTGCGGGGCCAGCCGGTCCTCCACCCACTCGCGCAGCGAGAGCAGGTCGCGCTCCTCCGAGGAGAAGGCCACCTCGTAGATGGGGATCTGCGAGGGGTCCATCTTGAAGGCCGTGGGCGGGTCGGCGTCGTCGGGGAGCCGCGCCCGCACCCGCTCCAGGTTGCGGGTGACGTCCTGGAGGGCGAAGTCGATATCGGTGCCGTAGCGGAAGGTCAGGTTGACGCCGACGCGCCCCTCCTGGATCTCCGTCTCCATCCGCTCCAGGTTCTCGGTGGCCGCCAGCCCGCGCTCCAGCGGCTTGGCCACCACCTCCTCCAGCACCTCCGGGTCCACGCCCGCGTAGGTGACGTTGACCCGGACGTTGGGGTAGACGATGCTGGGGAGCAGGTCCACCGGCAGGCCCGACAGGTAGAAGAAGCCCAGCACGAAGATCACCGACGTCAGCATCAGCGTGCCGATGGGGCGGCGGATGCTCAGGCTGGAGACGTTGCGGCGCACCTTGCCCGCCGCCTCCTTCACGAACTCGCGGCTCACGAGCCACCTCCGCGCTGCGGGCCCCCGGCCCCCGCGCCCCCCTGGCGCGGCGCGGCCCCGGCGCCCGGCCCCGCGACGACGCGCACCTCGGCGCCGTCGCGCACGTTGTTGTTCCCCAGCGTCACCACGGCCTCGCCCGGCTCCACCCCGGAGAGCACCTCCACCCTGCCCTGGGAGGTGAGCCCGGTCTCCACGGGGCGGCGCTCGGCCTTGCCGTCCCTGACCACGAACACCGAGGTCGCCCCCGCGCTCTGCACGATGGCCGACTGGGGCACCAGCCTGACGCCCTGGTTCTGCCCCAGCGCCAGCGACACCCGCGCCAGGAAGCCGGGGCGGGCCGCGCGCGCGCCCTCGCCCTGCAGCGCCACCTCCACCGGCACCAGCCGGGTGGCCGGGTCGGCGGAGGGGAAGACGCGGCGGATGCGGCCGTCCAGCACCTGGCCCGGGAGGGCGTCCAGCTCCACCCGCACGCGGTCGCCGGGGGAGAGCTTGACCACGTCCAGCTCGGAGACGCGCACCGGCACCACCATGGTGGACACGTCGGCGATCTCGAACAGCTTGGTCTGCGCCCCCACCACGTCGCCCGACTCCACCGCCTTGACGGTGACCACCCCGGAGGCCGGGGCGCGCACCACGGAGTACCCCTGGCGGGTGCGGAGCCCGTCCAGCTGGGCGCGGGCGGCGTCGCGGGCCGCCTGGTCGCGCTCGTACTCGGCGGCGGTGATCACCTGCCGCTGGCGGAGCTGCTCGGCGCGCTCCAGCGCGGCCTGCGCCACGTCGTACGAGGCCTGGGCGCTCCGGACCTGCGCGGCGATCTCGCGCGCGTCGATGCGGGCGAGCACCTGCCCCTGCCGCACCACGCTCCCTTCCTCCACCCCCACGTCCAGCAGCGCGCCGCCCATCTGGGCGTTCACCGCCACGACCCGGATGGGCTCCACCGTGCCGGACACCGTGACCTCGCGGGCGATGGTCCCCAGCGCCACCGGCGCCGTCTCCACCGCCGGGGGACCCCCGCGCCCGCCGGGGCCGCCGCGTCCCCCGCCCCCGCCTCCCGGTCCGCCCCGGCCGCCGCCCTGCGCGGCCTCGCTCTCTCCCCCGCAGGCCGCCGCGGCCACGGACAGGCCCAGCAGCAGGCCCAGCAGGGGGAATCGGCTCGATCTGTTCACGTGCTTCCTCACGACGCAGTGGTGAAGCGGGGGCCTCCGCGCCCCCGCGCGATCTCTCAGTCCTGTGAAATCCCGGGAGCCGCGGCCTGCGGCCGGACCGTCTCGCCGAGCACGGCCTCCAGCCGCGCCACGGCCACGCCCAGCCCCTGCCGGGCGCGCACCCACCCCACCTCGGCCTCGGTGAGCGCCACCTGCGACGCCTGCAGGTCCAGGATGGTGGACGCCCCCAGCCTGTAGCGCTCCTCCTGCACCCGCAGGTCCTCGCGGGCCAGCTCCACGGAGCGCCGGGCGATCTCCACCCGCCGCTCCGCCGAGCCGATCTCGCGCGCCGCGTCCGCGGCGGCCACCCGCGCCGCGATGGCGGCGTCGGCGGCGCGGGCCTCGGCCGCGCGCTCGCCGGCGCGCGCCCGCGCGACGTTGGCCTCGCGCTGGAATCCGTTCAGCACCGGGAGGGAGGCGATCAGCCGGAGGCTCCAGCTGCGCTCGTCCGGGGGGAAGTCGAAGGCGGACCAGTCGTACCCCGCCGTGGCGCGCAGGGTCGGAGCGTAGGCGGTGGTGGAGGCGATGCGCACGGCCCGCCGCTCGTCGTAGCCGGCGCGCGCGGCCTGCGCCGCCGGGGCGGTCCGCTCCGCGCGGGCCACCAGCTCCGCCTCGGCGGGGAGCTCGGGGCCGCGCTCCGGGAGCGCCGCGGCGGCCGGCTGCACCTCGCCCGCCACCCCGATGCGCTGCCCCAGCTGGAGCCGCGAGGTGCGCAGCGCGGACTCGGCCTCCACCACGGCCAGCTCGGCGTTGCCGGCCTCCAGCTCGGCGCGCAGCACGTCGGAGCGGGTGGCGGTCCCCACCTCCAGCCGGGTGCGCGCGAACTCCAGCTGCTGCCGGGCGCGCTCCAGCCGCTGCCGCGCGGCCGCGGCCAGCTCCTCCGCGGCGGCGGCGCCGTAGAAGGTTTCCGTGGTCGCCAGCGCGGTCTCGTAGCGCTGCTCGCGGTAGGTGGCGCCGGCCGCGCGCTGCCGGGCGGAGGCGCTGCGTCCCTCGGCCAGGCGCCGCCCCCCGTCGAACAGCTCGATGCCGGTGGCCACCTGGGCGCTGTAGTTCTCGGACACCAGCGAGCCGGTGGCCTGGTCGAAGCGCTGGTTGCTGGAGTTGCCGTAGGTGGAGCCCAGCGTCAGCGTGGGGAGCCACGCCCCCCGCGCCTGGAGCACGTCGGCGCGCGCCGAGGAGATCCCCGACGCGGCGGCGACGGCGGCCGGGTCCACCGCCACGGAGCGGGCGATGGCCTCGTCCAGGGTGACCGTGGGCACCGGCTGCTGCGCCGCGAGCGCGGCGGGGACAAGGGCTGCGGCCAGGAGCGCGAGCGCCGCGCCCCCGGCCGGGGTGTTTCGGGAGGTCCGCTTCATCTTCGGGCGTTCAGGGTCTCTGCTGCTCGGTTCGGGTTCCGGGGCGCCGCTCAGCGCCGCCCGGAGGCGGGCTGCTGCTCGCCGCGCTCGGCGCGGCGGGCGGCGCGGTACTCGGCGCGCAGGCGGTCGTACTCGGCGCGCTGCTCGGCCGTGAGCACGGCGCGGATCTCGTTGCGCGTGGAGTCCACGATGCCGCGCATCCGCGGCCCCTCGCGGTCCCAGAAGGCGTCGGCCTGGGTCCGGCGCCGCGCCATGATGGCGTCCACCCGGCGGCGCTGCTCGGGGGACAGGTCCAGCCGGTCCAGGATCATGCTGGTCTTCTTGCCGTGCGGGCCGTGGCAGTGCCACCCGGGCTCCTGCACCGGCTCGGGCTCGCGGGCCGTCAGGGTGCGGTCGAACGCCGCGCCGGCCAGCATCCCGGCCGCGAAGGTCGCCACCAGCAGGGCGATCCCCAGCAGGCGGGCGCGGCGGGGGGGACGGGACGGGGTCACGGCAGGTCTCCTTCCAGCGCGTGGATCAGGTCGGCGTCGCTCGGGGTGCGCTCCTCGGCGATCCACTCGGCGACGGGCTCGGGAAAGTTCAGCTCGTCCGCCACGGTGCGCATGGCGGTGCTCCCGCCCGCGGCGCCGGGCTCGGCGGCGGCGAGCACGCCCAGCGACACGGCGGCCACCAGGGCGGCGGCGGCCAGCGTGGGCCGCATCCACCCCACCACCAGGGCGAGCGGCGAGCGGACCGCGGCCTCGGCCAGCGCGCGGGCGGTGATCGTGGCGACCAGGGTCTCCCGGCGCGCGGGCGCCAGGGCGAGCGGCGACAGGTCGATGGGTTCCTCGTGCATTTTCAGCCCTCCTCCCGGAGGAACGCGCCCAGGCGGGCGCGGAGTGCCCGGCGTGCGTTGAACAGGTGGTAGCGGACGGTGCCCTCGGGGATGCCGAGCGACTCCCCGATCTCGCGGTGCTTCCAGCCCTCCAGGTCGTGCAGGAGCACCACCTCGCGCTGGACGTCGGGAAGGGTGGCGAGGCCGTCCGTGAGCCGGTCCCGGATCTCGCTACGCTCGGTGTCGCGCAGCGGGGAGCTGCCGTCGGGACGCCCCTCGGCGAGTTCCAGCGGCAGGGCGCTCCGCACGGCGCGGGAGCGCAGCAGGTTGCGGCCGCGGTTCCGGACGATCTGCATCAGCCAGGGGGCGAAGCTGTCCGGCCCGCGCACGTCCCCCAGCCGCCCCAGCGCGGCGACCAGGGCGTCCTGCACCACGTCCTCGGCCTCCGTGGGGTCGCCGGTGACCGCCAGCGCCACGGCGTACGCCGCCCCAAGGTGCATCCGCACCAGCCGCTCCATGGCGGCGGCATCGCCGCCCTGTGCGCGGCCCAGCAGGTGCGCGACGTCTTCCTCGGACATGGTCTTCCCCTAGACACGTGAGCCCCGCGGAACGTTGGGCGGGGGTGTGCGAGGGCGCCAGGGCGCGGTCCGCTGCGGCCGGAAAAAACGCGCCCCGCCGAGTGTTGGATACGTGGCGGGGTGGTTCGTTGGACTGCTTTCAACTGAGATTGAACAGCGGGTTCGGGCGTGCCCCCGGCGGGGCGCCGGGGTCGGGCTTCGGCTCCGTAACGCAGCAAACAACGCTGCGTAACGGAATCGAGACCCGGCGGAAACAGCCCCGCCGGGTCTCGCCCCTTCGGGCCGGAATCCCTCACGCGGGGCTCTCGCGCTCCTCCAGCCACAGGCCCGGGTAGTCCACCACGAAGCCGGCGGCGTTCACGCGCAGCTCGGCGGTGAAGGCGGCGCCGTGGCTCTCGTAGGCGTAGGCGAGCTCGGCAGTCCGGTGGTAGGTCTGCGGCAGGGGCTCCATGGCGAAGCCGGGGAAGTCCAGCCAGGCCGACCGGACCTCCGCCGCCGCGCCGACGGGCAGGTCCAGCCTGCGCAGGGCGAGCAGGTTGGTGGCGGGGGTGAAGCCCAGGTCCACGTCGATGCACCCCTCCACCTGCGGCTGCTCCACGCCGTCCAGGCGCCAGCGGCGGTCCGCGTCGGCGGCCAGGTGGTGGCGGACGGGCTCGCGCCCGGCCCACCCTTCCACCGTCGCGCTCTCCGTCCGGAAAGCCGCGTCGCAGAGGACGCGGTAGTCCAGGCGGCAGGGGAGCCCGTCGTGCGCGAACAGCGCGGTGCCGGCCAGGAGCCAGCCACCCTCGCGCGGGGAGAGCCGGGCGAAGTCGTGGCCGGGCACGTCCAGCCTGCGCCAGAGGATCGCCGCGTCGTCCATGAGCATCCGGTGCAGTGGGTTGAAGATGGATGACGACTGCCCCGTCCCGGGTCCGTGCCGAAGTCGATCCTGGCTCGCACCGCCACGCCCGGGGCGGTAGGTTGCGGCGCCCGGGCGGGAGAGCCCGCCCCGGCGCGTCCGCCACCCCGCCCGGAGCAGCGAGTCCGATGCCGAGACAGTCGCCGTCCGATGCGGTCCGGGTGCTCGACCGCCGGGCGCTGAACCGCGCTCTGCTGGCGCGCCAGGGGCTGCTGCGCCGCTGGACCGTCCCCGCGGCCGAGGCCGTGGAGCGGCTGGCCGGAATGCAGTCGCAGGCGCCGGACCCGCCCTACTACGGGCTGTGGACGCGGCTGGAGGGCTTCCGTCCGGAGGAGCTGTCGCGGCTGCTGGAGGAGCGCGCCGTGGTCCGCATCGCGCTGATGAGGTCCACCATCCACCTGGTGACCGCCCGCGACTGCCTGGCGCTGCGCCCGCTGCTCCAGCCGGTGCTGGAGCGCGCCCACCGGGCGACCTACGGCCGGCGCATGGAGGGAGTGGACGCCGCAGAGCTGGCGGACGCCGCCCGCGCGCTGACCGAGGAGCGGCCGCGCACCTTCGCCGAGATTGGCGCGGCGCTGGCGGAGCGCTGGCCCGGCCGCGACCCGGCGGCGCTCTCCGGCGCCGCGCGTGCCCTGCTCGCGCTGGTGCAGGTGCCCCCGCGCGGCCTGTGGGGGCGCAGCGGGCCGGCTGCCCACACCACGGCGGAGGCGTGGCTGGGCCGGCCGCTGGACGCGAGTGCGTCGCCGGAGAACCTCGTCCTGCGCTACCTGGCCGCCTTCGGGCCGGCGACGGCCGCGGACGCGCAGACGTGGTCCGGCCTGACCCGCCTGCGTGACGCGTTCGAGGGGCTGCGGCCCCGGCTGCTCGTCTTCCGGGACGAGGCGGGGCGCGAGCTGTTCGACCTGCCGGACGCGCCGCGCCCCGACCCGGACACCCCGGCGCCCGTGCGCTACATGGCCGAGTGGGACAACGTGCTCCTGTCGCACGCGGACCGCACGCGGGTGATCAGCGAGGAGCACCGCCGCCGCATCTTCACCCCGAACGGCATCTTCCCGGGCACGGTCCTGGTGGACGGCTTCGTGGCGGGCACCTGGAAGATGGAGCGCAGCCGCGGCGCCGCCACGCTGCGGGTGGAGCCCTTCGCGCCGCTCGCCGCGGGCGACGAGGCGGCCTTGAACGACGAAGGCGAGCGCCTGCTCGCTTTCGCCGCCGCGGAGACCCCGGCGCGGGAGGTCCGGATCGCGGCCCCGGGGTGAGCCGCCGTCGCGTGAGGGATTTCGGCCCGAAGGGGCGAGACCGCGCGGCAGTTTGCGCGGGCTCGACTCCGTTGGCGAGCGTTGTTTGCTCGCCTACGGAGCCGAAGCCCGACCCCGGCGAAGCCGGGGGCACGCCCGAACGCGGCAGTTCAGCCCGCTGGACTTACCGCGTGCCGCCAACAAGCCGCTGGAGCGCCTGCTGCGCCTGGCGGTGGCCCGGCTGCAACCGGAGCGCCCTGCGAAATTGCTCCACGGCCCGGTCCCGCTGCCCCGCCGCCTCGTACGCGCGGCCCAGCTCGAACGCCACGCCCGCGGACTCCGGGAACTGCTCCGCGTTCAGCTCCAGCATGCGCCGGGCGTCCGCCGCGCGCCCCTCCGCGGCCAGCCGCGTGGCCAGCGTGCTCAGCGACCGCTCGCCGAAGTCGTAGGTGAAGCCGCCGTAGTGGCGCGTCCGCAGCCGGCGGTACACGGCCGCCGCCGAGTCCGCGCCCTGGCGCAGCGCCACCGTGCGCAGCGTGTCCTCCAGCATCAGCGGGCGCGGCGCCCCACGGTGGCAGGTGACGCACTCCACCCGCGCCGGCTCCCCGCCCGGCGCGGCGAGCGCGGCCAGGTAGTCGCGGTTGATGCCGCGCACCATGCGCATCATCTGCCGGGCGGTCTCCTTCTTCGGGTTCGCGTCCGAGGGGAAGTCGAGCGAGTCCGGCTTCGCGGCGGTGTAGGGCGCGTGACAGTGGGTGCAGCGCACGCCCAGCGCGCTGTTGAAGCCGCGCATCACGGCGATCACCTGCTCCCGCGTCATGTCGGCGGGGAGCACCTTGAGGTTGCGCGGGCGCTGCGCGTCCTGAGCCGCGGCGGGCGCGGCGGCGGCAAGCAGGAGCAGGCCGGCGAGCAGGACGGGACGGGCGCGGAGCGGGGTGCGGGTCACGGCAGGCCTCGGGGCAGGGGAACGGGAACGGGGGCCACGGTCTCCGGTGCGGGCGACGGGGCGGCGCGGCGGGCGGAGGCGGCCAGCGCGCGCACGTGGTCGCGCTGGAGGTGGAAGATCCACCCGCCCAGGAGCCCGGCCCCCACCAGCAGCCAGAGCTGGGCCAGGCTCGCGCCCCAGGCGGGGTGGAAGCCGCGCACCCCCTCGATGGTGGCGGCGGCCAGCGCGCACTCCGCCGCCAGCCGCGGGGCCAGCGAGCCGAAGGGGAGCTCGCGGCGGCTGCGCGCCTCGGCCAGGAGGTAGCCCAGCACCGTGAGCGCGGCCACCGACTCCAGCAGGTGCAGCTGCTCCGCCACGCCCAGCGACGCGGAGCGCCCGGCGAAGCCCAGCCACCCCGTCCAGGCGCCGCTGGCGGAGGCGAGCGGCGCCAGCACCATGGCCAGCAGGTACGCCGCGAAGGCGGGGGCGGCGCGGCGGAGCGCCCGAGCCTCGAAGCGGCGCTCCGCCGGCGCGTCGTCGGGGCGCGCGGCCTCCTGGGCC
>JBFMFL010000170.1:0-14709 GCA_040752145.1 Gemmatimonadota bacterium
CTTGTCGCCGACCGTCGCCAGGCGAACCGCCTCGATCTTGTACTCCTTCGTGAACCGCCGTCTCATCTCTCCCATGGTCACCTCCTCTCCCCTGAACCTATGCAGGGTTATTGAGGTGTCCACTCCAGACGGGGAAGATCACCGGGTGTCGCTGCCGTTGCCGACATCGCGTGCGGGTGAGCGGCGTACCCCGCCTGGCTGAGAGCACAGCCCCGTAGTCTCGCCCCTGCAAACCTCACCTATCCCCGAACACCAATCCGGCTGTCGCGGCGTGTATGCGCCGCCGCAGCTACGGATCCCCACCGACGCATCGTACCATGAGCAGCTATCTCTTGTCCTTCGAGGAATTCGCAGCGCGCCTGGAGCGCCGGGCGCAGGAGCGCGCGGAGGAAACGCCCAATGATCCGGCAGCAGCCGTCCTCACATGGACCGCCGCGCAGCTGCGCGAGACGATCTCCACGGTGATCACCGGCGACGTCTGGTGGACGACCCACCGCACAGCGGCCGAGTGCGATTGCACCGTTGCAGCCGTGCAGTACTGGTGCCGACACGCCGACAGGTTCGCCATACGTACGATCAGACAGCCATCAGGCAAGTACCTGCTCCATCGGGATGACGTTCTGCGGATGAAGGCTGGGCGCGAGAGGCGGAAGTAGGCATGAGTCCGTCCAGACCGACGAAGCGAGATGACCACTGGAAGGTCACGATCGGACAGCGCCCCCACACCCTTGTAGCTGAGGAGCGTCCTGATCGGAAATACGAAGTGTATCTCCGCTGGCAGGAGACGGACCCGGTCGACGGAAAGAGTAAACCGCACTTCTGCCGTACCGGGCTCCGCGTCCGCGACGACCGGGGGCGCAGGCGCAGAAACCTGGAGGACGAGGCGAGACAGGCCGCGGAGAAGGCGCAGAAGATCTATGCGGCCGGCGGCAGCCCGCGGGACTGGAACAAGCGCGAGCGGGTCACTCGCATCCCACGCACGCTCGCCGAAGCTTTCGCGGAAGCGCTACCGCACCCCGAGGTCGGGCACCATACCGGGACCCTGTACCCGGTCCGTGACCGCCACTCGCTCGACCAGCGGCGAGGCGCCTGGTTCGTGGAGAAATACCTCGGTGGGGACCGGGAGTGGTCCGACATACAGGCCGGAACGGTGGCCGATCTGTGGACCGGGATGGCCCGAGCATACAAGGCCGGGAGAGGGCCTGGCTACCGCTCGATGGTGCGGGCCGTCCGGGCGCTCTATCTGGTGTGGGCCCATCTACGCGAGCGGTACGGCGAGGCGTTCCCCGCCCCGCAGCGCCCCCACCGCATGGAGCAGCGGATGCGGGAAACCTGGGAGAAAATCACGGGCCAGAAGCTCAAGCAGAGGCGCAGGGAGCGCAAGAAGGCGCTGCGCTACGACTCTGACGAGCTGCGGCGGATCTTCTCGTGTCTGGCCGGCGTGCGCGAGGTCGAGGTAGTGCGCGGACGAAAGCACAAGCGCACGGTCCGGGAAAGTCAGCCCCTGTGCGCCCCCCGGGTGCGCACGGTCGTCGAGATCGGCGCCGAGCTGCGCCCGGGGCAGGTGCTGAGAGCGATGCGCTCCGACCTCAACCTGACGCCTGGGCTCGGCGGGTTCGGCCTCGGGCGCTTCCTCGGCGAGAAGCTCGGGCGGGGCAGGAAGGAGGGCGAGACGGTGGATCTCCACCCTGAACTGAGGGCGTACATCGACCACGTTCTCACGAATGGGTACCTCGCTGAGCTGGAAGCCGCCCGCGTGCGTGGGGAGATCCACGATTTCCCGCTCTTCCCCGGAGGCAAGCTCGTCAACGGCCGCATCCCGCTCGCGCGCGTGAAGAAGTACCCGCACCGGCACCTCCACGTCACGAACGCGATCGCCTACTGGCGCTCGTTCGAGGAACTGGCAGGCGTGCAGCACGTCCAGGACCGGAGCTTCTACGGCCTGCGCCGCGGCCTCACGGACACGGCCAACGACTACTCCACGGACGACCGCGCCCTGGACCGCCTGACCGGCCACCAGGACTCGGGCACCCGCAAGGAAATCTACCAGGACCGGGAGCGGGAGAAAGACATAGCGAACGCCGCGCAGATCCGGCGCAGGATGCGGCTAGCCCTGGCGGGAGCCCAGGCGGCCGAGTCCGACGCGAGCGAGCAGGCCCTGCTGGACCAGCTCGGCGACCTGCCGCTCGGAGAGGTGCTCGGGAAGCTCAATCCGGATGCCCGCGCCCGGCTGCTGCAGGCGCTGTCCAATGGGTCAGCAGCGGGAAGAAGTGAACCGCCTTTCAGTGGTCAGCAGGGGTAGGGTGAGCCGCCTCCCCGCACCCGAATATTTCCCGAAAAAGCAGCCTACCTTTAGCCACACCTTTAACCAGCGACCCAGCACCCGGTTGAAGGTCGTGGAAAGAAAAAGCCGGAAGCCCTCGTGAGAGAAGAGCTTCCGGCGCATTGCCCCCGGAGGATTCGAACCTCCACTAACGGTTCCAAAGACCGCTGTGCTGCCATTACACCAGGGGGCAGCCACCGGCCCGAAAGGCCGGTACAGACCGAAAAAGCTAGCCGCTCGCGCCGGGAGGGTCAACCCGGAGCGGGGGCTCTTCCGCCAGCGTCCGCGCCGTCCACGTGGCGAGCCCGAGCGCCCTCACCTCCCGCTCCGCCTCGTCCCGCTCGTCCGTGGACGGGTACACCGCGAACATGGACGCGCCGCTCCCCGCCAGCAGGCAGACCAGCGCCCCCGGCCCCTGCATCGCCTCCCTGGCCGCGGCGAGCACCGGGATCCGCTCCAGCGCGGGCGCCTCGAAGTCGTTCTCGGCCAGCGCGGACACGCCCGGCCACCCCCCCAGCAGCTCCAGCCCGAACGCGAACGCCTCCGGTTCCCAAGCGCCCCCGCGCCGCTCCGCGATGCGCCGGAACGCGTCGCCCGTGGGCATGGCGACGCCGGGGTGCGCCACCAGCACCGGCCGCGGCGGGAGCGCCGGCAGGGCGAGCAGCCGCTCCCCCCTGCCCCACCCCAGCGCCAGCGTGGAGCCGCACAGAAAGAACGGCACGTCGCTCCCCAGCTCCGCCGCCATGCGCAGCAGCTCCGCGCGCCCGAACGGCTCGCCGTGCAGCGCGTTCAGCGCGCGCAGCGTGGCCGCCGCGTCCGAGCTCCCCCCGCCCAGCCCCGCCGCTGAGGGGATCCGCTTCTCCAGCCGCACGTCCAGCGCGGGCGCGGACCCCAGCGCCGCGTGGAAGCACTCCGCCGCCCGCGCCACCAGGTTGTTCTCCGGCGGCCCCGTCTCCACCCCGCCCGTCACCTCCAGCCGGATCCCCGGCTCCCCCGCGCGCACCTCCACCGCGTCGGCCAGCGAGACGGCGCAGAACAGCGACTCCAGCGAGTGGTAGCCCGACGCCTCGCGGGCGAGCACCCGCAGCCGCAGGTTGACCTTCGCCGGCGCCTCCGCGCGGACCACCCGGACCGTCATCGCTCCGGCGCCGCGGGCGCGGTGGTGACCTCGTCGCGCTCCACGATCTCCTCCACCGTCTCCTCGCTCCGCTCCACGTCCTTCCAGCGGATGTTCAGCCGCCACACGTACCAGATGCCGATGAGCGTCACCGGGATGAAGCCGCCGATGTGGAAGCCGATGGCGAACGAGACCGCCTGCCCCGCCGGCACGCCCCACAGCCCCAGCCCCAGCTTGGCCCCCGCCTCCCAGGGACCGAAGAAGCCGGGAGACGAGGGGACCGCCACCGCCAGCGACACCAGCGACTGGAGGAAGACGGCCCCCGCGAACGGCACCTGCGTGATCCCGAAGGCGCGGAACGCGAGCCAGAACGAGGTCGCCAGGAAGAGCCACTGCCCCAGCGCCCACGCGACCGAGATCACCAGCAGCCGCGGGTCGCGGAGGATGCCGAGGCCGGCGAGGAAGGAGTGCAGCGCGTCCACCAGCGGCCGGCGCATGCTGGGCGGGAGCACCCGGTTCGCGACCCGCTCCGCCACCGACACCGAGCGCTCCGGCGCCAGCGCCAGCAGGAACAGGAACACCGCCAGCGCCCCGGTGATCGCCGCCACCACGCGCGCCGCCACCCGCGGGTCCACCCCGCCGATCTCGATCGCGGCGGGGAACGACGGCGCCGCCATGGAGGCGAAGAGCAGCCCCACGATCGCCATGCCGTCGAAGACCCGCTCCATCACCAGCGACGCGAACACCGCCCCCACCGGCACCCCCGCCAGCCGCCCCAGGCTGAAGGCGCGCGCGAACTCGCCGACGCGGGCGGGGAGCAGGTTGTTGGCCGCGAAGCCGATGGAGACCGCCGCGTAGCGCGGGCGGAAGGGGATCTCGCGGTCCACGTGCGCCAGCAGCGACTTCCAGCGCAGCGCGCGGATCGCCAGCCCGGAGGTGGCGACGGCGACGGCGAGGAGGAAGAGCACCGGATCGGCGCTGCGGATCTCGTGCACCACCTCCGCAAACGAAACATCGCGGAGAGCCCACCAGAGCAGGAGGAGGCTCACCGCGATCCCGAGGACCGCCTTGGCGTTGAACTTCATTCGTCAGGAGCCCGCGGGCTCTTCCATGCCGAGTGTGATCAGGTCGAACAGCTCTTCCAGCCGGCCGCGCAGCTCCGCCGCCCCGGCCCCGTTCGCCGCGGCCAGCCGCTCGATCTCCGGGCGGAGCGACAGCGCCTCGCGGAGCGCCGCGCCGCCGCGGAACAGCAGCGACTCCACGGGCACGACGCCGTCCTCCGCGGGCGCGGCGGCCTCCGACCGGGTGTCGGCCGCGGGCGCCGCTTCCCGCACGTCCGGCTCCACCGCCGCGACGCCGCCCGCGCCTGGCAGCGCGGCGCGCAGCCGCGCCAGCACCGCCCGCGCCTCCTCGGCCGAGCCGGAGGCGCGCAGCTCGTCCGCGGCGCGCCCGGCGGCGGACGCGACGAAGGCCATGCCGTAGGTGCCCGACAGCTCGCCCACCGACTGCGCCAGCGCCGCCAGCTGCCCCGCCACCCCGCCGAAGCTCCGGTCGCGGCGCGCCGCGGCGATGGCGAGCAGCGCCTCCGCGCGGTCCAGGAAGCCGGTGGCCTCCAGGCGGAGGAAGCGCTCCACCTCCTCCGGGGCGCTCCCGCCGGAGGCCGGCACCGGCGCCAGCGGCGAGGACACGATGTGCGGCCCCGCGTCGCCGTAGAACAGCGCGCTCACCGGGATCACCCCGTCGTCGCCCGCGCCCTGCCCGGCGTCGGCCAGGCGCTCGCGGGCGTCGCGGAAGCGCTCCAGCTCCGGGAGGGCCCCCGCGTCGCCGCCGCGCTCCACCGCCGCCAGCGCGGCGGCGAGCGCCGCGCGCGCCGCCGCCAGCAGCTCCAGGTGCGCGTCGGCGAGGCCGCCGGGGCGCGACACCAGCGCGCCCGCGGTCTCCTCCACCCCCTCCAGCACCTCCTGCACGGGGGCGAGCGCGTCCACCCCCGTCATCCCGCGCAGCGGGCGCATGCGCCTCACCACCTCGCGCAGCGGCTCGCGCTCCGCGGGGGCGCGGCGCAGGCTCTCCGAGGCGTGGTCCAGCTCCGAGACCACCCCCATCACCTCGCGCCGCAGGAAGGCCGTGAACTGCCCCTCCGCCCCGTCCGCGGCGCGCGCGGCCCCCCGCTCCGGCGACACCCCGCTCCAGCGGGCCGCCGCCTCGCGGGCGCGGGCGGCCTCGGCCGGGGTCCAGCGGCCGCGCGCGCGCACCAGCACGCGCAGGTCGTCCACCGTGCGCACCGCCAGCGCGCGCGTCTCCTCGCTCCACATGAGCGTGCGCTCCTGGAGCGCGCGGGCGGCGCCCTCCAGCGCCTCCGCCACGGCGGCGATCGGCTCCTCCTGCGCCACCCGGGCGCTGCCGCGGACGCCGCGCGCCAGGCGGAAGAAGCGCTCCGCGTCCGGCGTGCCGCCGCCCGCCAGGAGCGCGTCCAGCTGGTCCAGGAACTCGTTCGCTTCGAGTACGAAGTAGTCGCTCAGCGATTGGGACACGGGCTCTCTCCGGGTGGTCAGGCGCGCGCCCGGCGGAGGATCTCCGCCATCTCGCGCGTGGCGCGCTCCAGCCCCACCAGCACGGCGCGGCTGACGATGGAATGGCCGATGTTCAATTCCTCGATCTCGGGCACGGCGGCCACCGGCGCCACGTTCTCGTAGGTGAGCCCGTGCCCCGCGTGCACCGCCAGCCCCAGCGAGCGCCCCAGCGCGGCGGCGCGGCGCAGGCGGCCCAGCTGCGCGTCGCGCTCGGCGCCGCGCGTGTTGGCGTACTCGCCGGTGTGCAGCTCCACCGCCTCCACCCCCATCTGCACCGACGCGCGGATCGCCTCCGGGTCCGGATCGATGAACAGCGAGGTGCGGATCCCGGCGGCCTTGAGCCGGTCCGCGGCGGCGGACACCTGGCGGCGGGCCTCCGGGGTGTCCAGCGCCAGCCCGCCCTCGGTGGTGACCTCCTCCCGCTTTTCCGGGACGAGCGTCGCCTGCATCGGCCGCCACTCCTCGGCCAGCGCCAGCACCTCGGAGGCCGCGGCCAGCTCCAGGTTGATCCCGGTGCGGGCGGTCTCCATCAGCAGGCGCACGTCGCGGTCCTGCACGTGGCGGCGGTCCTCGCGCAGGTGCACGGTGATCCCGTCCGCGCCGCCCAGCTCCGCCAGCACCGCGGCCCGCACGGGGTCCGGCTCGTCGGTGCGGCGCGCCTGGCGAACCGTGGCGACGTGGTCGATGTTGACGTACAGCCTCATGTGCGTCGGTCGGCCTTTGAAGACGAACTGCTCTGAACTGCGGGTTCGGGCGTGCCCCTCGCTGTCGCTCGGGTCGGGCTGCGCGCTGCGTAGGGGAGCAAACAACGCTCCCCAACGCAGCCGAGCCCCGCAAACTGCCGCGGGTCTCGGCCCTCCGGGCGCGCATCCCTCACGCGGGCGCCCGTGTATGCCCCGGCGCCCCTGGTCCCCTCTCCCAGAATTGGGAGAGGGTGGCGGCTCTCAGGCCGCCGGGTGAGGGCCCTCCGCGATCAGCGCGGCCACGCTCTCAGCCGCGGCGGCGTCCAGGCCGCGGGCGCGCGCCAGGCGCAGCGCCTCGGCGGCGAGCAGGGAATATAAGCGGCGCTCGTCCCCGGACAACCGCGCCAGGTGCCGCGCCACGGTCTCCGCGTCGCCGCGCGCGACGGGGCCGGTGAGCGCGGCGGCGGGGCCGCGCTCGCGCGCGTTCTCCACGGCGCCGGCGGCGAGGCCGGCCAGCGCCGGGCGGGCGCGCTCCGCGGGGATGCCGGCGCGCTCCATCAGGCGCTCGGCCACGGCGAGCAGCGCCACCACGTAGTTGGAGGCGAACACGGCGGCGGCGTGGTAGTGCGTGCGGCTCCCCGGGGCCAGCTCCAGCGCCGTGCCCCCCGCCGCCCGTACGATCCTGTCCGCGAGCTGCCGCGCCGCCCCCTCGCCCTCCACCCCGAAGGTGGCCCCGCGCAGGCGGTCGGCGCCCTCCACCGGGTCGGCCACGGCGCAGAGCGGGTGCAGGCCGCCCACGGGGTGGCCGGCGCGGGCCAGCGGCTCCAGGGCGCTCACCTCCACGCTGCCGCTGAGGTGCAGGACGGGGACCTCCGGCGGCAGGGGGAGCTGCGCGAGGCGGGCGGCGGCGGCGGGGATCGCGGCGTCGGGGACGGCCAGGAGGATGCCGCCGACGCCGGCGGGCGGGGCGTCGCGCCAGGGGAGGTACGCGGCGGCCGGCGGGTCCGCGGCGAACAGGGGGTGGGACGGAGCGGCGTCGCCCCGCCCGGTGTACGCGAGCGAGGCGACGGCGCGGGCGCGGTGGAGGAGGAGCCCCAGGGCGAGGCCCGCCCTCCCCGGCCCCACGATCCAGAGTGCGTCCGCTGGCGGGCCGGCTTCGCTCACGCGCCGCCGTACACCTTGACGCCGCGGCTGCGCAGGCGGCCCAGGGTGGAGGCGGGGAGCCGGGCGCGCAGCGTGATCTCCGCCCCGCTGTCCTCGCGCTCCAGCACCTCGCCGTCGCGGTAGATCTCGGCCAGCATCCCGCCCTGCGTGGACGACAGGGTGATGCGCACGTCCGGCCGCATCTCGTGGACCTTGCCGAGCAGCATCTCGCGCAGCGGCTCCAGCCCGCCCGGCTCCAGCGTGGAGACGAAGATGGCCGGGGTCCCCTGGTACGAGGGCGAGCGGGCCCGCAGCGCCGCCTCCTCGTCGTGCGTGAGCCGGTCGATCTTGTTGAACACCAGCACGGTGGGGGCGTCCTGGAGCCCCAGGTCGGCCAGCACGTCCTCCACCACCTCCTTCTGCTCCTCCCACCCCGGGTGCGACGAGTCGATCACGTGCAGCAGCACGTCGGCCTCGCGCGCCTCCTCCAGCGTGGCGCGGAACGAGGCCACCAGGTGGTGGGGCAGCTTGCGGATGAAGCCCACCGTGTCCGTGAGCAGCACCTCGGCGCCCTCGCCCACCTCCACCGCGCGGGTGGTGGGGTCCAGCGTGGCGAACAGGCGGTCCTCCACGAACACGTCGCTCCCCGACATCCCCCGCAGCACGGACGACTTGCCGGCGTTGGTGTACCCCACCAGCGAGGCGCGCAGGATCCCCTCGCGACCCTTGCGCTGGGTGGCGCGCTGCCGGGCCACGTGCTCCAGCTCGCCCTTGAGGCGGGTGATGCGGTGGTCGATCAGCCGGCGGTCGGTCTCCAGCTGCGTCTCGCCGGGGCCGCGCATCCCGGGGCCGGAGCGCGACCGCGAAAGGTGCGTCCACATGCGCGTCAGCCGGGGGCGCATGTACTGGAGCTGCGCCAGCTCCACCTGCGCCCGGGCCTCGGAGCTGCGGGCGCGCGTGGCGAAGATGTCCAGGATCAGCTCGGCGCGGTCCATGACGCGCGTCCCGGTGAACTCCTCCAGGTTGCGCCCCTGCGCCGGGCTCAGCTCGTCGTCGAAGATGATGAGGGTGGCGCCGCTGTCCTCGATCAGCGACTTCAGCTCCTCCGCCTTGCCCTCGCCGATGAAGTAGCGCGGGTTGGGCTTGTCGATCTTCTGCGTGAGCGTCCCCACCACCTCCGGCCCGGCGGTGTCGGTGAGGCGGCCCAGCTCCTCGATGTGCTCCTCGGCGAGCTGCTGCGGGAGGCCCTTTTCGGGGGCGCCCACCAGGACCGCGCGCTCCCGCGGCACTTCCAGCTCGATCAGCTTGGTAGAAATGGCTCCGTCTCCTTTTCGGCTATCGCGGCTTACGGATCACCGGTGTTTCAGAAGGTCGTCGAGCGTCATCCCGATATCCTTCGCGATCTGCCGAACCAAGGCCGGTTTGAGGTCGCGATGGGGGTGAAACGGGACTGTCGTTCTTCGCCCATCCGGGTGCCTGAACTGCTTGTGCGAGCCTTTCTGCCGGACCTCCGCGAAGCCCAGTCGCTCGAGGATCGCGGCGACTTCGCGTGGCTTGAGTACGGGCCTGTCGCCCACTCAGGCGACCTTGACCGTCTGCGTCCCGACGAATTCCGCTTCCATTTCGGGCTCGCCGTCCTCGAGCAGCATCTCGATAACTTCACGGAGGTTCTGGTTCAGCTCTTCGAGCGTGTCCCCTTGCGAATGCGCCCCAGGGAAACCGGGGACATAGCCCACGAAAATTCCCGATTCCGGGTCACGCTCGACCACTGCGGTGAAGGTTCTCATCGCCTGCTCCGTTCAAGTGTCCCTGGACCAGTTACACCCATACACCCGAGCACGTATCCCGTTTGCGACGTCGCCGGTGCGGAAGTTGCCGCCCGTCGCACGACCCCTCAGCCGGAATGGTGCCATGGACCGCCTGCACTCCGCAATGGGCGCCGCCGCCGCGCTCCTCCTGCTCGGGTCCGCCGCCGCGTGCGAGACCGGCGCCCCGGCGCGCGTCCATGCCCCGGCGGACAGCACGGCCGGCGAGATCGCCTTCGACCTGGCCGGTCCCGGCGATGCCGCGATCATCGTGCCGGTGTTCATCAACGGGCAGGGGCCGTTCCGCTTCGTGCTGGACACGGGCGCCACCTTCACCTGCCTCGATCCGGCGCTGTCGCGGCGGCTGGCGCTCCCGGAGCGGCGCGGCTCCCTGGGCGTGGGGGCGGGCGTCGGCGGCTCGGGGCGGGTGCGGCTGGTGCGGATCGACTCGCTGCGCCTCGGCGGCGCGGGCGCGGAGGACATCACCGCGTGCGAGGTGGACCTCGGCCACACCGCGCAGGTGGGGATCGAGCTGGACGGGCTGCTCGGGCTCGACTTCCTCAAGCCGTTCCGCGTCACCCTGGACTTCGAGCGCGAGGTGCTGACGCTCCGCGAGCCGTAGCCCCGCTCCGCGTCCCAGCCCAGCCTGAAAACACGTCGGGCGAGCAGACCCACGGTCCCGCTCGCCCGCATCCTGCGCCTTCCCAACGCCGAGTGACGGTCAGCCCCGCCGCTCCGTGCCCTCGCCGTGCTCCGCCCGATCCGCCAAGACTTCCGCTGCCAGCGCCCACACCCGCCGGATCGCGTCCTCCCGCGTCGCGCCGTAGACGAGAACGCCCGGCAATTCGACCACCTCGGCGATCCACCGTCCGTCTTCCTCGCGGTCCGTCTCGACCGTGAACTGCGGATCCGGGCTGGTCACGCGAGCATCAGGCGGCGGCCCTTCGGTTCGGGCACGGGATCGCCAAACTCGATTGCGGTATCGATCCAGAGCTGGATCGCATCCTGAACGTTCGAGAGCGCAGCCTCCTGCGAATCTCCGTGCGCCATGCACCCGGGAAGCTCGGGTACCTCCGCGACGAAGACGGAGTCCTCGGCACTCCAGTACAGGATGATCTCGTATTTATGCATCATCACCGCCTCCTAGCTTGTACTTCAGGATTACTCCACGCACCTGCCGCACCTGATATGCTTTCGCCTGTGTACCTTCGCGCTGGAGATTGATCCGCTCTTCCACACCATCCCGCCTGAACACGTGGTGGCTGCCGCGGATCCTTTCCTCGAATCCAAGCCGCTGCAGGAGCATCCTCAAAGTCGAAGCCGATGTTGGTGTCGGACGTTCCCCGGAGGATTTGGAGCAGGAGCTTTTCGTATCGTCCCATGACGTTCGCGGATTCCCCTCGTTCACCGCCGCAATCTACACCCCCGCCAGCTCCTCCCCCACCCGCTCCCACTCCTCGTACAGCGCCGCCGCCTCCGCCTGCGCCGCGTCCCGCTCCGCCGCGAGCGACTGGGCGCGCTTCGGGTCCGCGCCAGGGGCGTAGAGCCCCGGCGCCGCCAGCGCCGACTCGATCTCCGCGATGCGCGCCTCCACGGCGTGGATCCGCGCCTCCACCTGCTCCATCCGCTGCCTGCGGCGCTGCCTCTCGTTCTTGGAGAGCCCGCCCGACGACGACGAAGCACCGGGCTTCGCCGCCGCGCCGGACGCCGGGGCCGCGGCGGGACGGGACGGCGCCGACGCGACGGCGGCCGGGGCCTCGCGCTGCCGCTCCTGCCACTCGTCGAACCCGCCCGCGAAGTCCGCGATGCGCCCGCCCTCCAGGCTCCAGATGCGCGTCGCCACGTTGGAAAGCAGCGCGCGGTCGTGCGAGATCAGCACCACGGTGCCCTCGAAATTCTCCAGCGCCTCCTCCAGCACCTCCCGGCTCTCGATGTCCAGGTGGTTGGTGGGCTCGTCCATCAGCAGCAGGTTGACCCTCTGGAGCGTGATCTTCGCCAGGGCCACGCGCGCCTGCTCGCCGCCGGATAGGTCGCCGACCCGCGCCTCGATCTCGTCCTTGCGGAACAGGAAGCGCGCCAGGTGGTCGCGCAGCTCGCCCATGGGGAGCGAGGGCGACGCCTCCAGCACCTCCTCCCAGATGCGGCGCTCCGGGCGCAGGTGCGTGAAGTCCTGCCGGTAGTACGCCGGCCGCACCCCCGCCCCCAGCAGTACCGAGCCCGCCGTGGGCCGCGTCTCCCCGACCAGCGCCCGCATCAGCGTGGACTTGCCGCTGCCGTTGGCGCCGACCATCGCCACCCGCTCGTCGCGGCTCACCTCCGCCGAGAACGGCGCGAACAGGCGCCGCTCCCCGTACGAGGCCGTCACCCCATCCAGCTTGAGCACCGTGCCCCCGCTGCGGCCGCCCTCGCCGAAGCGCAGCGCCATGGCGCGCCCCTCGTCGTCCGGGCGGTCCACCCGCTCCATCCGCGAGAGCAGCGTGCGGCGGCTCTTGGCCTGCTTCGTCTTCTGCCCGGCCAGGTTGCGGCGGATGAACTCCTCGGTGCGGGCGACGTGCGCCTGCTGCTTCTCCCACTGCTTCAGCTGGACCGCGCGCCGCTCCTCCCGCTGCACGAGGAAGCTCTCGTAGCCGCCGGTGTAGGCGTACGCCGTGCCCTCCTCCAGGTGGAGCACGTGGTCCGCCAGGCGCTCCAGGAACACCCGGTCGTGCGACACCACCATCACCGTCCCCGCGTAGCCGCGCAGGAAGCCCTCCAGCCACTCCGTGGAGCGCAGGTCCAGGTGGTTGGTGGGCTCGTCCAGCAGCAGCACGTCCGGCTCCGCCAGCAGCGTCTGCGCCAGCCGCAGCCGCCCCAGCTCGCCGCCGCTCAGACGGCGCACTTCCTTCTCCCAGGTGTCCTGCGCGAAACCCAGCCCCTCCAGCGCAGCCTCGGCGCGGGCGTGCGCGTCGTAGCCGCCGCGGCGCCGGAACTCCTCCACGTCGCGGTCGTAGTCGTGCAGCAGCCGCGCGCCCTCGGGCGACGCCGTGTCCACGTGCCCCAGCTCCGCGGCCCTTGCCTCGATGCGCCCCTCCATCGCCAGCAGCTCCGCGAACGGCTCGAGCGCCGCCTCCCGTACGGTGGCGGCGCTCGATTCCCCGCGGTTCTGGCGGAGCAGCGTGAAGCGGATTCCCGGGTGGCGCCAGATCTCGCCCTCGGTGGCGTCGTCGGCGCCGGTCAGCAGGCGGAAGAGCGTGGTCTTCCCCGCCCCGTTGCGCCCCACGATCCCCCAGCGGTCCCCGGCGGAGACCTGGAAGTCCACGCCGCGCAGGACCCAGCGGTCCCCGAACTGCTTCCCGACGCCCGAGAAGCGGACCAGCGTCACTGCTGTCCGGCCATGGTGAAGGTGCCCCGCTTGGTGAACGGCACCGACCGCGAGCCGATGGGGGTGTCCACGTCCACCTCGCCCCGGGCGCGGTAGTGGAAGGTGCCGTTGCGCAGGATGGACGACGCCGCGCCGCCCAGCCCCGAGTAGGTGAACTCCACCGGGATCTGCACCGTCTCCGTGTCGCGCGCGCCCACCGAGAACTCCTGGTCGTACGAGCCCGTGGCGAAGTCGATCCAGGCGCTGTCGCCCGCCTGCGACGGGTCGCGCAGCTCCAGGTTGTAGCGCAGGCGCTCGGCGTTCAGGGCGAAGCCGTTGGGGTTCTCTACCCGCAGGTTCACCAGCAGCGTGCCCCCGCGCAGGCCCAGGCCGCCCAGCTGCACCCCTTCCAGCGTCACCTGGGGCTGGCGGAAGCCGAAGCTGCCGCAGGCGCCCAGCATCAGCACCACCAGGAGCGAGAGCGCGGCGCGCGTCGTCGTGCGAATCATGTTTGTTGCCTCTCTCGAGATCGTAAAAACGAACTGCTACGGCTTCGTGATTCGGGCGTGCCCCCGGCTGCGCCGGGGTCGGGCTGCGGCTCCGTAGGCGAGCAAACAACGCTCGCCAACGGAGTCGAGCCCCGGCGGAAACTGCCCCGCCGGGTCTCGCCCCTTCGGGCCGACATCCCTCACGCGGGGCTGGTGCTGGCGTCCGCGGGGGGCCCCACCCCGGCGCTGCGCGCCACCCCTCCCCCGCAAGCGAGGGAGGGGAGAACTGCTTGCCCTGCCTCGAGATCCAGCCGTTGTCCCCTCTCCCAGAATTGGGAGAGGGTGGCGAGCCTCAAGCGAGCCGGGTGAGGGCCGCCGTTTGCAGGCTGTTCCCTGTTCCCTATTCCCTGTTCCCTGCCGTCAATTCCAGCGTCGGCGCCCTGCGCCAGGCCTCCCAGGCCTCGCCCTCCAGGCTCGCCCAGCGGGCGCCGGGGGCGAGCAGGACGGCGCGGTCGCACCACTCGGCCACCAGCTCCAGGTCGTGGCTGGAAAGGAGCACGGCCGCGCCGTCGGCGCGGCGGCGGTCCAGCTCCTCCACCACGCGGCGCACCGAGGGGGCGTCCAGGCCGTTCAGCGCCTCGTCCAGCACGATGGCGCGGGGGCCGTGCAGCAGCGCCACGGTGAGCGCCGTCTTGCGGCCCATCCCCTGCGACAGCTCGCGGCAGAGCAGCTCCTCCGCGCCGTGCAGCCCCATCAGCCCCAGCAGGCGGTCCGCTTCGGCGGCGGACTCCTTCTCCGGCAGGTTGCGCGCCGCCGCGACGAAGCGCAGCAGCTCCGCCACCGTCAGCTCCTCGTACAGGAAGGGGCGCTCCGGAACCACACCCATACACCCCGCCGCCGCGTGGGGGTCCGAGAACGGGTCCGCCCCGCAGACGCGCACGGTGCCGCGGTCGGGGAGGCGGTCGCCGGTGAGGCAGCCCAGCAGCGTGCTCTTGCCGGCGCCGTTGGAGCCCAGCAGCGCCACGCACTCCCCGGCGCGCACGGCGAAGCCCACGTCCCTGAGGACGGCGCGCATCCGGTACGCCTTGCCGATCCCCTGCACCTCCAGCACGGCCTCGCCCACCCTCACCTCCCCGCCGCCGCCACGGACACGGCCGCCGCGGCGCCGCTCGTCGCGAGCGCGGCCAGCAGCCACTCCCAACCCGGACCGCCGGGGGCCCGCGCGCCCCAGCACAGCGCC
>JBFMFL010000171.1:0-14697 GCA_040752145.1 Gemmatimonadota bacterium
CGCGAGTGCCGAGCCGGCGGGCGACGCCGCGGCCCCGCGGCCGAAGCGCGCGCGTGCCCCGCGCCGCACCAACGCGGAGGCGGTGTCGGCGGATGCGTCCGCCGAGCCCGCGGGCGAGGCTCCCGCGCCGGTCCCCGCCGAGACCCCGGCGCCGAAGGCCGGGCGCGCCCGCGCCGGGGCGGCGGCGCGGACGCCGGAGGAGTGGCTGGAGGCCGCGCGCGTGCTGTTCGCCGAGGGGACGCAGGCGCTCCGGGAGCTGGAGTCGGCCACGCTGCCGTTCGCGCGGGGGCCGTGGACGGAGCTGCGGACGCAGAGCGCGCAGATCCTCGCCTGCCTGCAGGGGAAGACGCCGGACCGCGGCTGAGCCGCCGGCCGGGACAGCGAAGAATGAGGAGGGCGCCCGCCGGATCCCGGTGGGCGCCCTTCGTCTCTCGATCTCCAGGCACGCGCGGAGCCCCGCGTGAGGGATGCGAGCGCGAAGCGGCGAGACCCGGCGGGGCGGTTTCCGCCGGGTCTCGCCTCCGTTACGCACGGTCGTATCGTGCGTTACGGAGCCGCAGCCCGACCCGAGCGCCAGCGAGGGACACGCCCGAACCCGCCGTTCAAAGCCGTTCCGCCCCGGCAGACGATCCGGAATCGAACCGCTCCGGGTAGCGGCCGCGCAGCCAGCGCTGCTCCTCCCAGATGCGGGAAAAGGGCACGCCGCGCTCCGTGAGCTGCACCGCCACCTCGCCGTCCTGGACGCGGACCACGGCGCCCTCCACCTCCTCCGTGCCCCCGAAGCGGAAGTGCAGCGTCCCCTGCACGCGCGTCCCCGGCTCCGGCACCGGGCCGTCCGGCGCGCGGAAGCGGAGCCCCCCCTCGGAGCAGCAGACCACCTCCACCTCCGCGTCGTCCAGCAGCAGCTGCGGACGCTCCAGCGCGGGGTAGGCCAGGCGGTAGTGGACGCGCTCGTGCGGGTACTTGCTCGGCGGCATGGCAGCGGCTCGTGGAAGGGTCCGTCGCGTGGGCCGCCGCTCCGCCGGGGGGAAGCGGCCCGTACGGAAAGGAGTGTCGGCCGGCGGGGGCCGCCGCTGCACCCGCCGCTTTCCACGGCTCCGCGCCCCGCGCTAGATTGCCGCCGTCGCCGCGCGTCCCGCACCCCTCCACCGCACCCGACCCCGATGCCCACAGCCGGCCTCCGCAGGCGCCTCGCGGGCGCGCTCGCGCTCCTCGCGCTGGCGGCGGGGTGCGGGCGCGCCCCGGAGCGCGAGGCGCGGGGCGAGCCGGTCGTGCTGACGCTGTCCGCGGCGGCGTCGCTGCGCGAGGCCGTCACCGAGCTGGCCGGGCGCTACGAGGCGGCGCACCCCGGCACCACGGTGCGGGTGAACCTGGGCGCGTCCGGCGCGCTGCGGCAGCAGATCGAGCAGGGCGCCCGGGTGGACGTGTTCGTGTCCGCGGCGCAGGGGCCCATGGACGCGCTGGTGGAGCGCGGGCTGGTGGACCCCGCCACCCGCGCCGACCTGGCCGGCAACTCGCTGGTGGTGGTGGTGCCCCGCGGCTCCACGGCGGTGAGGGACTTCCGCGACCTGGCCTCGCCGCGGGTGGGGCGGGTGGCGCTGGGCGCGCCGGCCTCCGTGCCCGCGGGGGAGTACGCGCTGGAGGCCCTGCGCGCCCTGGGGCTCGCGGCGGCGGTGGAGGCCAAGGCCGTGTACGCGCAGAACGTGCGGCAGGTGCTCGCGTACGTGGAGTCCGGCAACGTGGACGCCGGCATCGTGTACGCCACGGACGCCGCCGCCGCCTCGCGCGTGACGGTGGCCGCCGCCGCCCCGCCGGGGAGCCACCGCCCCGTCGTGTACCCGCTGGCCGTGGTGCGCGCCAGCGCCCACCCGCGCGAGGCCCGCGCGCTCGCGGAGTTCCTGCGCGGCCCGGAGGCGCGCGGGGTGCTCCGCAGGCGCGGCTTCCTCCCCCCGCCCGCGCCGTGATCCCCGACTGGCAGCCCGTCCTCCTGTCGCTGCGCGTCGCCGGCGCGGCGCTGCTGCTGGTGGCCGTGACGGGGACGCTGGCCGCGCGCGCCATGACCCGGCGCGACTTCCCCGGCAGGGACGTGCTGGACGGGCTGCTGGTGCTCCCCCTGGTGCTCCCGCCGGTGGTCACCGGCTTCCTGCTGCTGGTGCTGCTGGGGCGGAACGGACCCGTGGGCGGTTTCCTGGAGCGCGCCTTCGGGGTGCAGCTGGTGTTCACGCTGCACGCCGCCGTGCTCGCCGCCGCCGTGGTGTCCTTTCCGCTGATGTACGGCAGCGCCAAGGCCGCCTTCCAGGGGGTGGACCGCCGGCTGGAGGACGCCGCCCGCACCCTGGGGGCCGGGGAGGCGCGCGTGTTCCTGCGCGTCACCCTGCCGCTGGCCTGGCCGGGGCTGGTGGCGGGGACCACGCTGTCGTTCGCGCGGGCGCTGGGGGAGTTCGGGGCCACGGTGATGGTGGCCGGCAACATCCCCGGCGAGACCACCACGGTGCCGCTCGCCATCTTCTTCGCCGCCGACGCCGGGGAGATGCGGACGGCCGGCGCGTACTCGCTGCTGATCGCCGCGGCGAGCATGGCCATGGTGGTGGGGCTGAACGCCTGGACGCGGCGGCGGGCGCCGGGGTGGCGGCGGCGGGGCGGGACGCGTGCTTGAGGTGCGGGCCAGAAAGCGCCTCCCGGACTTCGTCCTGGACGTGGACTTCGCCGTGCGCGACGAGATCCTGGTGCTCTTCGGGCCGTCCGGCGCGGGAAAGACCATGACGCTGCGCCTGGTGGCCGGGCTGGAGAGGCCCGACGCCGGCGAGATCGTGCTGGACGGGCGGACGCTGGTCTCGCGCGAGCGCCGCGTGTGGGTGCCCCCGCGGGAGCGGAGCTGCGGCTTCGTGTTCCAGGACCTGGCGCTCTTCCCTCACCTGGACGTGCGCGCCAACGTGCTCTTCGGCGCGCGCGCGGACGGCGAGGAGGTGCGGGAGCGGCTGGAGCGGCTGCTGGAGCGCTTCCGCATCGGCGGCCTGGCGCGGCGCTTTCCGGCCGAGCTGTCCGGCGGCGAGGCGCAGCGGGTGGCGCTGGCCCGCGCGCTGATGACCGACCCGGCGCTGCTGCTGCTGGACGAGCCCTTTTCCTCGCTGGACGCCGAGACGCGCCGCGCCGTGCAGGACGAGGTGGTGGAGGCCCACGGCACCTGGCGCATCCCCTTCGTCTTCGTCACCCACGACCGCGAGGAGGCGGAGCGGCTGGGGGACCGGATGATCTTTCTGCGGGAGGGGCGGCTGGTGGACGGCGGGTAGGGCTTGCCTCTGTGCATGGGGCCGCTCCGGAGCCGGACGATACTGCCGTCCGTCTCCTGCGCGGGCTGCGCGAGCCTCCTCGGTCGGCACGGAACTGCTGTGCCGACGCTGCGGGGTCTCGCTCCGCCGGAGGGAGCCACCGGAAACTGCCCCGGTGTCTCCCTCCGCAACGGATCCGGGGGGTACTGCACCCGCCGTTCCACTCCCGCACTCCCGCACTCCCGCACTCCCGCACTCCCGCACTCCCGCACTTCCGCACTTCCCCTCACCCCAGCACCGTCAGCCTCCCCGGCAGGATCTCCACCTCCAGCTCGTGCGCGGCCTCGGCCAGGATCTCGCCGTCGGCGTGGACGGGGAGCGGGTCCGGGCTGGTGACGCGCAGGCGGCGCCCGCGGAGCATGTGGACGCCGGGGCGCCCCACGTGGGTGCCGCGCATCACGCGGGGGAGCAGGTCCAGGATCCCGGCGATCCCCATCCCTTCGGCGACGGCCACGTCCAGCACGCCGTCGTCGATGCGCGCCCCCGGGCAGATCCAGAACCCGCCGCCGTGGCACCCGCCGTTGGCGGCGGTCACCAGCGTCAGGGGCCCGTCCGCCACCACCCTTCCGTCCAGCTCCACGCGGATGCGCGGCGGCCGGAAGCCGGGGAGCACCCGCGCCAGCGCCCACAGGTAGATGGCGAGCCCGCGCAGCCGCCGCACCTTCGCCGCCTCGATCCCCACGCGCGCGTCCAGCCCGATGCCCACGCCGTTGGTGAAGAAGCGGTCGCCCACCCGCCCCGCGTCCACCCGCCGCGGCGCAGCTGCCAGCAGCCGCCGCGTGGCCGCCGCCGCGTCCGCGGGCGCCCCCACCAGCTTGGCGAAGTCGTTGCCGCTCCCCACCGGCACGATCCCCAGCGGCAGCGTGGCCCCCTCGCCCGCCTCGCGCAGCAGCCCGTTGGCCACCTCGTGCACCGTGCCGTCCCCGCCCGCCGCCACCACCGCCGTCCACCCCCCGTCCGCCGCCCGCCGCGCCAGCTCCACCGCGTGCCCCGGCGCCTGCGTCTCCACCAGGTCGTGGCGCGCCCCCGCCGCGTCCATCGCGGCGCGGATCGCCCGCCCCGCGCGCGCGGCGGCCCCCCGCCCCGCGGCGGGATTGAGGATGACGAGGTAGCGGGCGGAATCCAAGGGCGGGGAGGGCGAGGCGTGGCGGCGCGGGAGGGATCGCGGACCGCGGGATAGTACAGCCGGGCGAGGCGGGGGACAACGGGAAGTGCGGGAGTGAACGGCAGTACGGAGTACGCTACGCACCGTGGGGCCGCCATGCAGTGCTCCCCCTCCCCTGCTTGCGGGGGAGGGGGCCGTCGCGGACGCCAGCCGGGGGCACGCCCAAACCCGCCGTCGCCGTAAAGAGCGGAAGGAGCCGGGACCCTCGCGGATCCCGGCTCCTCGCCGAAAAAGTCCTGCTACGAACGGCTTACCGGTGGATGATCGGGTCCGGCACGCCGTCCGGGTCGTTGCAGGCGAAGCCGTCGGTGCGGGCGGAGCCCAGCAGGAGCACGCCGGCCGCGTGCGGGGCGGCCATGGAGGTGCCGCTCATGGTGGTGGTGCCGCCGCCCTTGCGGGTGGACAGGATGCTCGCGCCCGGGGCCGCCCAGTCCACGCCCAGCCCGTAGTTGGACCAGGAGGTCAGGCAGTCGTTGGTGCCGATGGCGGAGATGGTGAAGACGTTGGGTGCGTTGACGCGCGCCGGCGTCTCCAGGCTCGCGTCGATCCCGCTGTTGCCTGCCGCGATGGTGAAGATGATCCCCTTGGCCGCGGCGTCCACGATCGCCTTCTCCAGGGTGGCGTTGGAGCCGCTCCCGCCCAGGCTCATGTTCGCCACCTCGCCGGCGACGCCGTTGGCCGCCACGTAGTTCACGCCGTTGACCACGCCCTCCCACGTGCCGCTGCCGCTGTTGCCCAGCACGCGCACCGAGCACACGTAGGCGTTGGCCGCCACGCCCACCACGTCGCGCGTGTTGTTGATGGCGCCGATGGTGCCGGCGACGTGCGTGCCGTGGCCGTTGCCGTCGTCGGGGCTGTTGCCCGCGTAGTACACGTGGCAGTTGCGGCTGGTGTTCAGGTCCGGGTGGTCCAGGTCGATGCCCGAGTCGAGCACCCACGCCGTCTTGCCGGTGCCGTCGCCCGCGCCGCCGATGCGGGTGATCCCCCAGGGGGTGGTCTGGGTGGTGCTGCTGCCGCCGCCCGGCCGGGCGTAGCCCTCGACGGGCTTGATCAGCTGCACGGGGCCGTCCTTCTCCACCAGCTCCACGCGGGGGTCGCTCCGCACCGCCTCCAGCTGCGCGGCCGGGATCACGGCCGAGAAGCCCGGGGCCGCGTGGCGCCGCACGTAGCGCAGCATGAAGCCGCGCGAGCGGGCGATCTCGCTGGCCGTGCTCTCCACGTCCACCCCGGACTTGAAGGTCACCAGGTAGATGGGCGCGTTCTCGGAGCGTGCGGCGCTCGGCGCCTCGGGCGCCAGCGTGGGGGCCTGCTCGCAGGCGGCAAGGCCGAACACGGTGACGAGTGCGGCGAAGGGAAGAGTACGGCGCATGGGCAGCCTCCTGGGTCGTCGGGCGCCGGTTCCTCCTCCCCGTGGCGGAAAGAGGTCGCGGCCGTCCCGTGCGAGTGTCCGCCGACGGTGGGCGGTCGGCAGGGAAGCGCGCAGCAACATCGGGTCCGACCCGTGCCGGTGCAACCTAACGGCAAGCTGCGAAATGTTTTGGGCGAGATCCGGGGGAGGACGTGTTTGCTCCAGGGTGCACCATAATGGTGCGATCCGGGGCCCGAGGGGTACCGACCTGGTGCAGGGAGGGCGGGAAAGGACAAAAAAAGGGCGGGGCTCCCGTGGGAGCCCCGCCGGTGTCGTCGGACTGCGCCGCGTGCTCAGCGGTGGATGATCGGATCCGGCACGCCGTCCGGGTCGGCGCAGGCGAAGCCGTCGGTGGTGGCGGAGCCCAGCAGGAGCACGCCGGCCGCGTGCGGGGCGGCCATGGAGGTGCCGCTCATGGTGGTGGTGCCGCCGCCCTTGCGGGTGGACAGGATGCTCGCACCCGGGGCCGCCCAGTCCACGCCCAGCCCGTAGTTGGACCAGGAGGTCAGGCAGTCGTTGCTGGCGGTCGCCGAGATGGTGAAGACGTTGGGCCCGTTGACGCGCGCCGGGGTCTCCAGGTTGGCGTCGATGCCGCTGTTGCCCGCGGCGATCGTGAACTTGATCCCCTTGGCGGCCGCGTTGAGCACCGCGGTCTCCAGCGTGGCGTTGGAGCCGGAGGCGCCCACGCTCATGTTGGCCACGTCGCCGACGGCGCCGTTGGCCGCCACGTAGTTGACGCCGTTGGTCACGCCCTCCAGCGAGCCGCTGCCGCTGTTGCCCAGCACGCGCACCGAGCAGACGTAGGCGTTGGCCGCCACGCCCACCACGTCCTGCCCGTTGTTCTTGGCGGCGACGGTGCCGGCGACGTGCGTGCCGTGGCCGTTGCCGTCGTCGGGGCTGGTGCCCGCGTAGTACACGTGGCAGTTGCGGCTGGTGTTCAGGTCCGGGTGATCCAGGTCGATGCCGGAGTCGATGATCCAGGCCGTCTTGCCGGTGCCGTCGCCGGCGCCGCCCACGCGGGTGATCCCCCAGGGGGTGGTCTGGGTGGTGCTGCCGCCGCCGCCGGGGCGGGCGTTGGTCTGCACCGGGGGCAGGCTGAGGATCTTGTCCTGCTCCACGATGGCGACGCGCGGGTCGTTGCGGATGGCCTCGATCTGCGAGGCCGGGATCACCGCCGAGAAGCCGGGGGCGGCGTGCTCGCGGAGGAAGCGCACGGCGAAGCCGCGCCCGCGGGCCATCTCGGCGGCCGTGCTCTGGACGTCCACGCCCGGCTTGAACGTCACCAGGTAGATCGGCGCGTTCTCGGAGCGCGCGGCGCTCGTCGTCTCGGGCGCGAGGGTGGTGCCCTGCTCGCAGGCGGCGACGCCCAGGGTGGCGGCCAGTACGGCCAGCGGGAGTTTGCGGCGCATCGTTTCTTCCTCCTGATGGAATGGAGTCTACTCCCCGTGCCGGGGAGCGCTGCGGAGCGGGTTCGAGCACGCGGCCCGGCGTTCCGTCCGTCTGGCCTGCCCCAAAGCAACAACGGGTCCGCATGGCACCAAATGTTTAAGTGTATTTACTGTAACGACTTGGCCCCGAACGATGTCCATGGCTGGCCTGTTGCGGGTGCACCAGAACGGTGCGGTGGTGCGGCGCCCGGCCCAGGATGGGGCACCAGGGCGGTGCAGCGAACCTCCTTGCGGGACGGGCCGCCGGGAGCGAGCGTACACGCTGCGTCCGCGCGCCGCCATGCGTTCCGGCCGAAGCGCGGTCCCACCGTTCGCTACGCGCCTCCCGAGATGACCGTCCCCTCCCCCACGCAGCCGCTCCCGACGTGACCGCCACGGCCGAAGACGTGTCCGCCGCCCTCCCCGGCGAGGAGCGGCGCTGGCGCTGGGTCTCCCCGGCGATCGGCGCGGTGCTGTTCGCGGCCGCGGTGTGGGTGCTGCACCGCGAGCTGCGCCAGGTCCGCTACCGCGAGGTGGCGGAGGCGGTGCGCGCCCTCCCCCCGGCGCGGCTGCTGCTCGCCTTCGTGTTCACCTTCGCCAACTACGCCATCCTCACCGGCTTCGACCTGCTCGCCTTCGAGTACGTGGGGAAGCGGATCGCGGGGTGGAAGGTGGCGCTCGCCTCGTACACGGGGTACGCGGTCAGCAACAGCGTGGGGTTCGCGCTGATCTCGGGGACCTCGGTGCGCTACCGCTTCTACACGCGCTGGGGGCTCACCGCGGCCGAGCTGTCGCAGGTGGTGGTCTTCTACTTCGGCACCTTCTGGCTGGGGCTGCTGGTGCTGGGAGGGCTCAGCCTGGCCCTTGACCCGCACCCCGCGCTGCTGCGGGAGATGGGCGGCGGGGTGAGGCTGCTGGGCGCGGCGCTCCTGCTGGCGGGCGCCGCGTACGCGGCGGCGGCGCTGCTCCGGCGCGGGCCGCTGCGGGTGTGGAAGCTGGAGCTCCCGCTGCCGCCGCCGCGGCTGGTGGGCGGGCAGTTCCTCCTTTCCACGCTGGACTGGGCGCTGGCGGCGGGGGTGTTCTACGCTCTCCTCCCCCCCACCCCGCTCACCTTCGCCGAGGTGCTGAGCGCCTTCCTCGCCGCGCAGATCCTGGGGCTGCTCAGCCACGTCCCCGGCGGGCTGGGGGTGTTCGAGGGGACCATGGTGCTCCTGCTGCGGCGCTACCTCCCCACGGAGCAGGTGTTCTCCACCCTGGTGCTGTACCGCATCGTCTACTACCTGATCCCGCTGGCCGTGGCGCTGGTGATCCTGGTGGCCGACGAGGTCCGGCAGCGCAGGCGGCACCTGGCGCGGCTGGGCGGGGCGTTCGGGGCGCTGACGCGGCAGCTGGCCCCCAAGGTGCTCGCCGTGTTCACCTTCTTCGCGGGCGCGCTGCTGCTCTTCTCGGGCGCCACCCCGGCGTCGCGCTGGCGGGTGGACTGGCTGCACGAGTTCCTCCCGCTCGCCGTGTCCGAGGCGTCGCACTTCGTGGCGAGCGTGGTGGGGGTGGGGCTGCTGCTGGCCTCCAACGGGATCGCCCGGCGGCTGGACGGCGCCTACTACTTCGCGGCGGTGGCGCTGATGGTGGGGATCGTCACCTCGCTGCTCAAGGGCGCCGACTACGAGGAGGCGCTCCTCCTCGCCCTGGTGCTGGCCGCGCTGGTCCCCGGCCGCGCCGGGTTCGACCGCAAGGCGGCGTTCTGGTCGGCGCGCTTCCGGCCGGAGTGGATCGCAGCGGTGCTGGCGGTGGTGGGCGCGTCCATCTGGCTGGGCTTCTTCGCCTTCAAGCACGTGGAGTACAGCAGCGAGCTGTGGTGGGAGTTCGCCGTGGACCGCAGCGCCCCGCGCACCCTGCGCGCCTCGGTGGGCGCCACCATGGCGATGCTGGCCTTCGGGGTGCTGCGCCTGCTGCGCCCCGCCCCGCCCGAGGTGACGCTCCCCACCGCCGAGGAGCTGGCCGACGCGGAGCGGATCATCGCCGTGCAGCCCTCCACCGTGCCGTACCTGGCGTACCTGCGCGACAAGACGCTGCTCTTCAGCGAGGCGCGCGACGCCTTTCTGATGTACGGCGTGCAGGGCAAGAGCTGGGTGGCGATGGGCGACCCGGTGGGGCGGGCGTCGTCGGCGCCGGAGGTGATCCGCGCCTTCCTGGAGCGCTGCGACGACTTCGGCGGCGACCCGGTCTTCTACCAGGTCACCAAGGACCGCCTGCACCTGTACGCCGACTTCGGCCTCACCTTCGTCAAGCTGGGCGAGGACGCCTTCGTGCCGCTGCGCGACTTCTCGCTGGACGGCGCCGCCAACAAGCCGTTCCGCCTGGTGCTCAACCGCTTCGCGAAGAGCGGCGCGGAGTTCCGCATCGTCCCGCCGGAGGAGGTGCCGGCGCTCCTCCCGGAGCTGCGCGAGGTGTCGGACGAGTGGCTGCGGAGCAAGGGCGCCTCGGAAAAAGGCTTCTCGCTGGGCTTCTTCGACCCCGGCTCGCTGCGGCGCTTCCCGGTGGCCGTGGTGGCGGAGGGCGGGAGGATCACCGCGTTCGCCTCCATCTGGCCGGGGCCGGGCGGCGAGGAGCTGTCGGTGGACCTGATGAGGTTCCGCGAGTCGGCGCAGAAGAACGTCATGGAGGCCATCTTCCTCCAGCTGATGCTGTGGGGGAAGGAGCAGGGGTACGCCCGCTTCGACCTGGGGATGGCGCCGCTCTCCGGGCTGGAGATCTCGGCGGTGGCGCCGGCGTGGACGCGGCTGGGCCACTTCCTGTACCAGCAGGGGGAGCCGTTCTACAACTTCCAGGGGCTGCGCGCCTACAAGGAGAAGTTCCACCCGGTGTGGGAGCCGCGCTACCTGGCCTACCCCGGCGGCCTGGCCCTGGCGCGCATCCTCGCCGACGTGTCCGCGCTGGTGGCCGGCGGCTACCGGAGGATCTTCCGTTGAGCCGGCGCCGTCGCGCCGCCCTGGCCGGCGCCGTCCTGGCCGTGGCGGCGCTGGCGCTGGGGATCCGGGCGCTGCGCGGCTCGGCGCTGGCCGGGGAGGGCGCGCCCGGCGTGGAGGACCTGCCGCTGCTCTGCGTGTACGGCGCCCGCGACCGGGTGAACCGGGCGGTGCTGGAGTTCGCCGCGTCGCTGGACCCGGAGTAGCCGCGCGGAGTGGTCCGCGCCCTGCGGGGATCCCCGCCCCCGACCGACCGTGGACACCCGGGCGAGGAGGACGACATGGCGAAGAACCGTGCGGGGGGCTCCGGCATCCCCTGGCTGGCCGGCGGCGCGCTGGCCCTGCTGGGCTGGCGGATGCTGCGGGAGGTGCGCGAGGAGGACATCGCGGGCGAGGTGGCGCTGGTCACCGGCGGCTCGCGCGGGCTGGGGCTGCTGCTGGCGCGGGAGCTGGCCGCCGCGGGGTGCCCGGTCGCCATCTGCGCGCGCGACGAGCGGGAGCTGGAGGCGGCCCGCGCCGACCTGGAGGCGCGCGGCGCCCGGGTGCTCGCCTTCCGCTGCGACGTGGCGGTGCGGGAGGAGGTGGAGGCGTTCGTGCGGGCGGCCACGGAGCGCTTCGGGCGGGTGGACCTGCTGGTCAACAACGCCTCCATCCTCCAGGCCGGGCCGCTGGAGGCGATGGCGCTGGAGGACTTCGAGCGCGCCATGGCCGTGAACTTCTGGGGCTCGGTCTACGCCGCCTTCGCCGTGCTCCCGCAGATGCGCGCCCGGCGGCGCGGGCGCATCGTCAACGTCACTTCCATCGGCGGCAGGGTGGCGATCCCGCACCTCCTCCCGTACGACTGCGCCAAGTTCGCCGCGGTCGCCTTCTCCGAGGGGCTGCGCGCGGAGCTGGCCCGGGACGGGATCCGCGTCACCACCGTCGTCCCCGGGCTGATGCGGACCGGCTCGCCGATGAACGCGGAGTTCCACGGCGACCCCGCCGCCGAGTTCGGGTGGTTCAGCGCCGCGGACGCGACTCCGCTCACGGCCATGAGCGCGGAGCGGGCGGCGCGCCGCATCGTGGAGGCGGTCCGGCGCGGCGAGGCGGAGGTGACGCTCACCTGGCAGGCGAAGCTGCTGCGCCTGGCGCACGACCTCTTCCCCGGCGCGGCGGCGGACCTGCTGGGCGTCGCCAACCGCCTCCTCCCCGATGCCCCCGACGACGGCGTTCGCGTGGCCGCCGGCCGCGAGGTCGCGGACCGGGTGCGCTCGCCGGCCGTGCCGCTGGTGGAGCGGCAGGCGCGGGCCACGCACCAGTACGCGGGCGGCGCCACTCCCTGACGCGCCGGGACGGGCGAAGCGTCGCGGGGCGGGCATCCTGGTGCCGGGCCCGCGATTCCGCGCGGCGGCGGGCGGGTTCCTCCCGGCGTGTGTGGGGCAGTTCGCCCGGGTGCGCCGGGTCTACGCGAGGCTGGAGAGAGAGGAGGGACGGTGAGCGGAAGGGAGCGAGAGGTAGAGGCCAAGCTGATCGTGGTGTCGGAGCGCCCGCGCGCCGTGGTGGAGCGGGCCGCGGCGCTGCGCGAGCTGGCCGGGTACCGCCTGGAGGACCGCGGCGAGCTGCGGCTGCGCGACGTGTACTGGGACACCGAGGACCGCGCCCTGCGCCGCGCCCGGTGCGCGCTGCGGCTGCGCCACCAGGACTCCGGCGTCCGCGTCACCCTCAAGGCCGGGGGCCGCGAGGTGCGGCCGGGCACCGCGGACCGCCTGGAGATCGAGCTCCCCTGGTCGGCGGAGGCGCTGGAGCGGGTCGCCGCCGCCCTGGACGGCCTGGGCGTCCGCCTGCCGCGCCCCGGGTCGGCCGGCGGGGAGCCGGGGGACGTGCTGGGCGCGATGGGGCTCGGCGTGGTGCAGGACCGGGAGACCGTCCGCCGGGTGCGCGACGTCATGGGCCCGGGCTCCGGGGACGGCGCGCCGCTCGCCGAGCTGGTGGTGGACTCCGTGGGCTACGGCGGGGGCGAGGCGTGGCACCACGAGGTGGAGGTGGAGGCCCGCGGCGACCGCGGCGCAGCCGTGCTGGAGGAGCTTTCCGACGCGCTGGTCGCGCTCTTCCCCGGGGAGCTGCGCCCCTGGCCGCACAGCAAGCAGGCCACCGGCGCGGCGGTGGAGGCGCTGCTCGGCCGAGGCGAGGCGGACGGGCTGGTGGGCGCGGACGGCGACCTGGCGCCGGAGGCGTACGGGCGGATCGACGGGTACCTCGCGGGGAGCTGACGCGGCGGGGCGGCTCCGTCGGGCCGCGCCATGGCCGACGTCGCCATCCCGGCGCGCTGGCCGTGCCCCCGCCGCCACTCGCCGCTAGATTGCCTCCAGCCGCACCCCTGGCTCCCCGTCCACCCGCCCCCGCGCCGCCATGCTCGCCGACCTCCTCGACCTGTTCGCCTACAACCGCTGGGCGACCGCGCGCACGCTGGACGCCGCCGGCCGCCTCACCGACGAGCAGCTCAACCGCCCGCTGGGCGGCAGTTTCCCGTCCGTGCGCGACACGCTCGCCCACGTCGTGGCCGCCGAGTGGATCTGGCTCTCGCGCTGGGGCGGCGACCCGCTGGGCAGGGCGCCGGACCTGTCCGCCTGCACCGACGTGCGGGCGCTGCGCGAGCGCTGGCAGATCCTCGCGGAGGCGCAGTCCGCCTACCTGGCCGGGCTCACCGAGGCGGGGCTCGGCCGCGTCGTCTCCATCATCACGCGCACCGGCATCACCGCCGAGCTGCCGCTGCACGAGACGCTGCGGCACGTGGTCAACCACTCCACCTACCACCGCGGCCAGGTCGCCACCCTGCTGCGCCAGCTCGGCGCCGAGCCCGTGTCCACCGACCTGTTCCTGTACCACGCCACCCGCCCGGCGCCGTCCTCCGGCCAGCCGGTGGCGCCGGTCCCGCCGCAGGCCCGGTAGCGCGCCGTGGAGGGGGATCCCGTCCTGGTCGTGGTCGGCCACGTCGAGTCGCCGCTCACCGACCCGGCGCTGGCACCCAGGCAGGGGAGCGAGGGGGCGCCCGACGCGTGGCTGGTCTTCCGCCCCGAGTTCCGCGACGCCCTGGCCGACCTGCGCGAGGGCGACGAGGTGATGGTCCTCACCTGGCTGCACCGGGCGGACCGCGCCACGCTCCGCGTCCACCCCCGCGACGATCCCTCCAACCCGCTCACCGGAGTGTTCGCCACGCGCTCCGCGGACCGCCCCAATCCCGTCGGCCTGCACCGGGTGCGGATCGCGGAGGTCGCGGGCGGCCTGCGCTTCCGGGTCGGCGGGATGGAGGCGGTGGACGGGACGCCCGTGGTGGACGTGAAGCCCGTGCTGCGCGGCATGGGCGAGGCCTGAAGCGAATCTCCCGTACCGGCCGCCGCGTAGGATAGCCGGCGGCGGGCCGTCCGCACTCCGTGGCGGCCCCGCCGCAGTCATCGAACCCGTCCAGCGAGCCATGGAAACCGTGCAGAGCACCCTCCCCTTCGAGGTCGTCGAGACCATCACCCGCGGCGGCACCACCTTCGAGCTGCTGGAGTACCGCCAGCTCGCCGGGAGCGAGCCGTTCACCGTGGCCGAGCGTGTGTTCACGCTCAACCGCGCGGGCGTGCGCCTGCGCCAGCTCCGCGTGCGCCTCACCGACGACGCGGTCCGCACCGAGCCGGGCGCGCTCCAGTTCCTCAAGGGGCGCATCGAGATGGAGAGCAACACCGGCACCGGCGGCGGGCTGGGCGGGCTGATGAAGGGGGCGCTGGCCGCCGCGCGCACCGGGGAGACGCTGTTCAAGCCGCTCTACCGCGGCAGGGGCGAGCTGTACCTGGAGCCCACCTTCGGGCACTACTGGATGATGCAGCTGGACGACCGGACGCTGTACGCGGACCAGGGACTGTTCTTCTGCTGCGAGGACTCGGTGAAGGTGGAGGCGCACAAGGTGGAGAGCTTCTCCGCGCGCATGGCGGGCGGCGAGGGGCGCTACCAGACCAAGGTGAGCGGCACCGGCATGGTGGTGTTCCGCATCCCCGTGCCGCGCAGCGAGATCGTGGAACTGGCCCTGCGCGACGAGACGCTCCAGGTGGACGGCTCCTTCGCCCTGCTCCGCACCGGCGACGTCCACTTCAGCGTGGAGAAGGCTTCCAACTCGTATGTCGGCGCCATGACCAGCGGCGAGGGGCTGCTCCAGACCTTCCGCGGCACCGGTTCCGTGTGGGTGGCACCCACGCAGCCGCTCTACGACAGCATGCGCTCGGGGATCGGAGCGTCCACCGGCACGACGGCGTAGGGTTTACTTCGGGGTTTGGGCGTGCCCCCGGCCCCCCCCACCCCGGCGCTGCGCGCCACCCCTCCCCCGCAAGCGAGGGAGGGGACAACTGCACGGATCTGCCGTGCTCCCCCTTCCCTTGCTTGCGGG
>JBFMFL010000172.1:0-14630 GCA_040752145.1 Gemmatimonadota bacterium
GGCCGTCGCGCGGCAGCGCCACCAGCGGCGGCGCCTGCGGGGCCCCGCCCCCGGCCCGGAGCTGGCCGATGCGCCCCGCCAGCCCGGCCACCGTGGGCGCCTCGAACAGGGCCCGCAGCGGCAGCTCCACCCCGAAGGCCTGCCGCACCCGCGACACCACCCGCGTGGCCAGCAGCGAGTGCCCCCCCAGCGCGAAGAAGTCGTCCTCCGCCCCCACCCGCTCCACCCGCAGCACGTCCGCGACGATCCCCGCCAGCACCTCCTCCGCCGGCGTGCGCGGCGCCGCGCCGGTGGCGCCGCCGCTCCACTCCGGGGCGGGCAGGGCCTCCCGGTCCAGCTTGCCGTTGGGGGTCAGCGGCAGCGCCTCCAGCGGCACGACCGCCGCCGGCACCATGTACTCCGGCAGGCTCCGCCGCAGTCGCTCGCGCAGGGCGTCCGCGCCGGCCTCGCCCACCACGTAGGCCACCAGGCGCTGCTCGCCCGGCACGTCCTCGCGCACGATCACCCGCGCCTCGCACACGTCCGCGTGCGCCGAGAGGGCCGCCTCGACCTCGCCCGGCTCGATGCGGAAGCCGCGCACCTTGACCTGCTCGTCCACGCGGCCGACGAACTCCAGCTTTCCGTCCGCCTTCCACCGCAGCCGGTCGCCGGTGCGGTACATCCGCGCCCCCGGCTCGGCCGCGAAGGGATCCGGGAGGAAGCGCCCGGCGGTGAGGCCGGGCCGGTCCAGGTAGCCGCGGACCACGCCGTCCCCGCCCACGTACGCCTCCCCCGGCACGCCGACGGGCACCGGCTCCAGCGAGCCGTCCAGCAGGTAGATGCGCTGGTTCCCCGTCGCGCGGCCCACCGACACGGTCGGCGCGTCCTCCGCGACGTGCACCACGTCCTCGTACGAGCACCACGCCGTCGTCTCGGTCGGCCCGTACATGTGGAGCAGACGCCGCGGCCCGCCGGCCCGGAGCAGGCGCCGCACGCTGTCCGCGTCCGCCGCCTGCCCGCCGAACAGCACCTCGCGCAGCGGGGCGAAGATGCCGGGCTGCTCGCGGGCGAGCTGGTTGAGCAGCGCGGTGGTCTGGTAGAGCGTCGTGATCCCCCGGCTCCGCAGCGCGTCGCGGAAGGCGGCGGGCGAGAGGAGCACGTCGCGGGGGATGCCCACCAGGGTGGCGCCGTTCAGGAGCGCGCCCCAGGCCTCGAAGGTCAGCGCGTCGAAGCTGGCGCTCGACGCCTGCGCCACCCGGTCGCCCGGCCGGAGGCGGACGTAGTCCGTCTCCACGACGAGCTGGACGACGTGGCGGTGGGCGACCATGACGCCCTTGGGCCGGCCGGTGCTCCCGCTGGTGTAGACGACGTACGCCAGGTTCTCCGCCGTGGCCCCGCCGCGCGGCGCCTCCGCGGGCTCGCGGGCGAGCGCGTCGGCGGCGCGGTCGAGGAGGACGACGGGCACGTCCCCCGCCTCCGCCGCGAAGGCCACGCCGCCGCGGCTGAGGAGCACGCGCACGCCGCTGTCGGCCAGCATCATGCGCAGCCGCTCGGCGGGGTAGCCCGGGTCCAGCGGCACGTAGCAGCCGCCGGCCTTGAGCACGGCCAGGATGGAGACGATCAGCTCCGGGCCGCGCTCCAGCATCACGCCGACCCGCCCGTCCGGCCCGACGCCGAGGCCGCGCAGGTGGTGCGCCAGCCGGTTCGCCCGGACGTCCAGCGCGGCGTACGACAGCTCCTCGTCGCCCCAGACCAGCGCGGGCGCGTCGGGGCGGGCGGTCACCTGCGCCTCGAACAGCTCGTGGATGCAGACGTCCCGGGGGTACGGCCGCGCGGTCCGGTTCCACTCCTCCAGCAGCCGCGCGCGCTCCTCCACGCCCAGGAAGGCGACGCGGCCGACCGGGCGGGCGGGGTCGGCGGCGAGCGCACCCACCAGGCGGGCGAAGTGTCCCGCCATGCGCTCCACGGTCGCGCGCTCCCACAGCACGGTCCGGTAGGAGAGCGAGCCGGCGAAGCACCCCTCGTCCTCCGCCAGGGCGAGCGTCAGGTCGAACTTGGCGATGCCCTCGCCGCCCGCCAGGGGCTCCGTCTCCAAATCGCCCAGGCGCAGCTCGCCCCGCTCGGCGTTCTGCAGGACGAACATCGCCTGGAACAGGGGCGAGTGCGCCAGGCTGCGCTCCGGGGCCAGCTCCTCCACCAGCCTCTCGAAGGGGATCTCCTGGTGCGCGAACGCACCCAGCGTGGTCTCCCGCACCCGGCCCAGCAGCTCCCGGAACGTCGGCTCGCCCGAGAGGTCGGTTCGCAGCACCAGCGTGTTGACGAAGAAGCCGATCAGCGGCTCGGTCTCCAGGCGCGTGCGCCCGGCGACGGGGGTGCCCACGCTGACGTCCCCGGTCCCCGCGTAGCGCGCCAGCAGGAGCTGCCAGGCCGCCAGCAGCGCCATGAACACGGTGGCGCCCTCGCGCCGCGACAGCGCCCGCAGCCCCGCCGAGACCTCCGCGGAGAGGCCGACGGGCACGCTCGCCCCGCGGGAGTCCTGCACCTGCGGGCGCGGCCGGTCCGTGGGCAGCTCCAGCAGCGGCGGCGCGCCGGACAGCCGTTCGCGCCACCAGCCCAGCCGCGACTCCAGCACCTCCCCCGCGAGCCAGGCGCGCTGCCACACCGCGTAGTCGGCGTACTGCACCGGCAGCTCCGGCAGCGCCGCCTCGCGGCCCTCCGAGAAGGCGCCGTACAGCGCCGACACCTCGCGCACCAGCAGCCCCATGCTCCAGCCGTCGGAGACGACGTGGTGCAGGGTGAAGAGCACCGCCCACTCCGCCTCGTCCAGCCGCACCGCCGAGACCCGCAGCAGCGGGCCCGCGGCCAGGTCGAACGGCCGCGCCGCCTCGTCCGCGGCGAGCCGTAGGACCTCCGCCTCGCGCTCCGCCACCCCCAGGCCCCGCAGGTCCGCGACCGGCAGCGCCACCGCCGCCGCCTCGCGGACCACCTGCACCGGCTCGCCGGCCACCGTGGCGAAGACGGTGCGCAGCGTCTCGTGCCGGCGCACGATCTCCGTGGCGGCGCGCCCCAGCACGGCCGGATCGAGCCGCCCCCGCAGGCGCAGCGCGAAGGGCATGTTGTACGCTGCGCTCCCCGGCTCCAGCTGGTCGATGAACCACAGGCGCCGCTGCGCGAAGGACAGCGGCAGCGGCGAGCCGTCGCGCTCCACCGGTACCAGGGGCGACGCCTGCACCTCCTCGCCGCCGGCCCGGAGCGCGTCGATGCGCGCGGCCAGGGCCGCCACCGTGGGCGCCTCGAAGAGCGCGCGCAGCGGCAGCTCCACCCCGAACGCCCGGCGCACCCGCGACGCCACGCGGGTCGCCAGCAGCGAGTGCCCGCCCAGCTCGAAGAACTCGTCCCCGGAGCCGACCCGCTCCACCCCCAGCACGTCGCTCCAGATGCCGGCCAGCACCTCCTCCGCCGGGGTGCGCGGGGGCGTGTACGGCGCCGCGGCCTCCTGTTCCGGGGCCGGCAGCGCGCGCCGGTCGGTCTTGCCGTGCGCCGTGAGCGGCAGCCTCTCCAGGAGCACGAACGCGGAGGGGACCATGTGCTCCGGGAGCCGTTCCTGGAGGTACGCCCGCAGCTCCGCCGCGCCGGCGGGGCCCGCGCCCGCCGCCGGGACGAGGTAGGCCACCAGGCGGCGGTCGCCCGGCACGTCCTCGCGCACGGCCACCAGCGCCTCCCGCACGGCGGGGTGCCGCAGGAGCACGGCCTCGATCTCGCCCGGCTCGATGCGGAAGCCGCGCACCTTGACCTGCAGGTCCATCCGCCCCAGGTACTCCATCCCTCCCGCCGCGCTCCACCGCACCCGGTCGCCCGTGCGGTACAGCCGCGCCCCCGGCTCCGCGCCGAACGGGTCCGGGACGAAGCGCTCCGCCGTCAGCTCCGGCCGGCCCAGGTAGCCCCTCGCCACTCCGGCGCCGCCCACGTACAGCTCTCCCGGCACACCCTCCGGCGCCGGGCCGCCCCACCGGTCCAGCACCCGCACGCCCAGGTCCGGGATCGCCACGCCCACCGGGCTCCCCTCCCCCGCCTCCACGTCGGCCAGGCCGATCGGCCGGTACGTCACGTGGACGGTGATCTCGGTGATCCCGTACATGTTCACCAGCCGGGGCCGATCCTCCCCGTGCCGCTCCATCCACCCCCGCAGGGTGCGCGGCTCCAGCGCCTCGCCCCCGAAGACCACCAGGCGCAGCGCCAGCCCCGGCGCGACGCCGCGCGCCTCCTCCGCCCGGTCCAGCTGGCGGAAGGCCGAGGGGGTCTGGCTCAGCACCGTCACCCTCTCGCGCACCAGCAGGTCGTAGAACGCCTCCGGCGAGCGGCTGGTCTCCCAGGGCACCACCACCAGGCGCCCGCCGTACAGGAGCGCCCCCCAGATCTCCCAGACGGAGAAGTCGAACGCATAGGAGTGGAACAGCGTCCACACGTCGTCCGCGCCGAACCCGAACCAGTCCGCCGTCGCGTCGAACAGCCGCACCACGCTGGCGTGCGTGACCACGACGCCCTTGGGGCGCCCGGTGGAGCCGGAGGTGTAGATGACGTACGCCGCGTTCTCCGGGCTCACCCCCGTCTCCCACGCGGCCTCCTCGTCGCCGGAGACCTCGGCCAGCGCGTCCTCCAGGGAGAGCACGGCCGCGCCGGTGGCGGGGAGGCGCGGGCGCAGCTCCTCCTGCACCAGGACGGCGGCGCAGCCGGAGTCCTCCAGGAGGTAAGCCATGCGCTCGGCCGGGTAGGCGGGGTCCACGGGCACGTAGACGCCCCCGGCGCGCAGGATGCCCAGGATGGCCACCACCAGCCCGGCCGAGCGCTCGGCGCACAGCGCCACGCGGGTCTCGGGACCGACGCCCAGGCGGCGCAGCCGGCTCGCGACCCGGCCGGCCCCGCGCTCCAGCTCGGCGTACGTCAGCGACTCGCCCCGGAAGACGACCGCGGCCGCCTCCGGCGCGCGCCGCGCCCGGGCGGAGGCCAGCTCGTGAAGGCAGGCCCGCGGGTACGCGGCGGCGGTCGCGCTCCACGCCTCCAGCACCCGCGCCCGCTCGCTCGCCCGCAGCAGCGACACCGCCCCCAGGGGCTGCCCGGCGTCCGCCGCCACGGCCTCCAGCACGGTCTCCAGGCGTCCCAGCAGCGCCCCGGCCGCTCCCGCCTCCACCCGCGCCCGGTCCCAGCGCAGCTCGGCCCGCAGCACGGTGTCCGCCTGCGCCACCAGCACCAGCGGGTAGCTGGCCTGCTCGCGCCCCAGGCTGCGCCTCACCCGCACCCCTCCCAGCCTGCCCTGCGCCTCCGCCAGCGCGCGGTCCACGGGGTAGTTCTCGAACACCACCAGGCTCCCGAACAGCCCTTCTCCCGAGGAAACGCCGCTCCACTGCTGCACCTGGGCGAGCGGCGCGTGCTCGTGCTCGCGCGCCTCCGCCTGCTCCCGCTGGAGCCGCGCCAGCCACTCCCCCAGCCCCGCCTCCGGCCGCAGCCGCGCCCGCACCGGGAGCGTGTTGATGAACATCCCCACCGTCTCCTCCGCTCCCGCCAGCTCCGCGGGACGCCCCGAGACCGTGGCGCCGAAGACCACGTCCTCCTCCCCCGCGTAGCGCGCGAGGAGAAGCGCCCACGCCCCCTGCACGACGGTGTTCAGCGTCACGCCCCGGCGCCGCGCCTGCTCCCGCAGCGCCTCCGTCCGCTCCGCGGAGAGCCGCAGCTCGGCCGCCCCGTGCCCCCGCTCCCCGCCCCGCGCCGCGCGCGCGCCGGGCAGGGCCGTGGGCGCCTCGAAGCCGGCCAGCGCCTCCCGCCAGTAGCGCTCCGCGCGCGAGCGGTCCCGGCGCTCCAGCCACGCCACGTACTCCCGGTACCGCGGCGCCGCGCCCGGGCGGGGCGACTCCCCCCGCGCGTACGCCGCGTAGAGCGACAGCACGTCCCCGAACAGCAGCGACAGGCTCCACCCGTCGAGGACCAGGTGGTGGTGCGTCCACACCAGCTGGTGCGCGTCCTCCGCCAGCCGGAACAGCCCCAGCCGCATCAGCGGCCCCCACCCCAGCTCGAACCCCCGCTCCCTGTCCTCCTCCAGGTAGCGCTCCAGCCGCTCCTCCCGCTCCGCCTCCCCCAGCCCCCGCCAGTCCTCCTGCCGGAGCGGCAGCTTCGCCTCGCGCCGGATCACCTGCACCGGGCGGGGCACCCCTTCCCACGCGAAGCCCGCCCGCAGCGCCTCGTGCCGGTCGGTCGCTCCCTGCCAGGCCCGCTCCAGCGCCCGCGCGTCCAGCGGCCCTTCCAGCACGAAGCCGAGCTGCCCCACGTACACGCCGGACCCGGGCGCGTAGAGCGAGTGGAAGAGCATCCCCTCCTGGAGCGGGGTCAGCGGGTAGACGTCCTCCACCCCGCGCCCGCCCCACGGCAGCGCGTCCAGCCCCGCCTGGTCCAGCCCCGCCAGCGGGAAGTCCGAGGGCGTGCAGCCGCCCGCCTCCACGCCGCGGCAGTGCGCGACCAGCTCCCGCAGTTCCGCGGCATACCGCTCCGCCAGGCGCTCCATCGTCGCCCGGCGGTGCACCGCCCCCGAGTAGCCGAGCCGGAGCTCCAGGCACCCCTCGCGCACGGCGCCGCTCACCGCCAGGAGGTGGCTGCGGCGCCTGCGCGGGTCCTGCGGCGCGCCCGCCGACTCCGGCGCGAAGGCGAAGAACGCCTCCGCCGAGACCGTCGGGTCGAACTGTCCCAGGTAGTTGAACACCACCTCCGCTTCCGCCGCGCGCGCCAGCTCCGCGCCCGCTTCGCTCCCGCTCAGGTGGCGCAGCAGCCCGTACCCCGTCCCCTTCCCCGGCACGGCTCGCAGCTGCTCCTTGACCGCCTTGAGCGACGCGCCCGCGTCTCCCCCCCCGGGCAGCTCCAGCACGACGGGGTACACGCTCGTGAACCAGCCCACGGTGCGCGACAGGTCCGCCCCCTCCACCCGCTCCTCCGCGCGCCCGTGCCCCTCCAGGTCCACCCGGATGCGCCGCACGGCCGCCCACCGCGAGAGCGCCCGCGCCAGGCCGCACAGCAGCACGTCGTCGATCTGCGTCCGGTACGCCCGGGGCACCTCGCGCAGGAGCGCATCCGTCTCCTCCGGTCCCAGCCGCACCGCCACCGACCGCGCCTCCGCCCCGGTGTTCGCCCCTTCCGAGTCGTCCACCGGCAGCGGCGCCACCTTCTTCGCGGCCTGCGCCGTCCAGTACGCCGCCTCCTCCGCCACCGCCGCGGACCGGGCGTGCCCGGCCAGGCGCTCGGCCCACGTCCCCCACGACGTGGTCTTCGCCGGCAGGCGCACGGCCTCGCCGCGCGCGAGCTGCGCGTACGCCGTCTCCAGGTCCTCCAGCAGGATTCGCCAGCTCACCCCGTCGACCACCAGGTGGTGGACCACCAGCAGCAGCCGCTGCCCACCCTCGCCCAGGTCGAAGAGCGCCGTCCGCAGCAGCGGTCCGCGCTCCAGGTGCAGGCTGCGCTGCACCTGCCCGGCCGCCGTCTCCAGCGCGCTGCTCCGCTCCTCCTCCCGCAGGCGCGCCAGGTCGAGGACCCCCACCCGGGCGCGGTCCCCGACCCCGGCGTGCGCCTGCGTCCAGGCGCCGTCCTCGCCCCGCCGGAAACGGAGGTGCAGCGCGTCGTGGTGCGCCTCCAGGGCGGCCATGGCGGGGTCCAGCAGCAGCGGGTCCAGCGCGTCGCGGGGAGTGAGCAGCACGGCCTGGTTGAAGTGGTGCGGCGCGGGCTGCTCCCGGGCCAGGAACCAGTGCTGGACGGGCGTCAGCGGAGCCCGTCCCGCGACGGGGCCCTCCGGCGCGTCGGTCCCGGACCCCGCCGGCTCCACGACCTCCGCCAGCCGCGCGACCGTGGGGCGCTCGAAGAGCTGCCGCGGCGTCATCTTCAGCCCGTACCGGCGGGCGCGGGAGACCACCTGGATGGCGAGGATGGAGTCGCCGCCCAGGTCGAAGAAGCTGTCCGCCGTCCCCACGCGCTCCACCCCCAGCGTCTCCGTCCAGATCGCGCACAGCAGGCGCTCGACCGCCGTCGCCGGCCCGGCGTACGCCGCCGCGTCGCCTCCCCACCGGGGGGCCGGGAGCGCGCGCCGGTCCACCTTGCCGTGCGGCGTGAGCGGGAGCTCCTCCAGCAGCACGACCGCCGCCGGCACCATGAACTCCGGCAGCCGCCTCCCCAGCTCCGCCCGGAGCTCAGCGGCCGAGGTCGCCGCGTCGCCCACCACGTACGCCACCAGCCGCTTCTCCCCCCCGTCCTCCCGCACCACCACGGCCGCTTCGCGCACCCGCTCCTGCTCCAGGAGCACCGCCTGCACCTCCCCCGGCTCGATCCGGAAGCCGCGGATCTTCACCTGCGCGTCCGCGCGGCCCAGGAACTCGACCGCTCCCCCGCCGTTCCACCGCACCCGGTCCCCCGTCCGGTACAGGCGCGCCCCCGCCTCCCCGGAGTACGCGTCCGGGACGAACCGCTCCGCCGTCAGTCCCGCGCGCCCCAGATACCCCCGCGCCAGCCCCAGGCCCCCCACGTACAGCTCCCCCGCCACCCCCGGCGGCACCGCCTCCCCGTCCGCGTCCAGCACGTACAGGACGGTGTTGCCCAGCGCCGCCCCGATCGGCACGGTCGCCGCCCCGGCCTCCACCCTCCGCACCCGGTGCCACGCGGCGAACGTGGTCGTTTCCGTGGGCCCGTACACGTGCAGCAGCCGCTCCGGGCCCCCGCTCTCCAGGACCCGGCGCACGCTCTCCGGATCGACCGCCTCCCCGCCGAAGAGCAGGTGCCGCAGCGTCGAGAACGCGCCCGGCGCGTCGCGCGAGATGCGGTTGAACAGCGCCGTCGTCAGGAAGAGCGTGCTCACGCGCCGCTCGCGCAGCTCCGCGGCGAGGTCGGCCGGGGAGAGCGCCACGTCGCGCCCGACGACGACCACGCACCCCCCGTTGAGGAGCGCGCCCCAGATCTCGAACGTGGCCGCGTCGAAGGCCGGGTTGGACAGCTGCGCGATGCGCTCCCCGGGTCCGAAGGCGACGTAGCGGGTGCCGCGCACCAGGCGCACGACGGCCCGGTGGGGGACCGCCACGCCCTTGGGGCGCCCGGTGGACCCGGAGGTGTAGACCACGTAGGCCAGCTGCAGCGGATCGGTCGGGGCGGGGGGCGCGCCCGGGGGCATGGCGGCCAGGGCCGCGGCGGTCCCGGGCGCGTCCAGCCGCACCACGCGGGCGCCGGCCGGCAGGCGCGCGCCGGCGCCGCCGGCGGTGAGCACCACGCCGGCCCCCGCGTCGGCCAGGACCTCCCGCAGCCGCTCCCCGGGGTGGGAGGGGTCGAGCGGAACGTAGGCGGCGCCGGCCTTGAGGATGCCCAGGACGCCCACGATCAGCTCGGGGCCGCGCTCCAGGCACACCCCCACGCCCTCCTCCCGGGCGACGCCCAGGCGGAGGAGGTGGTGCGCCAGCCGGTTGGCGCGGCGGTCGAGCTCGGCGTAGGTGAGCGACCCGCCGCGGAACACGACCGCGGCGGCGTCGGGGCTGCGCGCCGCCTGCCCGGCGAAGAGCTCGTGCACGGAAGCGTGGGGGATCCCGGTGGGGGCGGGGTTCCACGCCTCCAGGACCTGCTCCCGCTCCGCCCCGCGCAGCAGCGGCACCCCGGAGAGGCGCCGGGCGGGGTCCGCCGCCATGGCCTCCAGCAGGATCTCCAGGTGCCCCGCCATCCGCGCGATCGTCGCCGGCTCGAAGAGCGCCTTGCGGTAGAGCAGCGCTCCGCCCAGGACGTCCCCCGTGTCGGAGAGCGAGAGGTGCAGGTCGAACTTGGCGGCCTCCTCGACCGCGCCGACGGGCTCCAGCTCCACGCCGCCCAGCGACGTCTTCTCGATCTCGACCGCCCGCGCGAGGGAATACGCCACCTGGACGAGGGGCGCGTGCGCGAGGGTGCGCTCGTCCACCACCTCGTCCACCAGGCGCTCGAAGGGGAGGTCCTGGTGGGCGTACGCCCCCAGCGCCTGCTCCCGCACCCGCCCCAGCAGCTCGCCCCAGGTGGGATCTCCGCCCAGGTCCGCCCGCAGCGGCAGGAGGTTGACGAAGAAGCCGATCAGCCCCTCCAGCTCCACCCGCGAGCGCCCCGCCACCGGGGTCCCCACCACCACGTCGTCCTGCCCGGCATGGCGGCCCAGCAGCGCCTGCCACCCGGCGAGCACCGTCATGAAGAGCGTGGCGCCCTCCCGCCGGCCCAGCTCCCGCAGCCGGCGGGTCGGCTCCGCCCCCAGGACAAAGGCGTGGCGCTCCGCCCGCGCGTCCCGCCCCGCCCCGCGCGGGCGGTCCGTGGGGATCTCCAGCAGGGGCGGCGCCCCCGCCAGGCGCTCCTTCCACCAGGCGAGCTGCGCCTCCAGCACCTCGCCCCGCAGCCACCCCCGCTGCCAGACCGCGTAGTCCGCGTACTGCACCGGCAGCTCCGGCAGCTCCGGTGCCTCCCCCCGGGCGAGCGCGCCGTACAGGGCCGCGACCTCCCGCACCAGCACGCCCGTGCTCCACCCGTCGCTGACGACGTGGTGCAGCGTGAAGCAGAGCACGTGCTCCCGGTCGCCCAGCCGCAGCAGGGCGCTCCGCAGCAGCGGCCCGCGCGACAGGTCGAACGGCCGCAGCGCCTCCTCGCCGGCGAGCCGGCGCGCCTCGCCCCCGCGCGCCTCCGCCGGGAGGCGCCGGAGGTCGACCGTCCCCGGCCCGGCCGGCGCCGCGTCGCGCACCACCTGCACCGGCACGCCGTCCACCTCCGCGAAGACGGTGCGGAGCGTCTCGTGCCGCCGCACCAGCGCGTCCAGGCTCCGCCGCAGCACCGCCGCGTCGAGCACGCCCCGGAGCCGCAGCGCGTACGGCATGTTGTACGCGGCGCTCCCCGGCTCCAGCCGGTCCACGGTCCACAGCCGCCGCTGCGCGAAGGAGAGCGGCAGCGGCTGCCCGCGGGGAAGGCGCTCCAGCCTGGGCCCCGCGTCGGGGGTCCCGGCGTGCCGGAGCGTCTCGACGCGCTCCGCCAGACCGGCCACCGTGGGCGCCTCGAAGAGCGCCCGCAGCGGGACCTCCACTCCGAAGACCCGGCGCACGCGGGAGACGACCTGCGTCGCCAGGAGCGAGTGGCCGCCCAGCTCGAAGAAGCTGTCCCGCGTCCCGACCCGCTCGCTCCCCAGCACCTCCGCCCAGATCCCGCAGAGCAGCTCCTGCGTGGCGGTGGAGGGCGCCTCGTACGCCTCCTCGCCCTCCCACCGCGGAGCCGGGAGGGCGCGGCGGTCCAGCTTTCCGTTGGGGTCGAGGGGGAACTGCTCCAGGACCACGTACGCGCCGGGAACCATGTATTCCGGGAGCCGGGTCCCCAGCAGCCCGCGCAGCTCCGGGGCGGCGACGCGCGCCCCCTCCTCCGGGACCACGTACGCCACCAGGCGAGGATCGTGGCCCGCGTCGCCGCGCAGCAGCACCACGGCTTCCCGCACCGCGGGGTGCGCGCGCAGGGCGGCCTCGATCTCTCCCGGCTCCACGCGGTACCCGCGGACCTTGACCTGGAAGTCCACCCGCCCCAGGAACTCCACCTCTCCATCGGGGCGGCGGCGCCCCTTGTCTCCCGTCCGGTACAGCCGCGCCCCCGCGATCCCGCGGTACGGGTCCGGGAGGAACCGCTCGGCCGTCAGCTCCGGCCGGTCCAGGTACCCGCGCGCCACTCCCGCGCCGCCGATGTAGATCTCCCCCGCCACTCCGAACGGCACCGGCTCCAGCGCCCCGTCCAGCAGGTAGAGCTGGGTGTTCGGCGCCGGGTGCCCAAGGGGCGGGTCCCGCTCCGGGTCCGTGTAGCGCGTGCTCGTCGTGCGGATGCTCGCCTCGGTCGCCCCGTACCCGTTGAAGAAGCTGCGCTCCTGCCCCCAGGTGCGGATCAGCTCCGCCGTGCACACCTCCCCGCCCGTGACGATGCTGCGCAGCTCCGGCAGCGGTCCCCACGGCAGGGCCGCGAGCGCCGAGGAGGTCGTCTTGAGGTGCGTGATCCGCTCCTCGCGCAGCACCCGCAGCAGCCCTTCCTCCCCGGGGAGCATCGCGCCGCGCCGCGCCACCACCAGCGTCGCCCCGCTGGCGAGCGCCAGGAAGATGTCGCCCGCCGAGGAGTCGAAGTGCAGCGGCGCGAAGAGGAGGTGGCGGTCTCCCGGGCGGGCGTCGTAGACGCGGGCCAGTTCCAGGACGGTGTTCCCCACCCCGGCATGCTCCACCGCGACTCCCTTGGGGAGACCGGTGGAGCCGGAGGTGTAGATGACGTACGCCAGGTTGCGCGGATCCACCCCGCTCGCCGGCACGGCCGCGCTCCGCCGGCCGATCGTCTCCGCCTCGGCGTCCACGCACAGCACCGGCACGCCGCAGCCGGCCAGGCGCCCGGCCAGCGCCGTCTGCGTCAGCAGCAGGACGGTACCGCCGTCCCCGATCACGAAGTCCCGCCGCTCGGAGGGAAGCTCCGGGTCGACGGGGAGGTACGCGCCCCCGGCCAGGAGCACGCCCAGCACGGAGACGACCATCTCCGGGGCCGGCTCCATGCAGATGGCCACCCGCCGCTCGGGGCCGATCCCCCGCTCCCGGAGGAGGTGGGCGAGCCGGCACGCGCGCCGGTAGAGCGCCTCGTAACTGATGCTCTCCCCCTCGAAGCGCAGGGCCGGAGCCTCCGGCGTCCGCCGTACCTGCGCGTGCACCAGCTCGTGCAGGCAGCGGTCGCCCGCGTACCCGGTGTCCGCCCCGTTCCACGAGCGCAGCAGGCGATCCCGCTCGTCCGCCTTCAGCAGCGACGACTCCGAGAGCCTCCGGCCGGGCCCGGCCACCATCGCTTCCAGCAGGGTCTCCAGGTGGCGCGCCATCCGCTCCACGGTGGCCGCGTCGAAGAGGGCTTCCCGGTAGACCAGCCGCCCCGCCAGCGCTCCGCCTGCGTCGGTCAGCGTCAGGTTCAGGTCGAAGCGGACCACACCCGACCCCGTGTCGAAGGGCTCCAGGTCGATCCCGCCCAGCGACATCCGCTCGTCGCGGGGAAGCCCCCGCTCCAGCGCGAAGACCACCTGGAACAGCGGCGCGTGCGTCAGGCTCCGGTCGGTGACCAGCTCCTCCACCAGCTGCTCGAAAGGCACGTCCTGGTGGCCGTACGCTCCCAGCGCCCCCTCGCGGACCCGCGCCAGCAGGTCCTCCCAGCTCGGATCACCGCCCAGGTCGGTGCGCAGGGGGAGCACGTTGACGAAGAACCCGATCAGTCCTTCCACTTCATGGCGGCTCCGACCCGCGACCGGACTGCCCACGACCACGTCCTCCTGCCCCGAATACTTGGAGAGCAGCGCCTGCCAGCCCGCCAGCACGGTCATGAACAGCGTGGCTCCGCCGCGGCGGGAGAGCTCCCGCAGTCCCCGTGTCACCCCCGCCGGGAGCGCGAACGGGTGGGTTCCCCCGCGCTCGCCCGGGGGCGCGGAGCGTGGGCGGTCGACCGGGACCTCCAGCAGCGGCGGGGCCCCGGCCAGGCGGGCGCGCCAGAAATCCAGCTGCGCCTCCAGGGTCGCCCCGCTGAGCCAGCCGCGCTGCCAGACGGCGTAGTCGGCGTACTGCACCGGCAGCTCGCGCAGCGGCGACGGCTCGCCCCGGCCGAAGGCGGCGTAGAGCGCGGCGACCTCGCGGGTCAGCACGTCCACGCTCCAGCCGTCGGCGACGACGTGGTGCAGGGTGAAGCACAGCACGTGGTCGCTCTCGCCCAGGCGCAGCAGGGTGCTCCGCAGCAGCGGCCCGCGCGCCAAGTCGAACGGCCGCAGCGCCTCCGCCCGGGCCAGCCGCTGCGCCTGCCGCTCCCCCTCTCCGGCGGGGAGGCGTGCCAGGTCCACCACCGGCAGGGGCACCGGGGCCGGCGGGCCGATCACCTGCACCGGCACGCCGTCGCGCTCCCGGAAGACCGTGCGCAGCACCTCGTGGCGCCGCACCAGCTCGCGGAGGCCGGCCCGCAGCGCCCCCGGCTGCAGCGGGCCGCGCCGGCGCAGCGCGGCGGGCATGTTGTACGCGGAGCCGCCCGGCTCGATGCGGTCCACCAGCCACAGCCGCTGCTGCGCGAACGACAGCGGCAGCCCTTCCATGCCGTCGCGCGGGACCCGCACGATGGGGGGGGCGGGCGGGGTCCCGGCGCCGAGCAGCGCCTCGATGCGGGCGGCCAGCGCGCCCAGGGTGGGCGCCTCGAAGAGCGTCCGCAGCGGCACCTCGACGCCGAACGCCCGCCGCGCCCGCGAGACGACCTGCGTGGCCAGCAGCGAGTGCCCGCCGAGGTCGAAGAAGCCGTCCTCCACGCCCACCCGCTCCAGCCCCAGCACCGTCGCCCAGATCCCGCCCAGCACCTCCTCGACGGCGGTCCGCGGCGCCCGGCGTCCCTCGTCCGGCGCCATGGTCTCCGGCGCGGGGAGGGCACGGCGGTCGACCTTGCCGTTGGGGGTGAGCGGAAGCGTCTCCAGCACCACCACCGCGGCGGGCACCATGTGCTCCGGCAGCCGCTCCCCCAGCCAGGCGCGCAGCTCCGCGGGGAGCCGGCGGCCGCGCCGGCTCGCCAGCGGGTCGCTGGCGTACGTGCTCCAGGGTAGCGGCGCGGCGGCCTCCTCCAGG
>JBFMFL010000173.1:0-14489 GCA_040752145.1 Gemmatimonadota bacterium
ACGGCGGAGCCGTAGCGCCGGCCTCGGGCCGGCTGCTGGTGGTGCTACGGCTCCCCCATAGTGCATACCCCGCAGCGGCCGGGGCGGACGCCTACGGCGCAGCCGTAGCGTCCCCCCGCGCCGCGCGGGAGAGCGCGCTACGGCTCTGCCGGAGTGCACCGCCGGGGACCTGACTGGAGCGGCTACGGCTGCACCGTAGCCGCTCCAGGGCGGCGGCTCTGGGGTACGCTTACACGTATCCGTAGTACCTGCCTTGCTGGTGAGTGTCGGTCGCGCTATGGTTCTTCCGTAGTCCCGCCGATACTCTCCTCCGGTTCACCCCTCCCCACCGACCGGACGATGGCCCAAGCAAAAAAGCAGAAAAAGCCGGAGGGCTCGCCGCCGACGAAGGACCTGGTGCAGCGCGGCCTCGAGCTGGCGTACGGCCGCACCGCGGGGCAGCTCGCCGAGCGCCTGGACGTGACGCCGCACGCGCTCACCGGGTGGCGCCGGGACGCCGATCGCGGCGGCTTCACCCCCACGCCGGAGCACGTGGGCGCCCTGGGGCTGGCGCTGATCGAGGACGCCGCGCAGCTGGAAGCCGCCGGCCGCGAGCTGGTGAAGCGGGCCCGGCGGGAGGGTTGGACTCCTCCGGAGGCGCCGGCGGCCGCCCCGGCCGAGCTGCCCGTCCCCGAGGAGGAGCCGGACGTGCTCCCCCCGGAGTTCGTCCAAATCCTCCGGGAGCGCGCCCCGGACACGCTCGCCCGCATCGCCCCCCACACGCTGGTCGCCACCCCCTCCGGAGTGCTCGCCGAATGATCCGATTCGTACTGTTGGCCCTGGGACTCGGGATGCTGGTGGGGATCGTCGTCGTCCCGGGCATGGCGATCGGCGCCGGCATCATGGAGCTGTTCCCGGGGACCGATCAGAAGACGGCGTTCGGGGTGGGGATGGGCGGGTGGTACTGCATCGCGGCCACGGCCATCGTCTACCGGAAGTGGTACAGGGGAACAGGCGGCCCGGGGGTGGCGAAGTCCGCAGCCTGGGCGATTCTCACGCCGCCGGCGCTCAGCCTCGCCATGTCCCTGCCCTACCTCTCCAAGACGATCGCCTTCTGGCGCGCGGGCGGCGCCAGCAACCCCGAGGCGGCGGCCGCGGCTGCGAACGCGGCGGGGGGAGCGCCGACCACGGTGGGCGGCGGTCTCGGGGCCAGCCTCCTGTCCGTCGTCCTGGTGGTGTTCGCCGCGGTGGCGCTGGTGAAGTGGATCGGCAGGCGGAGGAAGGCGGCGCCCGCGGACGCGTTCGCGCTCCCCTCCGTCCCCCAGGTGGAGGCGGTCGAGACCGGCACCCACGGCACCGCGAGCTGGGCGAGCGCCGCGGAGTTCTACGGCGGCTCGGGGTTGATCCTCGGCCGGGGGATGGAGCCGGGCGGCCAGTTCATCCGGCTCCCCGCGGAGGGCCACGTGCTCACGGTGGCGCCGACGGGGACCGGGAAGGGGGTCGGCGTGGTGATTCCCAACCTCCTGGTCCACCCGGGGAGCGCCGTCGTCAACGACATCAAGGGGGAGAACTACGCCGTCACGGCCCGGCAGCGCCGGTCGGAGGGCCATGCGGTCTACGGCCTCGATCCCTTCGGGGTGGTGTCGGAGGCGTGGCAGACGAAGTACGGGATCCCCGCCGCGGACGCGTGCTACAACCCGCTGGACCTGGTGGACCACACCGGCCTCGACGCCCTGGACGACGCCAAGATGATCGCCGAGATGCTGGTCGTCTCGGAGGCCGACTCCAAGAGCGACGGCGGGGAGTTCTGGGACCGGGAGGCCAAGGCGCTGCTCGCGGGGCTGATCCTCCACGTGTGCGCCTCGGAGGTGGGGACCCGGCGCTCGCTGCCGCGCGTGCGCGAGCTGCTGACGCTGCCAGCGCCGGAGTGGGAGCTGGTGTTGAAGCACATGGCGGAGTCCACCGCCTGCGACGGGGTGGTGGCGCGCACGGCCAACAACCTGCTCGGCGCCGATCAGCGCACCAAGAACAACATCATCACCAGCGCGAAGACGCACACCCACTTCCTGGACTCCCCCAGGATGCGGCGCATCCTCAGCTCGTCCAGCTTCGACATCCTGGACCTGAAGCGCGACCGGGTGACGCTCTACCTGATCCTGCCGCCCACGCGGATCGACAGCTACAAGCCGTGGAAGCGGCTCATGATCGGCTGCTCGCTGCTCGCCACCACGCGGGTCCCGGGCAAGCCCGCCGGCGGGCACCGCATCCTCATCATCCCGGACGAGTTCGCCAACATGGGGAAGATGGCGAACATCCAGCGGGACTACACGCTGCTGCGCGGCTACGGGGTGACGTTCTGGCTGCTGGTCCAGGACTTCTCGCAGCTCGAGCGCCTGTACGGCGACTCGTGGAAGTCGTTCGTCTCCAATGCCGCGGTGCTGCAGGCGTTCGGGACCGCGGACAACTACACCGCGGAGTACCTGTCCGAGCGCATGGGCGAGGCGACGATCCTGACGCGGGGCTCCAACGCCGGCGACAGCCACAAGCTGACCGACCTGGTGGCCACCAGGCAGCGCGGCGAGAACACGTCGGAGAAGGGGCGCCGGCTCATGTTCGCCTCGGAGATCCTGGCGATGGACCCGGCCAGGGGCGAGCAGCTGCTGTTCTTCACCGGGAAGCGGCCGCTGATGGCGCGGCGCCTCCGGTACTTCGCCGAGCCGGAGTTCGCGGGCCGCTTCGATCCCAACCCGCTCCACGAGGAGGAAGGGCAGGAAGCCACGCGGATCCAGGTGTTCAGCATCCCCGCGCTGCCGGAGTTCCCGGAACTGCCGGAGCTACCGGACTTCGACGACACCGCGACGCCGGTCGCCTGACGATGTCCACATACGAAGGCCCCCGCCGCGCTGGAGCGCGGCGGGGGCCGTTTCGTTGGCTCCACTCAGGGACGACAGTCCGTCAGCTGCAGTAGAGGCGGGCTCACCGCACGAATAGTCGGGAAGTCACAAGGGTCGGTGAGTCGCCGTTGGCACCGGAAGCCCCGCATCCCCTGGTCTGTTCCTACCTGCCCCGCCGCCACTGCTCGGCCAGCTCTTTAACTCGCCGACGCAGCGCGGTGTCCAGACTAATCGAGGTCGAGCGTTGTCGGGAATCTGCCGAACTCCTTTCGGCCAATCTCCGAGTACACCTCTCTGCCTCTCGAAATCACAAACATGAATGCGACGATTTCAGATCGTGATCGCATTGTGCTGCCGCTGACGATAACGTGGCCATCCTTCTGCACTACGATCCAGTTCTCTTCGAATGCGGGCTGCAAGCCCTCCTGCGCGAGGGCTTGGTTGATTCCCGGGCGCACCAAGCCGAGAACCGCTTCCCTGTCCGGTAGCTCTCGTAACGCACCGGAGTTGACCAGCCTTGCAACCTGTAGGTTGCGGTCGGACACCTCCAGGCTGCTGCTCGTGCTACATGCAGCGAACGCAAGGACGGCCACAAGAACACAGAGTCGGTGAATCATGGACTGTCCGCGAGAGGTGGAGTGCTGTAGGACACGCGCTATATGCAACCCGTGTGGCAGCCCGAACGGAGCCGCCGAACGACCAAGTTCAGGCGCGTGTGGCCTGACGATCCTTGCCTCCAAAACAATGCCCGGCCGCACGTCGCCTGCAACGCCTTGTTCGGCGCGCGGATGCCGCGGCAGAAGTACGGCAGACGCCGTTGGCTGGGCTGCTGCTCACGTCCCCGCTCCAACTACGCAACTTGTAGGGAGTAACGCCGCGAGCCTCAACCTTTCGCCCCATAGATTGCTTGTTCAGCCAATCCTGCGTTCTCCAACTCTTCAGCAATGACGTCAAGGAACATCGCCTGTGCCTCGGGAGTGTTCTCGGTGAACCCTGCCTCGACGCTCAGGATCGCGGCCACGAGACCACGCAGACCCAGCACCTGATCGGCAAGCTGGAGCAGAGACCTCTCTGCATGCGCGTTAGGTAGCGTCTCGTAACGGGTGACGATCATAAGGCGGAAAACTTGGCTGTCGCTGAAGTCCTGCGGGTCCGGGTGACGCTGGCGAAAGAACTTGTACCCGTTCGCAGCCCAACGGGCCGTGCCACCGACAGCTCCACGCCTCGCCAGCCATTTCGCAATGCCCATGTAGTCACCCGGTTGTTCAGAGATTTCTGCCCGCCGCCGAACGCCCCAAGGGTCAGGGGTGCGGGGCCGGCGCGCAAGACTTTCGTTCGGCCAAAAGCATGCAAGGCCCCGCATCCCCTGCAGCCGATTGTTAGGCCGGGCGCGGCGACCCTTGGAAGCAGAAGATGAACGCGAACAGTCGCTTATGCGTAATTGGCCAAGCGACTATGCCCCCGCCAGATGTTTGTGCTTGCGATGCTTTGTCTGCGACGGTTACTGTACGCATCCTTATCTGTCATTTCTTCAACCGTAAGGGTGAGCCATGGGAGTGCTGAATAAGTTCGGCCGCTTTGTCGGAGAAGTCGTTGGTGGGGTAGTTGGGGGAGTGGTATATTTTGCTTCTGTCCCAATTGAGGCTGCGCGGAACGGTGGAGACTGGTCCTCCGCGAGTCTCGAGGCAGATCGTCGCGCGGAGCGAGTCCTTGAAACGGTAGCCGATGCTGGTGAGGAACTCGGGCCGGCGATTGCGAGCACCGCTGTCTCCGTCGGGGGAACTCTCGTAAAAGCGGCAATTACCAAAAATAATGATCGCCAACTCCCCCCGGGATGACTGGAAGACTTGGCTGGAGTGCGGGCGGGCTTCGTAGCGACTGGCAGTCCGGCGCTTGCCAGGCTGAGACAGCACAGGCGGTGAAGAACGTTCGGTAGCCGCAGCGTCACCGGCTGCGGCTGCCGCTATGCTTGCCCAGCGGCCTAACTATCTGTTAAGTAGCCAGATTTCCATCTAACCCACTGTAGTTATCTGGCCGGGCAATCGCCGACCTCCCTATGCGAAGGAGTTGTGGTGCCGAAACTGGACGTTCCGAATCCTGCCGCACTCTATGTCCCGCTACCCCCGCTCACAAGCCATGCGGGCGGCGGGACCAGCGCCGCCTCCCATCTGCTCCGCTCGGCCCCGTGTCCTCTACTCGGGACTGGAGCCCTCACGTGCCTTCGTCCAAGAAGGCGGACAGGCGGGCCATGCAGACGTCGGACACCGTGGCGTCCACTTCCACGACCTGCCCCGTGAACACGCTCTGGTCGCGCAGCGCGATCCAGTAGCGCCGCCCTTCCCGCGCCGCCACCAGCCCCTCCAGCGGCCACGTGCGCCACCAAACCGCGGGGCGCTCGCGTGGGGGCCCCCCTACGTCGTACCACGCCACACGGGTCCCTGGCTCGTACGGGCCCGCGTCCACCTCGTAGTCGGTGATGAGGCGTTCCAGCTCCTCCGTGCGGAGGTTCTGCGCCTCCTGGTACGCGGCATCCAGCCAGAACCCGGGGCGGCCGTCCCGCCCGTCCTGCAGCCAGAACTCCGGATCGGTGCGCCAGTCGTACACGGGTCTCCCTGGGGGTTGGGGTGCACTCATATCTGCTCGCCAAACTCGGCCTGCCACTCCTGGCGGAGCGCCGCGAGCTGGGCCCGCCAGGTCTCCGCGGTGGCCGTCCTCGCCGCCGGCGGGAACGAGTTGACCTCCCGCGTCGGCGTGGTCACACGGCCCTGCGGCAACCCCATGCTGGCGGCGAGCTGCGCGGAGATCGCGCCCACGTCGGGCACCGCGGCGGGTCCGTCCTGGTCCTGGGGCTCCGGATCGGGCTGCAGGGGGTCGGGGATCTGCAGGAGCTCGCGCAGCGCTGCGCGCACCCGCCATTGGGCCCACGCCCCGGCGCCGGCGATGTCCCCGGCCGCCCGGTGCACCCACTCCTCGGACGCCTGGTCCACCTCCTCCTCGGGGATTCCCTCGCCACGGCTCCGGATCAGGGCGCGCATGGTGTGCGTGTAGCTCCAGAACCGGCGGTCCACCTCCTCCTCGGTCGCGCTCCAGAGCACGCGGCCGTCACGATCCGTAACCGACACGCCCAGGACCTCGACCGGGCCCACCCCGGCGACTCCAGGGTCCTCCACGTCGTGCTGCTCGTCGGGATCCTCCTCCGGATCAGCCGGCACGTGGGCGCTCACGCCCAGGGCGCCGGCCACCCGGGCGAGAAGGCTGCCGAGTGGCGCCGGCTTCTCACCGTCCCGGCGCACCCGGGCCTCGCGGGCCTGCTCCTCCGGATCCACGTCGTCCACGGGGGCGGCCAGCGGCTCGCCGCGCGAGGCGATCAGCGCCCGGGCGCGCTGGTGGGCCGCCTCCCCCACGGCCACGCCGCGGAGGGGTTCGGGGATGGGCAGCCCACGTTCCACCAGGTAGGCGACGGCATCACAGCGCACGGCCGCCCCCAGGCGTTCGGGACGCTCCTCCCAGCGGCCCACGCGGCGCGAGGTCTCCACCAGGACGGGGCGCAGCTCCTCGAGCCAGCACCAGGCGACGGCGTTGAGGGTGTTTACGTCAGCCTCGGTGAGCTCCCAGGGCAGCGCCGCGGAGATCTCGGCCAGCAGGGGGTGCATCGCGCGCCGGGAGCGCCGGGGCCGCTCCCCCTGAACTGCCTGCCGTTGCTGTTCCCCCGGGCGTTTATCGACCGGCTTACCGCCCGCGGCGGCGCTTATGATGGTCGTACGACCATCCCGAACACTACACTGGATAGGAGTGACGCCGGTGTCACTGGGGGGGACGTTGAAAAACTCCAGGATCTCCTGGGCGAGCTTCCCCAGAACGTAGACGTTCTGCCCGCGGCCGCCGTAGTCGTTGCTGGTGGGCTGACGGTCGATCAGCCCGGCCGACTCCAGCTCGGCCAGGTGGCGGATGGCGAGCCGGCGCGCCGCGCGGCAGATGCGGGCCCACTCCTCCGCGGTGCACTCCTTCCTGCTGCGACGGTCGCGGCCGCCGGCGATCAGCAGCCCGACCTGGAGCTGCGACGCGCCGGCGAGCTCGCCCGTCCACTGCATCTGCTCGAGGAGGATGCGGAGCGAGCGCTGGTAGACCGGAGCCAGGCCGCGGGTGGCCGGCTCGCTGCGGATCTTGCTGGCGGAGGGGACCCGGAAGAGGGGACGCGCCCCGTCGAACGAGGGCGCCTCCGGGAGGACTGGGAGGGCGAGCTGGGCGGCGGCGCTCATAGGCGCCGGCCCGGGCCCAATGGGACCCGAAAAGCAGTGTACCCCGCACGCACGCGTGCGGTCTTGCGCACCTTATGGGCGCGCGCTATCTTCCGGTGCACGGACAGACTTCTCCTGACGCGCCTGGCAAGACGCAGGAGAGTTTCTGAAAGACCCCCGGGGTGGCTCCCGCGGGGTCTTTCGCTTTTATGCTGGTCCTCTGGCTAGGAGGCCAGCGCGAGCGGCAACAGTGTCTGTTCTGGGTTCTTCGGTTTCGAGGTGACCCCGAGTTGCAAAGAGTCACCCGGCTCCAGCGGTCCGACGATCTGGAGATACACCGGCTGCGTCAGGTCCTCGAGCTGCCGGATCTGCTCCATCAGGGGCGCCGCGCGCTCGAAGCTGAGGCCGAGATCGCGCACCAGCGCAACCGCGACCCTCGCCTCCTGCACGTCCCTCTCGCTCCAGTCGAACACCTCACGGCTCCCGGTCCCCAGGCGAGTCCGGTGGGGATGGAGCAGCCCGGCGTCCACGTAGCGCACCAGAGCGCGCTGTGGGACGCCCAGCACCTCCGCCACCTGCTCGCTGGTGAGGGTTTTCGGCTTCCGTAGATCGACGGCCATAGGCGCCTCCTTGTAAGCACGTCGCGTCATGCCGCGACGTGAGTTGAGCACATATTAACCCCGGTGTCCACCCTGTCAAGAGGACAGGTCGCGCCGCGTCCTGTTTTCTCTTCCTGGAGAACCCCCGGACAAGCAGCAGCCCCCGCCGAGCTCCAGCTCGGCGGGGGCTGCTGCTTTCGGGCTCCCTCAGCGGCTCCAGAGCTTCGCGGACCCGATCTGGAGATCTCCGGTGACGACGCCGGCGAAGGCGCTGGGGATCTTCCAGCAGAGGTATGCGAAGATCACCACGCCGGCGAGCACCTGCAGGAGGAGCGGCAGGGCCACGATGATCGCGCCGGTGGGCCCGCGCGTCATGCTCGCGACGATCGCCGCCTCCCACTGTGGGGTCAGCTGGAGACCGACCCCGACCATCATCTGGAAGAGCGCCAGCTTCACCCCGGTCTGGAGCGTCCACTTCAGGTAGCTGTCCATCATGCCGGCCGTGATGCGGCAGGCGCCGAAGGCCATGAAGAAGGGGGCCGCGCCGAGGATCACGTACATCTGGATCCTCGTGATGACGAGCTGCGCGGTGATGACGAGGTAGCTCACGAAGACCACGATCATGGTCGCGAACATCACCAGCAGCCCCATGATCTTCGTGACGGTCCCCCTGGCGGCCTCTACCAGGCTGTGCACCGCGTTGGTGGCGACCGTCATGGGGTTGAGCGAGCCGGCCGCACCCGGGGCCTCCTCCTCGGGAGGGACGTCCTGCATCGCCTCCCAGATCGTGGTGTTGATGCGGATCGCCGCGTACTGGATGTCCACGGGCTCCATCACCGGGGCTCCCGCCCCGGCCCGCAGGGTGGCGCCCACGGCCTCCAGGCCGTTCACCAGGTTCCGGAGCCATGGGTGGCTGTTGCTGACCATCCAGAACATGAAGCCGGCGACGACGACCTTCACCGCCAGCTCACGCAGAATCGCGTCGACGCCATCCTTGTCGATCGCCCACGAGTACCCGGACACCACCAGCTCGAGGAGCCACAGGACGCTGAAGAGGGCACGCCCGACTCCCTGGGCGGCGCCCAGCCACGCCTGGGAGGCAGTTTCGAAGGTGTCCAGGATGCCGGTGACCTCTACCTGCGGTGCCTGGGCGGTAGCGGGGAGGGAGGAGATGATGACGGCGAGGATGGCCAGCGCGGCCGCGGCGAGGATGCGGTAGCGGGAAAGTGTGGGGGCCCGGTCCTCGGGCCGGGTCCCCACGTCCCGCCGGCGTGGCGGGATCATGGTCGGAGGGGCTGCACGTCGAAGTGCCGGCGGCCGCCCTGCGGACGGTAGCGGGTGGTGTCGTTGGCTGCCCGCCACTGCTGGGCGCTCTCGCGCATCCGGTCGCCCAGCACGCGCTGCTGGACCTGGAGCTGCGCGAGCGCCACGTCCCGGCCCTGCCGGTCGTCGGCCTCGAAGGCGTTCCGCACCGCGGCGAGGCGGTTGGCCTCCATCTGCTCGCGCTGGAGCTCCAGCTGCCGTGCGTCCGCGCGGGCCTGGAGTTCCGCCTGGATCTGCGCGAGCTGGACGGGGCTCTCGGCGCCGCGCGCCTTCGCCTCCAGGTGGGTCAGCGACCGCGACGCGAGCTGGAGATCCTTCCAGCGCTGCTGGCTCCCGGTCAGCGACGCGAACGCGCTCTCGCGCAGCGCGGCCGTGGCGCGGTTGTCCATGGTCTTCGGGAACCACCCCCGGCTCTCCGGGAACGCCTCCTCGAACTGCTGGTTCAGTTCAGCCGCGGCGAGGCCGAGGCGCCCCGCGGCGTTGGCGTACTGGTCGGAGTTGTTCACCAGGTCGGCCCAGCTCCTCCAGGACCGCGGATCGAAGCGCTGAGCCATGTCCTTCGCGAGCTGGTACTGCTGCCACATCGTCTGTCCCGAGGCGACGATCTTGGCGATGGCCGCGGGGTCGATCACGATCTGCGGGATGCCGAACTGCGCGTGCGCCGGCGGCGCCAGCGCGCACCCGAGCACGGCCACCACGGCGGCGATTCCTGCCTTCCTCATAGCACTCTCCCAGGGCTGAAGACCGGGAAGGCGACGCGCCTCCCCTCTTCGGCTTACCCCGGGACCGCGGAGCGGGAGAGGAGCCAGAAAGCCAGCAACGGCAACGCCTGGCGGGCTATCCACCAGGCGCCGAAACGGGGTAAATCAGTCCTGGGGGTGGGGGCCAATCGGCCCCCCTCTTGGGGCGGGCCCACCGGGGCGGGTATAGTGCTGGCAGGAGCTCGCCGCGGGTGGTGGGCTCGTCTGAGAGCTGACTGCCCCGGAGCTGACCACACATGAAGATCAAGGCCGCGGAGATCGTCCTGTCCCCCTGGGAACTTGCCCTGCTGCTGGGCTTCCTCGCCGCCCTGATGGGGCTGCGCTACCTGCCCGAAGCGCTGGCAGTCCCCCTGGCGCCGGGCCCCATCACCACGCCGATCGGCGCGGCCGCGGGCGCCGCGGGGGTGCGGAGCGGGGAAACCGCCGCTCCAGGATCGTCCAGGACGCGCGATCTCGGAGAGGCGCGGGCCCTGGCACCCCCGTAAATCGGCCCGCCCGGTGGTGTGGCTCTTGCCAGTCCACCGCGGCCCCGTGGACCGTGAACAGGGAGGAGAGGATGGCTCGGGAGACGACGGTGAGGTTGTACAAGGAGGGGGACCGGCTGGGGATCGTGACGAACGCTCCGTCGAGCAGGGCGTTCGCCATGGTCTTCTCGGCCGCGCTGACAAATGTGGTGGAGGCCGGGACGTTCGACGGGGACTGGCGATTCCAGTTCGACTACTGGATCCCCTACATGGCGGGGCTCGTGTCGGACCTGGATCGGAACCCGAACCCGGACTACCGCTGGCTGACCTGCGGAGCCGTCACGGATCCAGACCACCCGGAGGGGGAAGCCTCGGTTGATCTTGAAGGGCAGTTCGACCCGGGCGCGCCCATCTCGCGGGAGTAGCGCACGTGAAGGGGGAGGGTGTCTCCACCCTCCCCCTGGGGGTCACACTCCTGGAGCGGCTACGCGCTCTGAATCGAGGCGCGGATGGCCGCGCGGGGGACGTCCGGGTGGCGGGCCTCCCACGCGTCCAGCGCCTGCAGGACGCGGCGCGTAGGGCCCACGACGGGAAGGGTCTCCAGGTTCCGGCCGAGCTGGCGGCGGAAGCTCCGCAGGAAGGGGTGAACCGGGATCTTGACGCGGGCCTTCGCGCTGATGGAGATGAGCACCAGGAACACGGCCACCGTGGGGCTCTCCACCTGGTAGATCCAGGCGGCGGTGAGGAGCTTCGCGACGGTCACGCCGGCGTACGCCGGCGTGGAGCTCCAGCGCGGGAGCATGATGCGGCTCTGTCGCCGGGACAGGCCGTCCGCGCGGGCGATCTCCAGCGCCGCGGCGCGCGCGACGTGGACGGCCAGCTCGGCCACGGCGAAGACGAGGAAGACAGCGGTAGCGACGTACAACAACAGCATGGGGCCTCCGTGTGCGGGTAGGTGATGCCTCTGTTTGGGCTTACCCCGCACGGGCACACAGGAGAGGGGGAGGGCGCCGGCGGCGCCCTCCCCCTCTCCTGTGCTCAGGCTTCCACGTCCCACGGCAGCCCGGCCGCCTCGCGCTCGCGCTGCAGGCGGGTCTCCCGGAGCAGCCGGGCGACGGCCTGGACGGGCGTCTCGACAGGGATCAGCCCCGCCCGATCGGCCGCGGTGGGGCCCACGGTGTACGTCTCCAGCTCGTGCATGCTCTCCTCCTCGATGGGTTCCTCCACGGCTTTTCTCCCCGTCGTCCCAGCGGGGCGAGAACGGTACGGCCGGACCCGGGGTAAGCCTGAGGGTAGGGGTTGTCGACGATGGCTCGCTCACGGCCTCCGAGTACGCCAGCGCCTGCACGGGGACGGCTCCCTACTGACGGTAGAATCCCTCCCAAGGTGGCGGGCCCGCGTCCAGAGTATCGGACGCGGGTCCGCTGCTTTCTGGTACCTGCGGCCACCGCGGAGGCTGCCCAGAGAGGGTTGCGACGATGGTGGCGGTTCGTGGCGGTTTCGGGACGGATGCGCTTACGTTTGCAGCGCGCGGCCAGCGCCCTCCCCCCTCAAAAGGACAGACCACCATGAAGATTACTCGCTCTCTCCTTGCGGCTTGCACCCTGGGCCTCGCTCTCGCTGCCTGCGACTCCACCCCCGCGATCACCGCCCCGGATCGGGCGCTGCTTGATGGCGGATTTGGCTTCGGCTCGGGGCACCGGGCCGACTCGGATACCACCAGCACGACAACGGCCGCCTCCCCGATGGGGGAGACGGCCGGCGACACGACCACTACGACCACCACGGCGGAGCGTGGCGGCAGTATGTTCGGCTCCGGACACTGAGTATCTAGCCCGGGGGGTCTCCTCCGGGCAGAGCAGGCGGAGCCTGCGGGTCCCGCCTCTTCCACATGCGCAACCTGGCCGCGAGACGGCGCGCAAGCGCCGCGAGTTCTTCGGGAGCCGGTGCCTCTTCGGGCGCCGGCTCCTTGCGCTCGATCTGCATCAGGACCTCGCGCGCCCGCTGCACCTCGCCGCGCTCCTTCCTTCGCTTCGCGATCTCCACCGCCAGGTGAGCGAAGCGCGTGGCCCGGGCGTCGTCTCCCAGGGCGCGGGCGCCGTGGGACAGGCTCACCAGCGCCGCGGCTGCGTGCTCCTCGTACAGCGCCAGCAGTTCCAGCGTCCTCCGCTCAGCCTCTTGGTTGAGCGCGGGCTGCGCGGCGCCGCCGGCGGCCCGAGCGGCGGTCGACCACACCAGCGTCGCCTCTTCCGGTCGGGGGAAGTAGGGCGGCAGCCGACGCACGAGGGGGAGCGCGGGGGTGTAGTGGTGCAGATGCACGAGGAGGACGGCGCAGTCGTGCACCAGGTACGGCAGTCGAGGGTGGTGCAGTGGGTAGTAGCTTTCGGCCAGGCGCGCGTGCTCCGCGGCCTGGCCGAGATCCCCACCGTCGGCCGAGACGGCCATCAGGTCGTGGTGTGCCTCCGCGGCCGTCCGGCGGCGCCCGGTCCGGACGGCGAAACGAGCCACCCGCTCGAAGTATGGTCGGGCGCGGTCGTAGAAGCCGAGCCCGTACAGGAGTGCGCCGTAGCCGAGCAGCGCCCCGACGATCTCCCTGCGGCTTTGCGCGCGCACCGCCAGCTTGAACGCGCGCTCGTACCACACCACGGCACGAGGATTCAGGCTGGCGCGTCGGCAAAGGCGCGCCGCCTCGTTAGCCCGAGCCGGATCCTCCGGATCCACCACGGCCGCGCCTTCAGCGAAGTAGGCGGCCAGCTCGATCAGCGATTCCTCCTCAGCCCATCGGGCCACCCGGGCGCAGGCTTCGGCGACCTGGGGGGCATCGAGGACCTGCGGGGCGCTCCGGAGAAGGTGGAAGGTCCCAAGGGACTCCGTGAGCTGTGGCACTTCCCTGCGGGCGCGCAGCGCGCGCTCGCGGGCTTCCCGGGAGGACGGGCCGAAGAGCTCGCCGCGCTGGTCCTGGGGCACGTCCGACCACAACCACACGTCGCCAAGCGCCTGCCAGAGGACGACCCAGAGGTCTCCGCCGGCGGCGGCCACGTCGTTGAGTGACCGGGTGGTGCTCACCACGTCGGGCGCCCTCGGTGCGGGCGTGACGTGGTGCGGGCGGCCCGGACGCCGTGGCGGACTCTTTTTCCCCATGGTTGCACGCGGCGGGAAGTCGCAGAACGGACCTTACGCGACAGGATACAAGACCACGGGGAGGCGCGCCATACTCGCCATACTATGACGCGGGGTATTTCAGCCGCCGCTTACCAGGATGGAACCGAAGTGCGGAGGAATCTCGCGCGGGCGCCTGGTGAGATCCGCGGCCGGGCGGGTGCCCGGCTGGCGAGGCTCGCGCGGCCCTGCAGGAGACGCGAGCACCGGTGGGGTCCCTGCCGGCCGGGGCGGCAGCTGGAGGATGTCGCTCACGTCTCCAGCTCCAGCGCGAGCCAGGCGGGGACCGGGCGCCCCTCCTCGGCGTGGACGTCCGCCAGCAGACGCGCCAGGCGCAGGCGCGCCGCGCCGCGGCTCTGGTGCGGGAGATCGAACACGAGGAGCGCCAGCGCCACGGCGCCCGGGGGCGTCCACACGTCAGGTCGGTCCTTGGTCCACTCCTGGAGCTGGTGCTGCACTTCGAGCGTGGGGACGCTCTGGTCCTCCAGGAACTTCCGCAGGCTGCCGCGGCTGATGCCGATCTGCCGTGCGAGGCTCCGCTGGCCGGGCCGCAGACGCAGCTCGCGCTGGAGCGCCGCGCGGATCCGCTCCAGCGCGTACAGGTCCAGGTAGATGTTGTGGTCCCGGTCCCGGGCGATCTTCGGCGGTAGCGTCTCGCTGGAGGTGTAGCGCATCGGCCGCATGGCCTTCCCTCTGTCGTTGGTGCGTACGTTGCCTGAAAGGCACGATACTTCGTGGACAGAGAGTACACACCGGCGGATCATGTCCCGAAAGGCTACGCGTGGGTCCAGCGCTGGGCCCACGCGGGAGGTAATGAACAAAGTGGACACGTGGGACTATTTCGCGTCAGATGCCTACGGGATACACGGAATTTAGCGAGGGGAACCGTGGGCCCAATGGGCCCGATCTGCGCAGCAGGGAGAGAATAGCGGGCCCCGGAGGGGCGGGTTTCAGGCCCCCGGCGCTCACGCATAAACGGTCCCGCCCGGTGGCCGATCTGCTAGCAGGGGAACCGCATACAGGAGAGGGCGGGGGGGGGGCAAAGGGCCCCGGGCGGGCCACACACCGGGGG
>JBFMFL010000174.1:0-14461 GCA_040752145.1 Gemmatimonadota bacterium
CGTGTCGTTCTCCCCCTCTCCCCTTGTGGGAGAGGGGGCCGGGGGGTGAGGGGTGCAGTGGCCGTTCCCCCCTCCCCCTTGCGGGGAGGGGCCGGGGGAGGGGGTCGCCGTGGTCGTTCTCCGGCAGCTCTCAGTGGCGCCCGCGCCTGCGGCGGTGCTGGTGGTCGTCGCGGGGGATGCTCACGGTCACGCCCAGGCGGAAGGTGAGCAGGTCCGTGTCGCTCCGCGACGGCGTGAAGGAGATGGTGCCGTTGGAGTGGTCGACGATGTCGCCCTCGCGCAGGTACTCCGCCTCGCCGCTGTTCAGGTAGGCCACGCCCATGTCCAGCGACACCGGGGTGTCGCCGCGGGAGAGCGGCACGTACAGCCCCGCCCGGCCGCCGTACGCGAAGGTGGCGTCGTCGAAGTTGGTGGTGCGGGCGAAGGCGTGGTCGTCGTCGCGGCCCTCCACCGACGACTCGGTGAACAGGTAGGTGAAGCCCGCGAAGCCGCCCACGTACGGGCGCAGCCGTCCGTCCGGCAGCCCGATCTGCGGCCCCAGCCCCACGAAGGCGATGTTGTTGGTGGTGTTCACGTCCACCGTGATGCGCCCGCCGATGGTGCTGCTGAGGGGCACGCGCATCCGCTCGTGGCCGTAGTTCAGGAACCCGGCGTCCAGCCGCAGCCCCACGGGGCCGCGCGCCCCGGGCTGGTAGATGAAGTGCAGGTCCCCGCCGAAGCCCTGCTCCACCAGGTCCCCGAACTCCCCCTGCGGGCGGGCGTAGTCGAAGCTGGCGCCCGCGAAGAAGCCGCTGGGACGTTTCGCGAAGGACCGGCCGTGGTCGTCCCGGTCCGAGGGGCCGTGGCGGGTCTGCGCGTGGGCCGCGGACGCGGCAAGGACTGCGACGCCCAGGAACAGGGCGGAGGCACGGAATCTCATGGGGACCTCTGACGGGCTGTGCGTGAAGCGGGGCCTGCGAACGGGTGCGTGGAAGGCATCACGCGCGCCACGCCGCGCGGCTTTCGCAAGCCGTTGGAGCGTATCGGGATCGCCTGTTCCCGCGCCGGTCGGCCCCGGCGCGCTGACCTCGCGGGAGGACACCGGCGCCCCCGCTCCGGACACGCTCCGGGGTGCATCCTGCCGCCGCCCGGCGATAGATTGGGGGCGCGGCGGGCGCCCGCCCGCTTCCACCCCGACCAGCGCGAGCGAGATGGCAGTCGAGATCACCGGCGAGTACACGGAAGGCCTCAAGATGCGGCTGCGGCACGGGCCCTCGGGCCTGGAGATCCCCACCGCCGCCCCCGTCGACAACCAGGGCGACGGGAGCTCCTTCTCCCCCACCGACCTGCTGGCCGCCTCGCTGGGGGCCTGCATGGTCACCACCATGGCCATCGTCGCCCGGCGCGAGGGGATCCCGTTCGAGGGCGCCGCCTTCACGCTGGAGAAGCACATGCGCTCCGACCCGCGCCGGGTGGACTCGCTCCCCGTCACCGTCCGCATGCCCGCGGGGCTCACCCCGGAGCAGAGGGAGCGGCTGGAGGGCGTCGCCCGCACCTGTCCCGTGGAGCGCAGCCTCCACCCCGACGTGCGCCGCGAGTTCACCTTCGTGTACGAGTGACGCGCGTCCGGGACGTTACGACTGAACGGAGTTGAACTGCGGGTTTGGGCGTGCCCCCGGCTCCGCCGGGGTCGGGCTGCGCGCTGCGTAGGGAACGATACAACTGTTCCCAACGCAGCCGAGCCCCCGCGGAAACAGCCCCGCGGGGTCTCGGCCCTGCCGGGCGCGCATCCCTCACGCGGGTGGCCGAGCGTGCCCGGGGATCGGCACGAGAAAGCCCTCCGACGGCGCGGCCGTCGGAGGGCTTCGTGCTTCGCGGGCGCCGGCCGCCGGGTCAGGACCCGCCGAACAGCGTCGCCTCCGTCGCCAGCGCGGCGATCCTGCGCTGGGCCACGGGGAGGGCGTAGCCGTCCAGCTCCTCCGGCGTCGTCCAGGCCCAGGCGTCGTAGCCCAGGGCGCGCGGCGCGCCGCCCGTCCAGGTGCAGCGCACGGCGTGGTAGGTCACGCGCACGTGGGTGAAGGCGTGCGGCACCCGGGCGATCTCCTCGCCGGCGCGCACCTCCACGCCCAGCCCCTCGCGGACGGCGCGCTCCGCCGCCGCGCCCGTGGTCTCGCCGGGGCGGCGGACGGCCGCGGGAAAGGCCCACATCCCGCCCAGCCGGGCGTCCACGGGGCGGCGCACCAGGAGCAGGCGCCCGTCGTGCTCCACCACGGCGCTGGCCGTGTCCTCGTGCGGCGTGGGCTTCGCCTTCTTGGGGAGCGGGCGCTCGTCCTGGGTGCCGGCGGCGAAGGCGCGGCAGTGCTCCCGCACGGGGCACTCGCCGCAGCGCGGCGCGCGCGGCACGCACACCGTGGCCCCCAGCTCCATCACGGCCTGGTTCAGGTCGCCCGGGCGCTCGCCGGGGACCAGCGCCTCCGCCAATCCCCAGAGGTCCGCCTCCGCGGGCTCCGGCGCGTCCGTCCAGCGGGCGAACACCCGGCGGACGTTGCCGTCCACCAGCGGCTCCTCCCGCCCGAAGGCGATGGACATCACCGCCCCCGCCGTGTAGCGCCCCACTCCCGGGAGCGCCCGGAACGCCTCCGGCTCCCCCGGCACCCGGCCGCCGAAGCGCTCCGCCACCTCACGCACCGCGCGGTGGAAGTTGCGGGCGCGCGAGTAGTAGCCCAGCCCCTCCCACTGCTTGAGCACGTCGTCCAGCGGGGCGCCGGCCAGCGCCGGGAGGGTGGGGAAGCGCTCCAGCCAGCGCGCGAAGTACGGGCGCACCGTCTCCACGCGCGTCTGCTGGAGCATCACCTCCGAGAGCCAGACGCGGTACGGGTCCGGGGCCTCGCCCGGGGCGGCGCGCCAGGGGAGGTCGCGGCGGTGCGCGTCGTACCAGCGGAGGAGGCGTTCGCGGAGGAGGGGGAGGTCGCCGGCGGGGCGGGGACCGCTCACTCGGCCACCCAGCGGAAGGTGATGGTCTTGCCGCGCATCTGCTCGCGGTCGAACTCGCGGTCCGCCAGGATCGCGGTCAGCAGCACCAGGTGCGTGTACTCCAGCCGGACGCTGAAGCGGGGCCCGGCGGGATCGAAGAAGGCGCAGTGCGGGCCGTGGTCGCTCCCGGTGGTGCTGAGCCGGGCCGTGCCGCCCCCGTACCACACGCCCAGCCGCTTCCGCCCCCGGACGCCCGGCGCGCTCTCCAGGCACACCGCCGTGGACGTGCCGGAGTGGGAGGATACCTGCACCTCCACCCGCTGGCCGTCGCGCTCGATGGTCTGCGCGGCCGCGGGAGGTCCCGCGGCCGCGGCGGCCAGCACGAGCAGGGCGCCGAGAGCTGTCCGGATTGCGGGCTTCCGATGCACGTGGCTTTCGGGGGAGCGTCGGGAAGCGTCCCTCGGGACGCGGAGGTCGGCCCAATATAAGGAGTTACGGAGAATCCGGAAGGGGCGTCTCCCCCGGCGTCAGCGCAGCTCCCTCAGCTCCGGCACCTTCCAGGCCACTCCCAGCACCACCAGGGCCAGCACCGCCGCGCCGGCCCCGAGCGCCGCGGGCGCCCCCGCCCAGCGCGCCAGCGCCCCCGCCTGGAGCGAGCCCAGCGGGGCCATCCCCAGGAACATGAAGACGTACACCGACATCACCCGCCCCCGCAGCCGGTCCGGCACCAGCGACTGGAGCAGGGTGTTGACGCAGCCGTTGTTGAGGATCATGCAGAACCCGGCCCCCGCGAGCAGGAGCAGCGACAGCGCGAAGGAGCGGGACGCCGCGAACGCCCCCACCAGCAGCGCGAAGCAGAAGGAGGCCATCAGCACCAGCCGCCCGCGCGGGACCCGGCTCGCCAGCGCCGAGAGCGCGATCCCGCCGGCCAGCGCCCCGCTCCCGCTGGCCGCCAGCAGCCATCCCAGCCCCGGCGCGCCCACGCCCAGCACGTCGCGCGCGAACACCGGCAGGAGCATCGAGTAGGGGAAGCCGAACACCGAGAGCGCCGCGATGGTCCACACCAGCGTCCGCACCAGCCGGTCGCCGCGGATGAAGGCGAGCCCCTCGCGCAGGTTGGCGAGGGTGGACGCCGTGCGCTCCGGCCGGCGGAAGGGCGGGAGGCGGATCAGGAGCAGCCCCGCGATCACCGCCAGGTACGACACCGCGTTGAGGTAGAAGCAGGCGGCGATCCCCACCGTCCCCAGCAGCGCCCCCGCGAACGCCGGCCCGATCACCCGCGAGGCGCTGAAGGCCGAGGAGTTCAGGGCGATGGCGCTGGTCAGGTCCTCCTGCCCCACCAGCTCCACGAAGAACGACTGCCGGGTGGGGATCTCGAAGGCGTTGGCGGTCCCCAGCAGGAACACCAGCGCCAGGATCCAGTGGACGGTGACGTGCCCCGTGTCCGTGAGCACAGCCAGCGCCAGCGCGACCGTCGCCGCACCGGCCTGCGCCGCCACGATGACGCGGCGCTTGTCCACCCGGTCGGCGAGCACCCCCGCGTACAGGGTGAACAGGAGCACCGGGAGCGATCCCGCCGCGGACACCATCCCCAGCAGCAGCGCCGAGTCGGTGAGCTCCAGCACCAGCCACCCCTGCGCGGTGCTCTGCATCCAGGTGCCCACCAGCGACAGCAGCTGCCCCAGGTAGAACAGGCGGAAGTTGCGGTGCCGGAGCGCCGCGAAGGCCCCGCGCGGGAGAGGCAGGGCGCGGGGGCGGGGCGGCGCCCCGGGGGACTGCACCGGCGGCCCGGCGTCGGGGGCGTCGGGGGGCGGCGCGTCGGGCTCCGCGGCGGCCTCGCTCCGCGGGAGGGGTGCTTCGCTCAGAATGTTTTCCTGTTCCGGCGGGGTCCGGCCCCGTAACTTGAAACGGGAGCGGGCCATCCGTGCAGCAGTCGGATGGCCCGGGATGTGCTGATCCCGCACTGCGGCCGCGTCATCCGGGGGTGCGAAACAAGATGCGATTCACGAACTATACCCGCTACACCGGGAACCGGGCGGACGCCCTCAACCTCCAGGCGCTGCTCGACCACCTCTCCGACTTCCTGCTGCAGAGCGGGTTCGCCGGCGGGCCGCACTCGCACCCCTACTGGGGCGAGTTCGGCGACGACGACGACCGCTCCATGGACGCCCTGCGCGACGCGCTCCTCCGCGCCCTGATCGAGAGCGGGCAGCTCACCCCCGAGATGGTGGCCGAGCTGCGCGGCGAGGGCGAGGGCGACGACACGCTGCGGCAGGAGATCGCCGACCTGCTGGACCGGCTGATCGAGCGGCTGGTGGAGGAGGGCTACCTCAACGTGACGCAGCCCGGCGCGCCCGGGGGGCCCCCGCCGCAGGCCGGGGAGGGCAAGGTCGACGAGGCCCGCTCCGCCGCGCGCCAGGTGGAGTTCAACCTCACCGGCAAGGGGATCGACTTCCTGGGGTATCGGACGCTCCGGGGGCTGCTGGGGGCCATGGGCAAGTCCTCCTTCGGCTCGCACGACACCCCGCACCTGGCCACCGGGGTGGAGGCCGAGTCGGCGAGCCGGCCGTACCAGTTCGGCGACACCCTGAACCTGGACATCCCGGCGACCCTCAAGAGCGCGCTGGCGCACGACGGCCTGCGGGACGACGGGAGCATCGACCTGGACTACGGCGACCTGTACGTCCACCAGTCCGAGTACCGGTCGAGCTGCGCCACCGTGCTGATGCTGGACACCAGCCACTCCATGATCCTGTACGGGGAGGACCGCTTCACCCCGGCCAAGAAGGTGGCGCTGGCGCTGTCGCACCTCATCCGCACCCAGTTTCCCGGCGACACCCTGCGGGTGGTCACCTTCGGCGACCGCGCCGAGGAGATCCCGCTGTCGCGGCTGTCGCGCGCGCAGGTGGGGCCCTTCCACACCAACACCGCGGAGGGGCTCAAGCTGGCCCGCCGTCTCCTGCTGGCGCAGAACAAGGACATGCGCCAGGTCGTGATGATCACCGACGGCAAGCCCTCCGCCGTGACGCTCCCCGACGGGCGCGTCTACAAGAACTCCATGGGGCTGGACCAGCGGGTGCTGCGCGAGACCTTCCAGGAGGTCGCCGCCTGCCGCAAGGCCGGGATCCTCATCAACACCTTCATGCTGGCCCGCGACCCGTACCTGGTCGCCTTCGTGAACCGGGTCACCGAGATCGCGCGTGGCAAGGCGTACTTCACCACCACGCTCACCCTGGGGCAGTACATCATGAAGGACTTCCTCCGCCGCAAGACGCGGAGGGCGGGGTAGCCGCCTTGCGGAACCCGGGGCTGCGCGGCCGCATCCTCGCGTTCCGCTGGGGGGCCGCGGTCCTCCTGGGGATCGCCGGCTGGCTGGTCAACCTGTTCCCCGTCCCGCTGTCGCCGGGCACCGACCTGGTGTTCGGCGGGGTGGCCTACCTGCTCGCCGCGGTGGCGCTCGGCCCCGGCCCCGGGCTGCTGGCCGCCGCCATCGCCTCCGCGGGCACCGTCGCGCTCTGGAACCACCCCTACGCCTACCTGATCTTCAGCCTGGAGGGCGCGGCGGTGGGGTACCTGTCGCACGTCCGCGGCCGCCGCCCCCTGGTGGCCGACCTGCTCTTCTGGCTGTTCGCCGGCCTCCCGCTCCTTTTCCTCACCTACCGCGTGCTCCTGGGCGTCGGCGGCGACACCGCCGCGGTCCTGTTCCTCAAGCAGCCGTTCAACGGGCTGGTCAACGCCCTGGGGGCGGAGGCGCTCTACCTGATCCCGGGGGTGCGCCGCGCGCTGCGGGCCAAGACCCCTGCGCGGCTCCGCTCCGCGCTGGCGGTGGTGGTGGCGCTGGCCGCCGTCACCCCGGCGCTGGGGTTCGGGATCTGGACCGGGAGGCAGGAGTGGGAGCAGAGCGTGGAGCGCGCCCGGGAGCGGGTGGGCCTGACGGCGCGCGCGTACGCCTCGCGGCTCGACCAGTACGTGGGGCTGCACGCCGGGGCGGTGCGCTCCGTGGCCGAGGTGGCGGAGCTGCAGGGCGCGCTCGACCCCGCCGAGCTGCAGCGGCTGATCCGGGCCGAGCGCGGCCAGTTCCCCGGCTTCGTGGACATGTACGTCGCGGACTCCCGCGCCGTCACCCTGGCCTTCCACCCGGTCGTCAACGCGCGGGGCGACACCCTGCTGGGCATCGACTTCAGCGACCGCGAGTACTTCCGTAGGATGCGCGACACCCGGCGCACCGTGGTCTCCGAGGTGTTCGCCGGGCGCGGCGGCGTGGACGAGCCGCTGGTGGTGATCGCCCACCCCATCGTCCTCGCCGACACGCTGGCCGGGTTCGTCCTGGGCGCGCTGGACCTCAAGGCGCTCCCGCGCCCCACCTCCGCCTCCGACTCGGCGGCGCGGCTGCGGGTGGCCGACGCCCGCGGCACGCTGGTGCTGGACACCCACGACCGCTACCGCCCCGGCGAGGCCCCGCGCACCCTGCAGGACTCGCTGGTGTTCGACGCGGTGCGGGTGGTGGGGAGGGACGGCACCACCACCTACCCCGTGCCGGGCGCGGCCCCCTCCGCGTCGGTGTTCGCGGACCAGGTGCTGGCGGGCGTCGCGCGCATCCCGGCGCTGGACTGGTGGGTGTGGACCGAGCAGCCCTACGCCGGGATCCAGGCGTTCGCCGCCGAGTCGTACGTGCGCCTGCTGGTGCTCCTCATCGCCGTGACCCTGCTCGCGCTGGGCGTCAGCGACCTGCTCGCCGCCTACCTGGCCGGGCCGCTGCTGAGGATGCGCGAGGCCTCCGCCGCCCTCGCCGCGGGCGGGCTGGACGCGCGCGTGGGGAGCCTCCCCGAGGCCGCGCCGCTGGAGATCCACGAGCTGGGCCGCGCCTTCGACGACATGGCCGTGTCGCTGGCCGGCCGCACCGAGGAGCTGGTGGAGCTGGGCGAGATCGCCCGCTCGCTGGCCTCCACCCTGGACACGGACGAGCTGCTGCGGCGCGTCACGGACGCCGCCGACCGCCTGGTGCACCCGGACGGGTGCGGGATCGCCCTGCTGCGCCCCGGCGGGCGGACGCTGCGCGCCGCCGACCACGCGCTGGGGCTGCTCGCCCCCACCGCCGGGTGCGAGATCCCCCTGGAGGACTCGGTGCTCGGCTGGGTGGTGCGGCAGGGGAGCCCGGTGCTGCTCCCCGACGCCGCCTCCGACCCGCGCATCCGCCGCGCCTACATCGACCCGGAGGAGGTGGGCTCGGCGATCATCGCGCCGCTGGTGGGGCGCTCGGGCGTGGTGGGGACGCTCACCGCCGTGCGCTCGCGCTCCGGCGGGCACAGCTTCACCGAGGCGGACCTGAGCCTGCTGGAGCGGCTGGCCCGCCACGCCGCCGTGGCCGTGGAGAACGCCGGCCTGGTGGCCGCCGAGCGCCGCCGGGCCCGCGAGAGCGAGGCCATCCGCACGGTCGCGCGCACCATCTCCGCGGCGCAGGGGCTGCGGGAGACGCTGGCGGTGGTGGCGCGCGAGGCGGGGCGCATCGTCCGCTCGGACGCGTGCGCGGTGGCGCTGCTGCGCGGCGAGGGCGAGGAGCGCGAGCTGGAGGTGGTCGCCACCTCGGGCGCGGCCGGGAGCCCCGTGGGCACCCTGCTCCCCGTGGAGGAGCGGCTGCTGGAGGGCCCGCTGCACGAGGCCGTCCCCGCCCTGGAGCGAGGGGGGAGGTACGAGGCTTCCGTCCCCCTGCGGGTGGGCGACGAGGCGCTGGGCGTGCTCACCGCCGCCCGGGGCGACGAGCCCTTCCGCCCCGCCGACGCCACGCTGCTGGCCGCCTTCGCCGACCACGCCGCGGTGGCGCTGCGCAACGCCCGGCTGCTGGAGGCGGCCCAGGAGGCGTCGCGGGCCAAGTCGGACTTCATCGCCACCATGAGCCACGAGCTGCGCACCCCGCTCAACGCCGTGCTCGGCCACCTGCAGCTGCTGGAGATGGAGCTGCACGGCCCGGTCACCGACGCGCAGCGCGAGGCCATGGGCCGCATCGGCGCGGCGTCGCGCCACCTGCGCGGCCTGATCGAGGAGGTGCTCTCCTTCGCGCGGCTGGAGGCCGGCCGCACCGAGGTGAGGATCGCCGAGGTGGACGTGTGCGCCCTGGCCGAGGAGGTGGCCGCCGTGATCGAGCCGCTGGCCGGCGACAAGGAGCTGGCCTTCTGCATCGACCGCTGCCCCGGCGAGGCGACCATCCCCACCGACGCCGACAAGGTGCGCCAGGTGCTGATCAACCTGGCCGGCAACGCCGTCAAGTTCACCGAGCGCGGCGAGGTGCGCATCTCCGTGCAGCCCCGCGCCGACGAGGTCCTCCTCGCCGTCGCCGACACCGGCCCCGGGATCGCCCCCGCCGACCAGGCCCGCCTCTTCCGCCCCTTCGAGCAGCTCCAGAGCGGCTTCAGCCGCGCCCACGAGGGCACCGGCCTGGGCCTCTACCTCTCCGGCCGCTACGCCGCCCTGATCGGCGGACGCATCGAGGTGCAGAGCGACCCCGGCCGCGGCAGCACCTTCTCCCTGGTCCTCCCCCGCACCGCCCCACCGTCGGAGAACGGCCACGGCGAACGGCACGATGCAGGAGAAGGCGGCGAGGAGCCGGCGGACGGGCCGGACTGAGCCGGGCCGAAGCACGACGGCGGAGCCGCGCGAGTCGTGCGCGGCTCCGCCGTCGTGTCGTTGCTGTTCGCAGTTCCGTCGTACCCGTATGAAGACGTACGGAGGGAGACTCGCCGGCAGTTTGGCGAGGCTCCCTCCGGCGAGGTGAGACAGCCGGGCAGTTTCGGCTGGCTCGCCGAGCCCGCGGAGGAGACCGGACAGCAGTACCGTCCGGGCTCCGTAGCGGCCCCGCCACGACAAGCAAATCTCTCAGAAGTACGGGTTGACGCCCGCGTTGTGGTCGGTGACGTCGTGGATCTCGCCCACCTCGGGGATCTCCTCCCGCAGCGTCCGCTCGATCCCCATGCGCAGCGTGGCCGCGGACGCCGAGCACCCCTGGCACCCGCCGCTCATGCGGATGTAGACGTCGGCGTCCTCCACGTCCACCAGCTCCACCGCCCCGCCGTGCGCCGCGATGCGGGGGTTCACCAGCTCGTCGAACACCGCCTGCACCCGCTCCGCCAGCGGCCCGGAGGCGGCGGACCCCCCGCCCGACGGCCGGGGCGCGGCGCGGACCGGCTCCGGGGTGCGCACCGAGAAGCCGCTCGCCCCGTCGTCCTGGAGCCAGTCGATGGTGGCCCCGCTGAGCAGGTTGGAGGTGTCCAGGTTGAGGAGCACCCGGATCCCCTCCACGTTGATGGCGATCTCGGTGCGCTCCTTGTCCTCGCGCTCCACCAGGGAGATCACGTAGGGGAGCTGGAGCGGGCTGCGGCGCTCGGCCTCGGGGGCCAGCGCGATGCGAAGCGCAGGTTCGCGCACGACCTCCGCGTCGACGAGCGACTGGATCTTTTCGCGTGCGGCCTGCGTGATCTGTATCATCTCGGGTGTTGCCTGTTCGCTGTGGTCGCCCGCTCCATTACCCCCGTGCCGTCCGGCGGTTCGGGCGGCGGGCCGGTCCCAAGTTGCCGCCGCCGCCGGGCCGGCGCAACGCCGGAGCGCGCCGGGCGGCGAAAAAAGCCGAGGCGCCGCCCGTGTGGGCGGCGCCTCGGCGTGGCGGCTCGGTTCCGCTGCGCCCGGCTTAGGGGCGGCGGGGGCGCTTCTTGCTCTGGTCGGCGTTGCCCGGCTTGGCCGCGCCGCCCACCCCGTTGGGCGGACCGCTGCTGTTCAGCCCCACCCCGTCGGCGTTGCCCGGACGCTCGCCCTGCAGGCCGTTCGCGCGCCGCACCTGGCCGGGGAGCGTCCGCAGCGTTTCCGGGTTGGCGAGGGCAAGCCTCACCCGCTCCAGGGCGCGGTCGGACCGGTCGCCCTCCTGCACCAGCTGCGCCAGCACCGCGATGGCCACCGCCCGGCGGTCGCCGGGGGCCGTGCGGGTGAGCGAGCCCAGCGCCTCCGCGCTGACCCCCGCACCGAGCGCGTCCGCCCCCGCCGACAGGTCGGCGGCGGAGAGGGCGACGCGCCCCGCGCCGGCCATGGCCTCGCGGGCGCGGGCCAGCAGCGAGAGCCGGACCTCCACGGCGCCGGCGATCCGGTCCGCCGGGACGCCCTTGGCCCGCCCCTCTGCCACCTTGAGGTCGAGCAGCGACACCGGGATCCCGGTGGCCTCCGCGCGGCGCCTGGCGGCTTCGATCCTCTGCGCCGGGTCTGTCTGTCCCTGCGCGCCCAGCGAGAGCGGCGCGAGGAGAAGGCAGGCGGCGATGAGCAGGATCCGCTTCATCGTACCAGTTCCTCGAATGATCGGGATGGGCCCCACCACGGGGTCCTGCACATGAGACGAATGACCCATGCGCCGCGTCACAACCGTCTCCACGGAGCTATTGGACCACCAGTACCGCCGACTTCCCGCCCATGCCGTCGTCCGCCGAGGGGAGGTGCTCCGGGACGAACACCTCGCCCGCGGCGGTGCGGAACGCGTAGTGGTGGATCCCCGGCGCGATGGGGAGGCGGATCTCCCAGAAGGGGCCGTTGCGCACCATGGGCACCGGCTTCCACCCGGTGAAGTCGCCCATCACCGAGGGACCCTCCGCCACCGCCGCGGCGGGGATGCGGATCAGGGTGCCGCCCTCCGCCGGCCGCGGCGGCTCCAGCGCCGGGAGCGCGGGCGCGGCGCGGCCCACCGTGCGGCTCACCCGCAGGCTCCAGGTGCGCCGGGGCGCGTTCAGGTACAGCGGGTCGCTGGGCTCCTGCTGCCACCCGCCCATCACCCGGAAGCCGGGGAGCGGGGCGTAGCTCGCCCCCACGCCGTAGCCCTCGCGCGGCGCGGCGAGCGAGTCCGACAGCCAGGCGCCGGCGAACGCCCACAGCGCGCCGGGGCCCCGGGTGAGCTGCACGGAGCCGCCCAGGTACGGGTAGCCGCCCTCGGGAAAGCGCATGTAGCGCCCCACCGCCCCCACCTGCACCCCCTCCGCGGCGGTCGCGGTGACCGTGGCGCCGCCGTCGAAGGCGGTGACGGCGAGCCACTCCCCCTCGACGGGCCCGTAGGTGGTCACGACCCCCGAGCGCAGCTCCACCCCCACCGGCCCCCGCGTGTACTCCAGCGTGGGGACCGCCTGGGCGGTCCCGCCCCAGTCCCCTTCCTCCACCACGGTGACGCGGATGCCGTTCTCGTCCACCTCGTACGACGAGTCGGTGTATCCGAACACGTCGGCGCCCACGTCCACGCCCAGCTCCCACGCGGCCCCGCGCGCGAGCGAGAGCCGCCCGCCGGCGCCGGCGGCCCCCCAGCGCAGCCCCTGCGAGCCCAGGTCGCTCCCCCCGGACAGGTACGCCCAGCGCTCCGAGGTGTGCAGGCGGAGCCCGGTGGAAGTGTAGCGCACCCCCAGCGAGGCGTTGACCGCGCCCACCTTGGCGTTGACCGGGTCGTAAACGGCGCGCCCCACCGCGGCGTCCGCGATCCACTGGGCGGCTGCGGCGGTGGGGGCCAGGCAACAGAACAGCGCGGGGAGGAGCAAGCTCCTCCCCGCGGATGGAGACCGGAACGTCATGCGGAGCCGGGCGGGGGGATCGAGATGCGGCTGTTGGTCCCGCCGAAGTCGTCCTCCACCTGCGTGGCGTTGGGGTCGGGGATCCACTCCTTGCCGTCCACCACGAAGGCGTAGTCGTGCACCCCCGGCCGCAGCGGGATCAGCGCCGTCCACACTCCGGGCGCCGTCTCCTTGAGGACGTCCGCGGGCTTCCAGCCGGTGAAGGTGCCTGCGATCGCCACTTCCTGCGCCTCGGGCGCCTCCAGCCGGAACTGCACGTACAGCGTGGCCGGCTCGCGCTCCTGCGGCGCGGCGGCGGCGACCCGCGGCGCGGCCGGAGGCATCAGCTGCGGCACCTGCACCACCGCGAACGCCGCGAGCATCGCCCCGGCCAGCGCGTAGGCGGGCCGGAAGGTGAGGCTCACCGGGCGCGGGTTCCACAGCCAGCCGGCCAGGCGGCGCCACAGGGCGGGCGCGGCGGCCGGAGCCGGCGCGGCGGGCACCTGCGCGGGGCGCGGCGGGAGGCTGCGCATGACCGACGCCCGCAGGTCCGGCGCGGGCACGGAGCGCAGGTGGCCGACCACCGACCCCAGCGCGTCCTCCATCTCCGCGAGCGCGTCGCGCTCCGCGGGGGAGAGGTCGTCCAGGGGCAGGTCGCCGTCCAGGAAAGCGTGGATGCGGTCGTTCATGGCACTTGCGGCTGACAGGGGGGTCGGCGGCCCCGCACACGGGGTCCACACGAAAAGACGCCCCGACCCCCGACCGGGTCACACACCCTTCCACGGGTGCGGAGACTATATTCTACACGCCGGGCGCGCCCGGTTCCAACCTTTTCCCCACCCCTCCCGTCCAACCGGGTGAACCCGAACCCGGACCGCCCGGAGTGACCACCCTGACCAGACCACCGGAAGCAACGCCCTCGGGAGACGCGGTGGACGCGATGCTCGCCGCCAGCGGCGACGCGGCCGCCTTCGAGAGGCTGTACCGGGCGCACGCGGCCCGGATCCACACCCTCGCCCGGCGCATGATGGGGCCGGACGAGGCGGACGAGGCCACGCAGGACGTGTTCGTCCGGGCCTGGGAGAAGCTGAAGACGTTTCGCGGCGAGTCGGCGTTCGGAACCTGGCTTCACCGCCTGGCCGTGAACCTGATCCTGGGCCGCCGCGCCTCGGCGGCGACGCGGCGCGACCGCTTCCGCGAGGACGAGGCGGCCATGGAGTCGGCGGCGGCCCGCCGCAGCACGCCGGAGCTGGCCATGGACTTCGACGCGGCGATCGGCCGCCTCCCCGACGGCGCCCGGCAGATCTTCGTGCTGTTCGACGTGGAGGGGTACCGCCACGAGGAGATCGCGGAGTTGCTGGGGATCTCCACGGGGACGTCGAAGTCGCAGCTCCACCGGGCGCGCATGATACTGCGCGAGCACCTGAAGTGAAAGAGGAGACCCCAATGAGTGATCGCTGGACGGATCGACTCTCCGAATACCTGGACGGCGAGCTCCCCGCGGACGAGGCGCGGGAGCTGGAGGCGCACCTGGAAGGGTGCGGCGAGTGCCGCGAGACGGTGGACGACCTGCGCCGCATCGTCGGCGGGGCGGCCGCCCTGCGGGACCGGGAGCCGGAGACGGAGCTGTGGGCCGGGATCGAGCACAGGATCCGGCAGGAGCCGCCGGAGGTCCGGGTGGTGTCCCTCTTCGACGCGAAGCGGGAGCGGCGCCGGGTCTCCTTTTCCGTTCCGCAGCTGCTGGCCGCCGGCCTGGTGCTGGCGCTGGCCTCGGCCGGCTCGGTGTGGCTGGCGCTCCGCGGCGGCCCCGCCGGCGCCGGCGGCGCTCCGGTCGCCGTCGCCCCGGTGCAGGTGAGCCGCGAGGAGCCGGCCGCCCCGGAGAGCCTGCCCGTCGTCCAGGAGCAGGGCCGGGACGGGGGCGAGGCTGCCGCGGCCGGGGGCGGCGCCCC
>JBFMFL010000175.1:0-14402 GCA_040752145.1 Gemmatimonadota bacterium
CGCCTCGGGTGAGGCGCGCCCCCGCGCTTTCTCCCCTGCTGCGGCGGCTACGGCTCGCGTACCCGGGACGGCTCCGTGCTGCTCCCGCCCGTCACGCCGGTCCCCAGCTGCCCCCAGCGGTTGTCGCCCCAGCAGAAGGCCGCCCCTTCCGTGGCGACGCCGCACGCGTGGCCCGCGCCCGCGCTCACCTGCGCGAAGCGCAGCCCTCCGCCCACGGGCTCGGGCGTGCCGTGGCGGACCCCGTAGCCGGGCCCGCCCCCCATGAGCGTCACGCTCCAGCAGTACGCCCGGCCGCCCTCGTCCACGCCGCATGCCCGGTCGCTCCCCACGCTCACCTGCGTGAAGCGGATCCCGCCGGGGAGCGGCGCCAGGCCGGCGAACCCGCCGGAGCCCCCCACCCCCCGGTAGTAGGCGGTGGTGCAGTGCGCCTCGCCCGCCGCGGTCCACGCGCAGGCGGCCAGCTCGCCGCCGCTCAGCCCCACGAGCGGGGCGGCGGGCGCGGGCCCGAGCGGGTTGGGGGACATGGAGACGCGCTGCGACCAGCAGGCGACCACGCCGCCGGGGGTGAGCCCGCACGGCGCGCTGGCGATGACGGCCCGGAAGGGGCCGGGCTGGGCGCTCTCCACCCACCCCGGGGAGTTCCAGAAGCCCCAGCAGTAGATGCTCCCCGCCGTCTCCAGCCCGCAGGCCTGGCCGTACGTCCCGCCGGCGTGTACGGAGCTGAACTTCCTCCCCGCGGCCACGGCGCGCGGGGCGGGCACCACCTGCGCGTACCCCGTCCAGCTCCCCCAGCAGTACGCGTCGCCGGACGAGGCCACGCCGCACACCCCGTAGCTGGCCGCGCTCAGCTCCGTGAAGGCGAGCCCGCCCGTCACGGCGGCCGGGCGGCTGCTGCTGTCCGGCGCGCTCCCGGAGCCGAGCTGGCCCAGGTGGTTGCGGCCCCAGCAGAACGCCCTCCCGGCGGCGTCCAGCGCGCAGGTGTGCCCGTCGCCCGCGGCCACCGACTTCCAGCTCCCCGCGGCCGAGACGGCGCCGGGGACGGTGACCCGGGCGGTTCCCGTGCGCCCCTCCACCGTCGCGACGATGGTGGTGGCGCCCGGCCCCACCGCGGTGGCGAGCCCGGCCGCATCGATCGCCGCGGCGCCCAGGTGCGTGGAGGACCAGGCGACGGCGCGCCCCGTCAGCACGTTGCCCTCGGGGTCGCGCGCCACCGCCCGGAACTGGCGGCTCGCCCCGACCTGGAGGGTGGCGGTGTCGGGGAGTACCTCCACCGCCGCCACCCGCGGCACCACGGTGACCAGGGTGGTGTCGCTCGCCGTGCCGGCGCGGACCACCACCATGGCCGAGCCCGGCGCCAGCCCGGCGAGCGTCGCCCGCCAGGTGCCCATGTAGTAGTGGAACGGCTTCTCCACCGAGGCGACCGCGGGGTTCGACACCGTCACCGTGTACGTCGGCTCCAGCACCGTCGCGCCCAGCACGTCGGTGGCCTTCATCTCCAGCAGCGCGGTGGACCCGGAGGAGAGGGTGGCGGTCTCCGGCGTGAGCACCACCTTCACGGGCTCGCCGAGCACGGTCACGGGCACGGTGGCGGACACGCCCTCGCTCGCGGCGGTGACGGTGGCCTTGCCCGGCCCCACGGCCCGCACCAGCCCCGCGGCGGACACCGTCGCCACCCGCCCGTCGGAGCTGGTCCACACCACCTGCCGGCGCCCCTCCATCTGCGGCTGCGGGCCAACTCCGTCCTGGCGGAGGTCCACCTCGAGCTGCTTGGTGCTCCCCACCGGCAGCGTCTGCTCCCATGCGGGCGTCACGTGGACCCGCCCCACCGGGGTTCCCACGGATACCGCGGCCGTCCCCGACCTCCCCCCGGCCGACGCGGTGACCACGGCGGTTCCCGCCGCCACCCCGGTGACGGTGCCGTCGCCGAGCACCCGGACGCGCGCGGTGTCGGAGCTGCTCCACGCCACCACGGCGCCGCGCACGGTGTCGCCGGCGGTGCCCAGCAGCGTGGCGGTGAGCCGCATGGTCCGCCCGGTTCCCACGGTGTAGCCGTCCGGCGACACCGTGACCGAGGCCACGGGGAGGTGCCGCACGACCAGCGCGAGCTCTCCGGCGGCGGCGCCCGAGCGGGCGGTGACGACCGCGCTGCCGGCCCGGCGGGCCCGCGCCCACCCCAGGCTGTCCACGGCGGCGACGCTGGTGTCGCTGCTCGTCCAGGCCACGGCCTGCGACGCCAGCTCCCGGCCGGAGGCGCCCAGGACCGTCGCCGCGAGGCGGACGCTGTCGCCGCTGGTCAGCTCGGTGGCGGGCGCGCGCACCTCCACCTTCGCCGCGGTGTCGGCGCCGGGGGCGGTGGCGTCGCTGCAGCTGCCGGCGGCGAGCAGGGCGGCCGCGAGGGCGCCGCGGAGCGCAGGGCGGCGGGAGGGCGGGGACTTCCAGGGGATCATCGGGATTCCAGCGGTTGGATGGCGTACGTGGGGCGCGGGGGCGCCCGGTCTGCACGCCTCACGACGAGCGCGCCCCTTCCCGCGTCACGAGGCGTGACCCGCGGGCCGCGGCGGTCGTCTCCCCCGCTGCCTGCCGGGGCCGCTTCCGCGCTGATCCCGCGCGGCCCACATTTTCCGGCGGGGCGCCACGCCCCCGCCGGCCCCAGTTCACCCGAGGAGAACCCTATGCGCAGGAACCTCGTGCTGGCGCTCTCCCTCGCGGCCGCCGTCGGCTGCTCCGCCGCCTCCGTCACCGGCGGCGACGCCCGCGCCGACCAGCAGGCCGGCGGCACCCCCGTGCCGGTCACCCGGCTGCGGCCCGGGTACACCTTCACCTTCAGCAGCGGCTACACCGCCCCCGCGCGCCAGGTGGTGCGCAGCGAGGCCGAGTGGCGGACCGTGTGGGCCCGGCTGCACGAGAGCGTGATGCCGCAGCCCCCGGTCCCGGCGATCGACTTCTCGCGCGAGACGGTGCTGGTGGCGGCGCTCGGGCAGCGGTCCAGCGGCGGCTTCTCCATCCTGGTGGACTCCGTGTACGACGCCGGGAGCACCCTGCGCGCCGTGGTCCGCAGGAGCTCGCCCGGCGCGGGCTGCACCGTCACGGCCGCGCTCACGCAGCCCGTGGACGTGGTGCGCATCCCCGCCGGCGGCAGGGGCGTGGGGTTCGTGGACCGCGACGAGGTGCGCGACTGCCGCTGACGTCGGCGCCACCCCGCGTGAGGGATTTCGGCCCGAAGGGGCGAGACCGCGCGGCTGTTTGCGCGGGCTCGACTCCGTTGGCGAGCGTAGTTTGCTCGCCTACGGAGCCGAAGCCCGACCCCGGCGCCAGCCGGGGGCACGCCCGAACCCGCCGTTCGCCCTTCCCAAGCAAGCTCCGCCCAGGGTTGTAGGAAACGCGCCGCCGGTCTATATTACAAGGCTCCACATCGGCGCCTCCGGGCTGAGATCCCCGGCGGGCGCCGAGTTTGGCGTTTGCGCCATCCCGCGACACCGACGGCACCGTGTTCGACCAGCTCAGCGAAAAGCTCGAAGACGTGCTCAGCGGCCTCCGCCAGCGGGGGGTGCTGACCGAGCCCATGATCCGCGAGGGGCTCCGGGAGATCCGGCGCGTCCTGCTCGAGGCCGACGTCAACTACCAGATCACGCGCGACTTCATGAAGCGCGTGGAGGAGAAGGCGCTGGGCGAGCGGGTGCTCAAGTCGGTCTCGCCCGGGCAGCAGCTCGTCAAGGTGGTGCACGAGGAGCTCACCGCCATGCTGGGCGAGAAGCGGTCCGCGCTCGCCATCGCCCCCACGCCGCCCACCGTGATCATGATGGTGGGGCTGCAGGGCTCCGGCAAGACGACCACCGCCGGCAAGATCGCGCGCCGCATGAAGCGCGAGATGCGGCAGACGCGCCTGGTGGCCGCGGACGTGTACCGTCCCGCCGCCGTGGAGCAGCTGCAGACGCTGGGCGAGCAGGTGGGCGTCCCCGTCTACGCCGAGCCGGGATCGAAGGACGTGCTGGGGATCGCGCGCCGCGCGCTGGAGACGGCGACCCGCGAGCGCGACCGGGTGCTGATCTTCGACACCGCCGGGCGGCTGCAGATCGACCAGGAGATGATGGACGAGCTGAAGCGCCTCAAGGAGGTGCTGAAGCCCGCCGAGATCCTGTTCGTCGCGGACGGCATGACGGGCCAGGAGGCGGTGACCATCGCGCAGGGCTTCAACGACGCCCTGGACGTCACCGGCGTGGTGCTCACCAAGATGGACGGCGACGCCCGCGGCGGCGCGGCGCTCTCCATCTACGGCGTCACCGGCAAGCCCATCAAGTTCCTGGGCGTGGGCGAGAAGCTGGACGGGCTGGAGGAGTTCCACCCCGAGCGCATGGCCGGCCGCATCCTCCAGATGGGGGACGTGCTGTCGCTTGTCGAAAAGGCCCAGGCCAACTTCGACGCGGACCAGGCGGCCAAGCTGGAGCGGAAGATGATGGGCTCCGGCCGCTTCGACCTGGACGACTTCCTGGTCGCCATGCGGCAGATCCAGAGCCTGGGCCCGCTGGAGAACCTGCTCAAGATGATCCCCGGGGTGAACACCAAGATGCTCAAGAACGTCAAGGTGGACCCCAAGCGGATGAAGCACATCGAGGCGATCATCCTGTCCATGACGCCCCAGGAGCGCAAGCGCCCCGAGATGCTGACCGGCTCGCGCCGCGCCCGCATCTCCCGCGGCTCCGGCCGGCCGGTGGTGGAGATCAACCGCCTGCTGGCGCAGTTCAAGGACATGCAGAAGCTGATGAAGCAGATGAAGGCCCTCCAGGGGATGATGCCCAAGGGGGGGATGCCCAAGATGCCGTTCGGAGGAATGCCCTTCGGACGCTGAGGAGTGCGTGAGTGCGAAAGTGCGTGAGTGCGGGAGGGACTACCTTCGCACTTCCGCACCTCGCACTTTCGCACTCGCTGTTTCGATCGTCCGCGCACCGTGGGCCGGCCGTGGAGCCGGCGGCGCTGGACGCCACCCGTTACACACCAGGAGTCAGGAATGGCGCTGAAGATCCGTCTTCGCCGCATGGGCCGCAAGAAGGCCCCCCACTACCGCATCGTGGTCGCGGAGAGCAGCTTCCCGCGCGACGGCCGGTTCGTGGCCAACGTGGGGCACTACAACCCCACCACCAACCCCGCCACCCTGGTCGTGGACCGGGACAAGGCGCTCGCGTGGATCGGCAAGGGCGCGACCCCCACCGACACCGTGCAGTCGCTGTTCAAGCAGGCGGGCGTGTTCAAGGAGCCCTCCGTGGTCGAGGACGCCGTGGCCGCCGCGGGCGGCGTGGCCTCCCGCGCCGCGGGCGCGGTCAAGGCCGCCGCTTCCACGGTCGTGGGGACCGCGGCCGGCGCGGCTTCGACGGTGGTCGAGGCGGTGCGTGACGCCGCCTCCACCGTGGCCGAGCGCGTCACCGGCGGCGACGAGGGCGAGGCTGCGCCCGCCGCCACCGAGGCCGCGCCCGCCGAGGGCGGCGAGGGCGAGACCCCCGCGGCGCCCGCCGAGGGCGAGCAGCCGCAGGGCTGAGCCGGCTCCGGCGCGGCGCCCCATGTCGGGGAGCGAGACGGAGTACCTGGCGGTCGGCACGGTCCAGAAGCCGCACGGGATCCGCGGCGAGCTGGCCGTCCGCGTGGAGACGGACCGGCCGGACGCGGTCTTCCGTCCCGGGCGCGTCCTCCTGCTGGGGGACGCGTCGGGCAGGCCGGACGGCGGCACGCTGACGGTGGAGCGGGCCCGCCCCTTCAAGGGCGGGTTCCTTCTCAAGGCCGTGGGCCTCACCTCGCGGACGCCGGAGGTGGACGCCCTGCGCGGCCGGTCGCTGCTGATCCCGGCCTCGGAGGCCGCCCCGCTGGACGAGGGGGAGGTGTTCTTCCACCACCTCGTGGGGATGCGGGTGCTGGCCGGCGGCGAGGAGGTGGGCCGGGTGCGCGACGTGTACGAGGCCCCCTCCGGCCACCTCCTGGCGGTGGAGCGCCGAGGGAAGAAGGAGCTGATGCTCCCCTTCGTCTCGGAGATGATCCGCCGGGTGGACGTGGAGGCCCGGGAGCTGGAGATCGACCCGCCGGCGGGGCTGCTGGAGCTGTGATGCGGATCCACCTGGTCACGCTCTTCCCGGAGTTCTTCCGGGGGCCGCTGGGGCTCAGCATCCCGGCGCGCGCCGCGGCCGCGGGGCTGGTGGAGTACGACTACGTGGACCTGCGGGACTTCACGCACGACCGGCACCGCACCACCGACGACTACCCGTTCGGCGGCGGCTCCGGGATGGTGATGAAGCCCGCCCCCTTCTTCGAGGCGGTGGAGTCGCTGGCCGCCCCGGGGACGGACCGGCCGGGGGGGAAGCTTCTCCTGATGTCGGCCCGGGGGAAGCGGTTCACGCACGACGACGCGGTCCGCCTGTCGCTGGAGCCGGAGCTCACGCTCCTGTGCGGGCACTACAAGGACGTGGACCAGCGCGTGCCGGAGGGGCTGGGCGCGGAGGAGCTCTCGCTGGGGGACTTCGTCCTGTCCGGCGGGGAGTTCGCGGCGCTCGCGATCGTGGACGCCGTGGTCCGCCTCCTCCCCGGCGCGATGTCGGACCACGAGTCCGCGTCCACCGATTCGTTCTACGAGGGGCTGCTCAGTCCGCCCTCGTACACCCGGCCCGCGGACTTCCGCGGGATGAAGGTCCCCGAGGTTCTGCTCTCGGGGGACCACGCCCGGATCGCGGCGTGGAAGCGCGAGCAGGCCGAGCGCCTGACGCGCGAGCGGCGCCCCGACCTGTGGGAGCGCCACGAGCACAGTTGACGTTGGGCGTCGCGCCCTCCGCGAGCGGTCGCGGGCGGCCGGCTCAACCTCTCCACTTTTCCGAACACCGAGGGCGACACAATGCACCCGTTCATCGAGACCCAGAAGGAGTACATGCGGACGGACGTCCCCCAGTTCCGTCCGGGTGACACGCTCCGCGTCAACGTCCGCGTCCGCGAGGGCGAGAAGGAGCGTATCCAGGCCTTCGAGGGGGTCTGCATCGCCCGCAAGCACGGGGGGATCTCCGAGACCTTCAAGGTCCGCAAGATCTCCAACGGCATCGGCGTGGAGCGCACCTTTCCGCTCCACTCCCCCATGATCGCCACCATCGACGTGGTCCGTCAGGGCCGCGTGCGCCGCGCGAAGCTCTACTACCTCCGCGCGCTGCGGGGCAAGGCTGCCCGCATCAAGGAGCGCAGGACTCGCTAGTCGGCTCGCCTGCTGGCCGGAGTTTTGAACGACAACGGCTGAATGGCGAAGAAAGCTCCTGTCGGCGACGACCAACGGCTCCGGGACCCGCTCTCCATCGAGCGCGGGTTCTGGAGCCGCGGCGTTTCCGTGCTGGCCGGCGTGGACGAGGTGGGGCGCGGGCCGCTGGCGGGGCCGGTGGTCGCCGCCGCGGTGATCCTGCCGGAGGGGCGCTGCGTGGACGGCGCGGACGACAGCAAGCGCCTGGCGGGGCCCCGGCGCGAGGAGCTGGTGGAGGAGATCTGCGCCTGCGCGGTGGCGTTCGGCGTGGGCGCGGCCTCGGCGCGCGAGATCGACGCCATCAACATCCGCCGGGCCACGGCACTGGCCATGCAGCGTGCGGTCGCCAGGCTCCCGGTGCGCCCGGACCACCTGCTGGTGGACGGGCTCCCGGTCAGGGAGCTGGGCCTGGACACGCACACGGCCGTGGTGGAGGGCGACCGGCTGGTACACTGCATCTCCTGCGCGTCCATCCTCGCCAAGGTGGTGCGCGACCGGCTGATGGCCCGCCTGGCGGCCCGCTACCCCGGCTACGGCTGGGAGCGCAACAAGGGGTACGGCACCCCGGAGCACCTGTCCGCGCTCGCCCGGCTGGGCCCCACGCCGCACCACCGGCGCTCCTTCGCGCCGGTACAGCTCACCCTCAACGGACACTGACCGCATGCAGACCGAGCACCTCCAGAACGTCCGCCCCTCGTGGATCGCCTTCGGCTGGTTCGCCGCCGCCGCGGTCACCGGCTTCGCGCTGGTGGGGCTGTCCACCCTGGGGATCGTCCGGCCCACGGGCGACTCCGGGAGCGGGTGGGTGCTGCTGGCGGTGCTGGTGGGGTTCTTCTGCGGCGGTTGGCTGGTGGGGTGGCGCACCGGGGAGGCGCCCGTCCTCCACGGGGTGGGGATCGGCCTCTTCTCGCTGGTCGTCTGGTTCCTCGCCAACCTGCTGGCGGGGATCCTGGGATCCGCGGAGTGGACGGGGCTCAACCCCACCGTCGCCGTCGCCGCGCTCCTCCTCCAGATCGCCGCCGCGGTCTTCGGAGCGTGGTACGGGACGCACCACCACGCGCTCAACACGGCCGCGGAGGACTGAACGGCGAGTGCGAAAGTGCGTGAGTGCGGGAGTGCGAAAGTGTTCATCCGGTTCACGCGCAGCGTGAAGCGTCACGGCAGTGCGGAGTACGAAGTACGCTGAACGGCGGCGCTTGGTCCGTATCCCCGCGCCGCACCGCCAGGTGCGACGAGTCGGCCGGTTGTCCAGACTGCCCCTCGCCGATCTCCCCGATTAAGTTGACGTAGCCGCCCTCGCGGACGCCGGCGCGAGCCCGCGTGAGGGATTCCGGCCCGGAGGGGCGAGACCCCGCGGGGCAGTTTCCGCGGGGGCTCGACTCCGTTGAGCAGCGTTGTTTGCTGCTCTACGGAGCCGCAGCCCGACCCGAGCGCCAGCGAGGGGCACGCCCGAACCCGCCGTCAACCAATCAGTCCGCACCGACCATCCCGATGCCGTACGCAGAAAAGATCGCCGCGGAGCTCGGGCTCCGCGTGAACCAGGTGCAGGCCGCGCTCGGCCTGCTGCTGGAGGGGAACACCATCCCCTTCGTCGCCCGCTACCGCAAGGAGGCCACGGGCGAGCTGGACGAGGTGCAGATCCGCGACATCCGCGACCGCCACGAGTACCTGGGCGAGCTGGACGAGCGGCGCCGCGCCATCCTCCAGTCGGTGGAGGAGCAGGGGAAGCTGACGCCCGAGCTGCGCGCGGCCATCGAGCGCGCGGACACCAAGGCGGCGCTGGAGGACCTGTACAGGCCCTTCAAGCCCAAGCGCCGCACCCGCGCCATCATCGCCGTGGAGCGCGGGCTGGAGCCGCTGGCGGACCTGCTCTGGGCGGGCGCGACCACGGACGCGGAGCTGCTGGCGGCCGCGGCGGGCTTCGTGGACCCGGCGAAGGAGGTGAACTCCGTCGAGGAAGCGCTGGCCGGGGCGCGCGACGTGGTGGCGGAGCGCATCGCGGACGACGCGGCGGCGCGGGCCTTCGTGCGGGAGCGCACCCGCGAGCGCGGCGTGCTGGAGAGCCGGGCGGCGCGCGGCAAGGAGAAGGAGACCTCCAAGTTCCAGGACTACTACGAGTTCTCGCAGCCGCTCAGGGACCTCCCCGGGCACCGCGTGCTGGCCATCCGCCGTGGCGAGGCGGAGGAGTTCCTGACCGCCCGCATCGTCGCGCCGGAGGAGGAGATCGCGGCCGGGCTGGCGCAGCGCTTCGTGGCGCCCTCCCGCGCGCCCGAGCAGATGCGGATGGCCGCCGAGGACGCCTACCGGCGGCTGATCGCGCCGTCGGTGGAGGTGGAGCTGCGCATGGAGATGAAGACCCGCGCGGACGAGGAGGCCATCGCGATCTTCGGGCAGAACCTGGAGGCGCTGCTCCTCTCGTCCCCCGCGGGGGAAAAGACCGTGCTGGGCGTGGACCCGGGGTACCGCACCGGGTGCAAGCTGGCGGTGGTGAGCCGCACCGGGGCGCTGCTCGCCACCGGGCACGTGTACCTGCACCAGGAGGACCGCGCCCGGAAGGACCTGGCCCGCGTCGTCCGCGAGCACTCCGTGGAGCTGGTGGCGGTGGGCAACGGCACGGCCAGCCGCGAGACGGACGCGCTGCTGCGCGAGGTGGTCCGCGAGCTGCCGGCGGAGGGGCGGCCCACGGTGGTGATGGTCAACGAGGCGGGGGCCTCCGTGTACTCGGCGTCCGACCTGGCGCGCGAGGAGTTCCCGGAGCTGGACCTCACCCTGCGCTCGGCGGTCTCCATCGCCCGGCGGCTCCAGGACCCGCTGGCCGAGCTGGTCAAGATCGACCCCAAGTCCATCGGCGTGGGGCAGTACCAGCACGACGTGTCGCAGACCCGGCTCAAGCGGCGGCTGGACGAGACGGTGGAGAGCTGCGTGAACCGCGTGGGGGTGGAGGTCAACACCGCCTCGCCCTCGCTGCTCGCCTACGTGGCCGGGATCGGGCCCTCGGTGGCGCAGCGCATCGCCGAGACCCGCGACCGGGAGGGCGCCTTCCGCTCGCGGAAGCAGATCCTCAAGGTGCCCGGGCTGGGGCCGCGCACCTTCGAGCAGGCGGGCGGCTTCCTGCGCGTCCGCGGCGGCGAGCACCCGCTGGACGGCTCCGCGGTTCACCCGGAGCGCTACGCCCTGGTGGAGGCCATCGCCCGCGACATCGGCGTGGGGCTGGACTCGCTGGTGGGGAACGAGGAGGCCATCCGCCGCATCCAGCCGCAGAAGTACGTGGGCGACGGGGTGGGGCTCCCCACGCTGGAGGACATCGTCGCCGAGCTGAGGAAGCCGGGGCGCGACCCGCGCAGCGCCTTCGAGGCCCCCGCCTTCCGCGACGACGTGCAGACCGTGGCCGACCTCAAGGAGGGGATGACGCTCCAGGGGACCGTCACCAACGTGGTGGCCTTCGGGGCGTTCGTGGACGTCGGCGTCCACCAGGACGGCCTGGTGCACGTGTCCGAGCTGTCGGACCGCTTCGTCAAGGATCCCAACGACGTGGCGAAGGTGGGCGACCGGGTCACCGTCCGCGTGCTCTCGGTGGACGTGCCGCGCAACCGAATAGCGCTCAGCATGAAGTCCGGCGCGGGGCGGGGGAGCGGCGGAGGAGGCGGCGGCGCTCCCCGGCAGGAGGGGCGCCCGCGGGGCGGCGGGCGCGACGACCGGCGCGGCGGAAAGCCCGCCGCCCGGGAGCCGCAGAAGCCGGCGGAGGTGAAGCCGGGCGTCGCCCCCAACGGGATGCGCATCGTCACCCGGAAGTAGCCGGCCGGCGGGGACGCGCCGGCGGCTGCCACATTTTTTTCCAGGGGGCTTGACCGGCGGGCGGGGGCGGCGCAATCTTGTTTCACACACGAGAAACGGTCCGCGGGCGCCCTGCCCGAAAAAGGACCGCCCAGCCCCGGCCCACAGGGGGGCCGGGACACCTCCGACAACGGCAAACCCGTCGAAAGGCGGGGACGCAAAGCTACGAGGCTACCGTGGACGCACCCGCGTCCGCCACGCCAGTCGAGCCGCCGAAGAGGGATCCCCCATGAGGAACTCCGCGCTCGCCGGTCTCCGCTCCGTCCGTTCGTCCGCCCCGCTCGCAGCCGCCTCCACCGACAGCCCCGACCGCCGCTCCGCCCGCCGCCTCCGCGGCTGGGCCGTGCTCGCGCTCGCCGCGTTCTCGGCCGCCTGCGAGGCGCTCCCCGTGGGGCCCTCCGTGGAGGGCGCGGCCAGCGCCGCGGCGGAGCAGGAGTTCTCCGCCATGGTCAACGCGCACCGGGCCGCCATCGGCTGCCCGGCGCTGGTGTGGGACGCCCGCGTCGCCGAGGTGGCGGCCCGGCACAGCCGCGACATGGCGGCGCGCGCCTACTTCTCGCACACCAACCCGGACGGGCAGGACCCCTGGGCGCGGCTCGCCGCGGCGGGGATCCGCTACGCCACCGGGGGCGAGAACATCGCCTGGGGGCAGTCGTCCGCGTCCGAGGCGTTCCGCGCCTGGATGAACAGCGCGCCGCACCGTCGGAACATCGAGAACTGCGCGTTCACGCACCACGGGGTGGGGGTGTACGAGGGGCGCTGGACGGACGTGTTCATCAGGCCGCTGTAACGGCTTTGTACGGCGGGTTCGGGCGTGCCCCCGGCTGGCGCCGGGGTCGGGCTGCGGCTCCGTAGCAGACGATACGACCGTCTGCAACGGAGTCGAGCCCCGGCAAACTGCCGCCGGGTCTCGCCCCTTCGGGCCGACATCCCTCACGCAGCTGCCTGAACGACCCAGGGCGGTCCGGTGTTCCGGGCCGCCCTTCGCGTTGCGTTCCGGCCGCGGTTGAGAGGTGCGGGGCGAAGCGTTATCTTTGCGGCTTGCACCGCGTCGGCGGCCCTGGTTTGCCGGACGTCGGGCGGCTTCCCGGTGCAGCGATGGGTCGGTAGCTCAGCTGGTAGAGCACTCGGCTTTTAACCGATTGGTCGTGGGTTCGAGTCCCACCCGACCCACTCCCCAGGTCCCGCATTGCGGCGGCCTGGGGTTTTTGTTCGGGCGCGCCGCGGGCCGTGCGGCCGGCCGGCGTGCGGTCCAGGAAGGCCGCTCGGTTCGTGTCGCGAATATTTCCCGCCCTCACGCGCTACTAGTTGCAAGCTCCGAAGGAGCCTATAGTAGCTCCGGATGGGACGGTCCGAGAAAGCTTCTCCCGCGCAGTGCCGTTTTCCGCTTCCTTCCCCCAGGGCGATGAGCGATCCCGCCAGCCGTACCCAGGGAGACAAGGACGTACCCGCGCGCCCCGGAAAGGGGCGGGGGCGGCCCAAGGTGCCGCTGCCGCCGGCGGGGCAGCGGCACAGCTTCGACTTCTGCGGCGAGGTGGAGGACGTGCTGGGGGTGGTGCTGTGGAAGCGGGTGCGGGCGGTGAAGCTGTGGGCCTCCACCCCGCGGGAGCGGCGGCGGGGGCTGTTCATGCCGCCCTCGGGACGCGTGCGGGAGCAGTTCGCCCGGGCGGTGGCCCAGGCGCCGGAGCTGCACGAGCCGCTGGGGACGCTGATGGCGCTGGTCCGCTGGCCGGAGCGCGCGCGCCCCGCCGACGTGGCCGCGGCCTGCCTGGCGGTGGCGGAGTGGGCCGAGGGGCAGGGGAAGCTGGAGACGGCGCTCCAGTTCGCGGAGGCCGCGGCGGCCGCCCGCCCGCGCGACCCCGGGGCGGCGGCGATGGCTGGGCAGTTCTGCACGCGCGTGGCCGCGGTGGACCGCGCCGTGGTGTGGCTCCAGCGCGCCGTGGTGCTGGCGCGGCGCGCCATGGACCGGGTGTGGTACATCCGCGGGCACCTGCGCCTTGGCTTCCTGATGTTCCACCTGGGCGACTACGAGCAGGCCCGCCGGCTGTACGTGCTCGCCTCGCGCATGGCGACCCGCACCGGCCGGCGCGGGCTGGCGGGGCAGGCGCAGCACGACCTGTTCACCGTGGCGTGCGAGGTGGGGACGTACGAGGAGGCGGAGGACCACGCCTGGAAGGCGCTGGAGCTGTACCCGGTGCGGCACCCCGCCGTCCCCTACCTGGCGCACGACTACGCCTGGCTGCTGAACCGCGAGGGGTTCTTTTCCAGCGCGCACGTGCTGCTGAGCGCCACGCTGCCGCTGATCGCGCCGCACCGGCGCCTCCCCATCCTGGGGAGTCTTGCGCGCGCCTGCGCCGGCACCGGCGACCGCGAGGGCTACGCCGCAGCCGCAGGCGAGGTGCTGCGCCTGGCCGGGACCACGGACGAGGGGGCCGCGGCCGCGCTGATCCACGTGGCCGGCGGCGCGCTCTGGCTGGGCGACCCGGAGCTGGCGGAGACCGCCGCCGCCCGCGCCCTGGAGATCGCGATCCGCCGCGAGGAGGGGGAGCCGCAGCGCAGCGCCCTGGCCGTCCTGGAAGGGCTCTCCGCCCCGGAGCCGTCCCCGCCCGACCGCGCGCCCCCGGAGGGCGCGCGCATCCGCGAGCTGACCGCCCGCTTCCTGGCGCGGCTGCGCAAGTGGTCCTCCAGCGCCGCGGCGGCGGCCGGCGACGCCGCCCCGGCCGCCCCCTCGCCCGCCCGCCGCCGCGCCCCGTCTCCGGACGGACGTCAGACCGTCCCGCCCGCCGTCTCCCCCCCGCTCGCCCCGCCACCGTAGCTGGTGGTCGTCCCCGACCCGTCGCTCTTGCCGCCCGAGCCGTACAGACCACCGTTGTAGGTGGGCCCGGCGGGCGCGGTGGGGCCGGCCGAGCCGTCCGTGCAGGCGCCCGCGAGGAGAGCGACGAGGGCCAGCCCGGTGAGGGCGCGCGGAGTCTTCATGTCGGTTTCCCGGTCGAGAGGTGTGCGTGGATTGGGGAGTGCGCACATAATACGTCCTCCGCACGGTTCCCGCCAGTAATCGCCAGTGTCAGGGAGCGAAAGTGGACGGCCGGGGGCTTCCCGCGGACGCAGCCCACTCCCTGTTCACGCACGAGAAAAGCCCCTCCCCCGCTTGCGGGGGAGGGGTTCGGGAGGGGGCCCCGGCGGACGCAGCACCAGCCCCGCGTGAGTCTTCCACCGTCTGCCGCCGACCCTGTCGAATGAAACGCTTGTCGTTCGGCTAAGAGGCGACGGCTTAATCAGATGCGACTCCGGAGGGCGTCCTGAACAGGGGGTT
>JBFMFL010000176.1:0-14139 GCA_040752145.1 Gemmatimonadota bacterium
TGTACGTGCTGGACCCGTCCGGGGAGCCGGCGCCGGTGGGGGTGCCGGGGGAGCTGTACATCGGCGGCGAGCAGGTGGCGCGCGGCTACCTGGACCGGCCGGCGCTGACGGCGGAGAAGTTCGTGCCCGACCCGTTCGGCGGGGAGGCGGGGGCGCGGCTGTACCGCACGGGCGACCGGGTGCGCTGGCTGGCGGACGGGACGGTGGAGTTCCTGGGGCGGATCGACACGCAGGTCAAGCTGCGCGGCTTCCGCATCGAGCCGGGCGAGATCGAGGCGGTGCTCCGGGAGCATCCGCGCGTGCGGGAAGCCGTCGTCGCCGTGCGGGAGGACGTGCCCGGGGAGAAGCGCCTGGCGGCCTACGTGGTCCCGGCGCCGCAGGGCCGCGGCCGTCCGGAGCTGTGGCCGTCCGTGGGCGAGTACCCGATCTACGACGACCTCCTGTACCAGGCGATGGTGGGCGACGAGCGCCGCAACGCCGCGTACCGGGAGGCCCTGCGGGGGCAGGTCGCGGGGAAGACCGCGGTCGACGTCGGCACCGGCGGCGAGGTGCTGCTCGCCCGGATGTGCGTGGAGGCCGGGGCGCGCAGGGTGTACGCCGTCGAGGTGATGGAGAACAGCTTCCGCCTGGCCTGCCAGCGGGTCCGCGAGCTCGGGCTGGAGGACCGCATCACCGTGATCCACGGCGACGCCGCCACGCTGGAGCTGCCGGAGCCGGTGGACGTCTGCGTGTCCGAGCTGATCGGCTCGATCGGCGGGTCCGAGGGGACCGCCGTCGTCCTCGACCATGCCCGCCGCTGGCTGAAGCCGGGAGGAGCGATGCTCCCGCGGCGGTGCGAGACGTGGGTCGCCGCCGCGACCCTTCCCGAGGAGATCCACGCCGACCCGGCGTTCGGCGAGCTGGCCGCCGGGTACGCCGAGCTGGTCATGGAGGCCGTCGGCCATCGCGCCGACTTCCGCCTCTGCGTCAAGGGCTTCCCGGGGGAGGCACTCCTGTCCGGCGCCGGCGTCTTCGAGGAGCTCGACTTCACCCGGCCAGTCGGCACCCCCGAGCCGAAGAGGGTGGAGCTGCGGATCGAGCGCCGCGGCCGCTTGGACGGCTTCCTGCTCTGGATCCGGCTCTACGTGGGGGAGCGCCTCGCCGTGGACTCGCTGGAGCACGAGGGGAACTGGCTCCCGGTGTTCTTCCCCGCCTTCTACCCCGGTCTGCAGGTCGGGGAGGGCGACTCGCTGAGCCTGGAGTGCTCGGCCCCGCTCTCGGAGGACGGCCTTCACCCCGACTACCACCTCCGCGGCGTGCTCCGGCGCCTGGACGGCCGGGAGGAGGTGGTCGCCTTCGACTCGTTCCACCGTCGTCCGCCCGCGGTCCCGGGTGCGCTGCACCGGCGGCTGGTGTCGGCGGACGGAGTGCGGGTACGCCCGGCGCCGGAAGCGGCTCCACTCGCGGCCGAGCTGCGGGCGCTCCTGCGCGAGCGCCTGCCGGAGCACATGGTGCCGGCGGCGCTCGTGGAGCTGGAGGAGCTGCCGCTGAACGTGAGCGGGAAGGTGGACCGGCGGGCGCTGCCGGTGCCCCGGTGGAGCGTGGAGGGAGCGTACGCAGCGCCCCGCACGGCGTCGGAGGAGGTGCTGGCGGGGATCTGGGCGGAGGTGCTGGGCGTGGAGCGGGTGGGGGTGGAGGAGGGCTTCTTCGACCTGGGCGGGCACAGCCTGCTGGCGACGCAGGTGGTCTCCCGCGCGCGGCAGGCCTTCGGGGTGGAGGTGCCGCTGCGGACGCTGTTCGAGGCGCCCACCGTGGCCGCGCTCGCCGTGCGCGTCGAGGGGCTGCGCCGGGCCGGCACGGCGGCGGCGCCGCCCGTCGTGCGGACCCGCGGCGCGCGGGCCGAGCCGCTGCCGCTGTCGTTCGCGCAGCAGCGTCTCTGGCTGGTGGACCGGCTGGAGCCGGGGAGCGCCGCCTACAACATGGCGGACGCGCTGCGCCTGCGCGGCCGGCTGGACGCGGGCGCGCTGCGGGCGAGCCTGGACGCGCTGGTGCGCCGGCACGAGTCGCTGCGGACCACCTTCTCCGAGGAGGGCGGCCGGCCCGTACAGGTCGTCCGTCCCCCGGTCCGGGTTCCGCTGCCGGGCGTGGACCTGCGGGGCCTGCCCGCGGAGGCGCGGCAGCCGGAGGCGATGCGGCTCGCCGGGGCGGAGGCGGTGCTGCCGTTCGACCTGGAGCATGGCCCGCTGCTGAGGAGCACGCTGCTGCGCCTGGGCGAGGAGGAGCACGTGCTGCTCTTCACGCTGCACCACGTGGTCAGCGACGGGTGGAGCATGCAGGTGCTGGTGCGCGAGGTCTCGGCCCTGTACGGCGCCTTCAGCCGCGGCGAGTCGGCAGGCCTGCCCGAGCTGCCGGTGCAGTACGCCGACTTCGCCGTGTGGCAGCGCGAATGGCTCTCCGGCGAAGTGCTGGACGAGCAGGTCGGCTACTGGAAGGAGGCGCTGGCCGGCGCTCCTCCGCTGCTGGAGATCGCCACCGACCGTCCGCGCTCCGCGGCGCAGAGCACGCGCGCGGGGATGCACCGCTTCGCGCTCCCGTCCGCCACCGCGGCCGGGCTGCGGGCGCTCTCGCGGCGCGAGGGGACCACGCTGTTCATGACGCTGCTGGCCGCCTGGCAGACGCTGCTGGGGCGCTACGCGGGGCAGGAGGACGTGGTGGTGGGCAGCCCGATCTCGGGGCGCAACCGGCACGAGGTGGAGGGGCTGATCGGCTTCTTCGTCAACATGCTGGCGCTGCGGGCCGACCTGGCGGGCGATCCCACCTGGAGCGAGCTGCTGGGGCGGACGCGCGCGGCGGCGCTGGGGGCGTACGAGCACCAGGAGCTGCCCTTCGAGCGCCTGGTGGAGGAGCTGGGCGCAGAGCGCAGCCTCACGCACGCGCCCGTCTTCCAGGCCATCTTCGCCCTGCAGAAGTCCGGCGCGGAGGGACAGCTGTCGCTGGGCTCGCTGGAGCTGGAGCCGTTCGAGAGCGGAGCCGGCGTGGCGAGGTTCGACCTGGAGCTGACGGTGACGGACGGGCCGGAGACACTCGAGGCGGTGCTCGCCTACCGGGGAGCGCTGTTCGAGGCGGAGACGGCCGCGCGCATGGCGGGGCACCTGGAGACGGTGCTGGAGACGCTGGTCTCCACGCCGGAGCGGCGCCTCTCGGAGCTGTCGCTGCTGCGCGGGGCCGAGCGCGCCCGGGTGCTGGAGGAGTGGAACGCCACCTCGGGCGCGGCCGCCCTCCCGCGGGCCTGCGTCCACGAGCTGTTCGCCGAGCAGGCCGCGCGCACGCCCGACGGGGTGGCGGTCGTCTCCGGGGACGACTCGCTCAGCTACGCGGAGCTGGAGCGCGCCGCCAACCGGCTGGCGCACCTGCTCCGGCGGCGCGGCGTGGGGCCGGACGTGCGCGTGGGCGTGTGCCTGGAGCGCGGCCCGGAGATGGTCGTCGCCCTGCTGGGCGTGCTCAAGGCCGGCGGCGCCTACGCCATGCTCGACCCCCAGCTCCCGCCGGTGCGCCTGGCGCTCCTGCTGGAGGACCTTGCCGCGCCCGTGGTGCTGAGCCGGACGCCGCTGCGCGAGCGCCTCCCCGACGAGGTGGACGTGCTCTGCCTGGACGCGGAGGGCGGGCGCATCTCCCGCGAGCCGGACACGGCGCCCGCGGTGGAGGTCACGCCGGAGCACCTGTGCTACGTGATCTACACCTCCGGCTCCATGGGGCTGCCCAAGGGCACCGAGGTGCCGCACCGGGCCATCCCGGGCTTCTTCCACGGCGCGGACTACGCCCGCTTCGACGAGGCGCAGGTGCTGCTCCAGCACTCCTCGGTCTCGTGGGACGCGCTGACGCTGGAGCTGTGGCCGGCGCTGCTGACGGGGGGCCGCTGCGTGCTGTACCCGGGACGGAGCCTGGACCCGGAGGAGCTGGCGCGCGAGGTGGAGCGGCACGGGGTGACGACGCTGTGGCTGACGGCGGCGCTGTTCAACCTGATCGTGGACACGCGCCCGGAGCTGCTGGACGCGGTGCGGCAGGTGATGACCGGGGGCGAAGCGGTCTCGGTGCCGCACCTGCGGCGCGCGCGGGAGCGCAACCCCGGGCTGCGTCTGGTCAACGGCTACGGGCCGAGCGAGTGTACGGTGTTCACGAGCTGCCACGTGGTGGGGGACGAGGTGGCCGATGGGGAGGTGCTGCCGATCGGGCGCCCGGTGGGAGACCGCCGGGTGTACGTGCTGGACGGGTGGGGAGAGCCGGTGCCGGTGGGCGTGCCGGGGGAGCTGCACGTGGGCGGGCCGGGGGTGGGGCGCGGCTACCTGGGGCAGGCGGCGCTGACGGCGGAGAAGTTCGTGCCGGACGCGCTCGGGGGTGAGCCGGGCGCGCGGCTGTACCGGACGGGGGACCGGGTGCGGTGGCTGGCCACGGGGGAGCTGGAGTTCCTGGGGCGGGTGGACGCGCAGGTGAAGATCCGCGGCTTCCGCATCGAGCTGGGGGAGGTGGAGGCGGTGCTCGCGTCGGTGCCGGAGGTGCGGGAGTCGGCGGTCGTGGCGCGCGAGGACGCGCCGGGAGACAAGCGGCTGGTCGCCTACTTCGTCGCGCGGGAGGGGGCCGGCGTCTCGGCGGGGGAGCTGCGCAGGCAGCTGGCGGCGCGCCTGCCGGAGTACCTGGTGCCGGCGGCGTTCGTGGCGCTGGAGAGCCTTCCGCTCACTCCGAACGGCAAGCTGGACCGGCGGGCGCTGCCGGCGCCGGCGCACGGGTCGGCGGAGGACCGGTACGTGGCGCCGCGGACGCCGGCGGAGGAGGTGCTGGCGGGGATCTGGGCGGAGGTGCTGGGGGTGGAGCGGGTGGGCGTGGAGGAGGGCTTCTTCGAGCTGGGCGGGCACAGCCTGCTGGCCACGCAGGTCGTCTCGCGCGCGCGGCAGGCGCTGGGGGTGGAGGTGCCGCTGCGGGCGCTCTTCGAGGCGCCCACGGTGGCGGCGCTGGCCGGGCGCGTCGAGGCGCTGCGGAGCGCGGGCGTCGCGCCGGCGCCGCCGATCGGGCGGGTCTCGCGCGAGGGGCCGCTGCCGGTGTCGTTCGCGCAGCAGCGGCTGTGGGTGGTGGACCGGCTGGAGCCGGGCAGCGCCGCCTACAACATGCCCTTCGCGCTGCGCTTGGGGGGCGGGCTGGACACCGCGGCGCTGCGGGCGAGCCTGGACGCGCTGGTGCGGCGGCACGAGACGCTGCGCACCACGTTCGCCGAGCAGGGCGGCGTCCCCGTGCAGGTCGTCCACCCGGCCGCGCCCGTCGAGCTGAGGGAGCTGGACCTGCGCGAGCTGCCGGAAGCGGAGCGCGAGGCCGGGGCCGAGCACCTTGCCTCCGAGGAGACGCTGCGGCCGTTCGACCTGGCGCGCGGGCCGCTGCTGAGGAGCACGCTGCTGCGCCTGGGCGAGGAGGAGCACGTGCTGCTCTTCACGCTGCACCACGTGGTCGGCGACGGGTGGAGCATGCAGGTGCTGGTGCGCGAGGTCTCGGCCCTGTACGCAGCCTTCAGCCGTGGCGAGGAGCCGCGGCTGGCGGAGCTGCCGGTGCAGTACGCCGACTTCGCCGTGTGGCAGCGCGAATGGCTCTCCGGCGAAGTGCTGGACGAGCAGGTCGGCTACTGGAAGGAGGCGCTGGCCGGCGCTCCTCCGCTGCTGGAGATCGCCACCGACCGCCCGCGCTCCGCGGCGCAGAGCACGCGCGCGGGGGTGCACCGCTTCGCGCTCCCGTCCGCCACCGCGGCCGGGCTGCGGGCGCTCTCGCGGCGCGAGGGCACGACGCTGTTCATGACGCTGCTGGCCGCCTGGCAGACGCTGCTGGGGCGCTATGCGGGGCAGGAGGACGTGGTCGTCGGCACCCCCATCGCCGGGCGCACGCGGAGCGAGCTGGAAGGGCTGATCGGCTTCTTCGTCAACATGCTGGCGCTGCGCGGCGACCTGGCGGGCGATCCCACCTGGGCCGAGCTGCTGGGGAGGGTGCGGGAGACGGCGCTGGGGGCGTTCGCGCACCAGCATCTCCCCTTCGAGCGCCTGGTGGACGAGCTGGCGACCGAGCGCAGCCTGACGCACGCGCCCGTCTTCCAGGCGATCTTCGCGCTGGACCGCGCCGGGGCGCGGGACGAGCGGCTGTCGCTGGGCGCCGTGCGGCTGGAGCCGTTCGGGGGCGAGCCGGAAGAGACCAAGTTCGACCTGAACCTGAAGGTGCTGGACGACGAGGAGGAGATCTCGGGGGCGCTCCTCTACCGGGCGGCGCTGTTCGAGGCGGAGACGGCCGCGCGCATGGGCGGCCACCTGGAAGTGCTGCTGGAGGCCATGGCGGCGGCGCACCCGGGGCAGCGCCTCTCCGAGGTGCCGCTGCTGCGCGGCGCCGAGCGCGAGCAGCTGCTGCACGCCTGGAACGGGCCCGACACCGGCTACGCCGGCGAGCTGTGCATCCACGAGCTGGTACACGCGCAGGTGCTGCGCACCCCCGGCGCGCCCGCGCTGCGCTTCGAGGGGCAGCGCCTCGGCTACGCAGAGCTGTACGCCCGCGCCTCACGGCTGGCCAACCGGCTGCGGCGGGAGGGCGTCGGCCCCGAGACCCCCGTGGGCATCTGCATGGAGCCGGCTCCGGAGGTGGTCGTCTCGGTGCTGGGCGTGCTCCTGGCCGGCGGCGCCTACCTGCCGCTGGACCCCGAGCTCCCGCCCGAGCGGCGCGCCTACGTGCTCGGCGACGCCGCCCCGGTCCTGCTGCTCACGCAGGCCGCGCTCGCGGAGCGGCTGAGGGAGTGGGGCGTGCCGCTGCTGGCCGTGGACGCCGAGGCCGGCTCCCTCGCGCGGGAGAGCGGGGAGGCGCCGCAGACCGGCGTCGGTCCCGACAACCTGGCCTACGTCATCTACACCTCGGGCTCGACCGGCCGCCCCAAGGGCGTGCTGGTGGAGCACCGCGGGGTGGGCAACACCTTCTTGGAGCTGGGCCGCGTCTACGGCGCGGGCGTCGGCGAGCGCAACCTGGCCTACGCGCCGCTGCACTTCGACGCCTCGGTGGCCGACCTCTTCACGGCGCTGTGCAGCGGGGCGGAGCTGGTGCTGGCCCGGCGCGAGGCGATGCTGCCCGGCGAGGACCTGCTGCGGACGCTGCGCGAGGAGCGCATCACGCACCTCAAGATCATGCCCTCGGCGCTCGCGGTCACGCCGGTGGAGCCGCTGCCGGATCTCAGGGTCATCGTCACGGGCGGCGAGACCCTGGCGGCCGAGCTGGTGCGGCGCTGGGGGGCGGGGCGGAAGTTCTTCAACGGGTACGGGGCGACGGAGGCGGGGATCCGCATGACCTCCAGCGCCTACACGGCCGACGCGGGGGACCCGCCGATCGGGCGCCCGGTGGCGAACACGCAGCTGCACGTGCTGGACGCGCAGCTGGAGCCGGTGCCGCCGGGGGTGGCGGGGGAGCTGTACATCGGGGGCGTGGGGATGGCGCGCGGCTACCTGGGCAGGCCCGACCTGACGGCGGAGCGCTTCCTCCCGGACCCGCACCGCGGGGTGGTGGGGGCGCGGCTGTACCGCACGGGGGACGTGGGGCGGCGGCGGGCGGACGGGGAGGTGGAGTTCCTGGGGCGTACGGACCACCAGGTCAAGGTGCGGGGCTACCGGGTGGAGCTGGGGGAGATCGAGGCCGTGCTGCGGATGCACGGGCAGGTGAAGGAGGCCGTGGTGCTGCTGCGGGAGGACGTGCCGGGGCAGCCGCGGCTGGTGGCCTACGTGACGGGCGAGGCGGGAGCGGAGCCGAGCGCGGCCGGGCTGCGGGCGCACGCGGCGGAACAGCTGCCGGAGTACATGGTGCCCGGAGCGTTCGTGGTGCTGGAGCGGCTGCCGGTGACGAGCAACGGCAAGGTGGACCGGCGGGCCCTGCCGGCGCCGGAGCGCGCGTCCGAAGGGGAGTACGTGGAGCCGCGCACCGCGGTGGAGGAGCTGCTGGCGGGGACCTGGGCGGAGCTGCTGCACCTGGAGCGGGTGGGGGCGGCGGACAACTTCTTCGGCCTGGGGGGACACTCGCTGCTGGCGACGCAGGTGGTGTCGCGGGCGCGGCAGGCGTTCGGGGTGGAGGTGCCGCTGCGCGCCCTGTTCGAGGCGCCCACGGTGGCGGGGCTGGCCGCGCGCATCGAGGCGCTGCGCGGCGACGGCACCCTGCCGGCGCCGCCGATGGAGCGGGTCTCGCGCGAGGCGCCGCTGCCGGTGTCGTTCGCGCAGCAGCGGCTATGGGTGGTGGACCGGCTGGAGCCGGGCAGCCCCGCGTACAACGTGCCCTACGCGCTGCGTCTGCGGGGGGCGCTGGAGGTCGGCGCGCTGCGGGCGAGCCTGGACGCGCTGGTGCGGCGCCACGAGACGCTGCGCACCACGTTCGCCGAGCACGACGGCGGGCCCGTGCAGGTGATCCACCCGCCCGCCCCGGTCGCGCTGGAGGAGCTGGACCTCCGGGGCCTGCCCCGGGCGGAGCGCGAGGCCGGGGCCGAGCGGCTGGCGTCCGCGGAGGCGCTGCTGCCCTTCGACCTGGCGCGGGGTCCGCTGCTGCGCTGCACGCTGCTGCGCCTGGACGACGAGGACCACGTGCTGTGCTTCACGCTGCACCACATCGTCAGCGACGGCTGGAGCCGCGGCGTGCTGGAGCGCGAGGTCTCCGCGTTCTACGCCGCCGCCCTGCGCGGCGAGGCGGCGGAGCTGCCGGAGCTGGAGGTCCAGTACGCCGACTTCGCCGTCTGGCAGCGCCGGTGGCTCTCCGGCGAGACGCTGCAGGAGCGGCTCGGCTTCTGGCGGGAAGCGCTGCGGGGCGCCCCCCCGGTGCTGGCGGTCCCGGTGGACCGCCCGCGCGCCCCGGGGCTGAGCCCGCGCGCGGGCAGCCTCGGCTTCACGCTGCCGGCCCGGCTGTCGAACGAGCTGCGGGCGCTCTCCCGCCGCGAGGGGACCACGCTGTTCATGACCGTGCTGTCGGGGTGGCAGGCGCTGCTGGGCCGCTACGCCGGGCAGGACGACGTGGTGGTGGGCAGCCCCGTGGCGGGGCGGACGCGCGCGGAGACGGAGGGGCTGATCGGCTTCTTCGTCAACATGCTCGCGCTGCGCGCGGACCTGGGCGGCGACCCCACGTGGGCGGAGCTGCTGGGCCGGGTGAGGGAGGCGGCGCTGGGCGCCTTCGAGCACCAGGAGCTGCCCTTCGAGCGGATCGTGGAGGAGCTGGTCACGGACCGCAGCACCACGCACGCGCCGCTCTTCCAGGTGGTCTTCTCGCTCAACCGCACCGGCGGACGCGAGGAGCTGTCGCTGGGCGAGGTGAAGCTGGAGCCGTTCGGGGAGGGTGAGGGCGTGGCGCGGTTCGACCTGAACCTGGCCGTGATGGACCAGGGGGAAGCGCTCACGGCTTCGCTCGCCTACCGCGAAAGTCTCTTCGCAGCGGAGACGGCCGCGCGCATGGCCGAGCACCTGGAGGCCCTGCTGGAGGCGATGGTGGCCGCGCCGGGGCGGCGCCTCTCGGAGGTGTCGCTGCTGCGCGGCGCCGAGCGCGAGCAGCTGCTGCACGCCTGGAACGGGCCCGACACCGGCTACACCGGCGAGCTGTGCATCCACGAGCTGGTACACGCGCAGGTCCTGCGCACCCCCGGCGCCCCCGCGCTGCGCTTCGAGGGGCAGCGCCTCGGCTACGCGGAGCTGTACGCCCGCGCCTCGCGGCTGGGCAACCGGCTGCGGCGGGAGGGCGTCGGCCCCGAGGTGCGGGTGGGCATCTGCATGGAGCCGGCTCCGGAGGTGGTCGTCTCGGTGCTGGGCGTGCTCCTGGCCGGCGGCGCCTACCTGCCGCTGGACCCGGAGCTCCCGCCCGAGCGCCGCGCCTACGTGCTCGGCGACGCCGCCCCCGTCCTGCTGCTGACGCAGGCGGCGCTGGCCGGGCGGCTGGATGACTGCGGCGTACCGCTGCTGGCCGTGGACGCGGAGGCCGGGACGATCGCGCGGGAGAGCGCGGAGGCGCCGCAGACCGGCGTCGGCCCCGACAACCTGGCCTACGTCATCTACACCTCGGGCTCGACCGGCCGGCCCAAGGGCGTGCTGGTGGAGCACCGCGGCGTGGGCAACACCTTCTTGGAGCTGGGCCGCGTCTACGGCGCGGGCGTCGGCGAGCGCAACCTGGCGTACGCGCCGCTGCACTTCGACGCCTCGGTGGCCGACCTCTTCGTGGCCCTCTGCAGCGGGGCGGAGCTGGTGCTGGCCCGGCGCGAGGCGATGCTGCCGGGCGAGGACCTGCTGCGCCTTCTGAGGGAGCAGCGCATCACGCACCTCAAGACCATGCCCTCGGCGCTCGCGGTCACGCCGGTGGAGGCGCTGCCGGAGCTCAAGACCATCGTCACCGGGGGCGAGACCCTGCCGGCGGAGCAGGTGCGGCGCTGGGGCGTGGGGCGGCGCTTCTTCAACGGGTACGGTGCGACGGAGGCGGGGATCCGCATGACCTCCAGCGCCTACACGGCCGACGCGGGGGACCCGCCGATCGGGCGCCCGGTGGCGAACACGCAGCTGTACGTGCTGGACGCGCAGCTGGAGCCGGTGCCGCCGGGGGTGGCCGGGGAGCTGTACATCGGGGGCGTGGGGATGGCGCGCGGCTACCTGGGCAGGCCCGACCTGACGGCGGAGCGCTTCCTCCCGGACCCGCACCGCGGGGTGGTGGGGGCGCGGCTGTACCGCACGGGGGACGTGGGGCGGCGGCGGGCGGACGGGGAGGTGGAGTTCCTGGGGCGTACGGACCACCAGGTCAAGGTGCGGGGCTACCGGGTGGAGCTGGGGGAGATCGAGGCCGTGCTGCGGGGCCACGGGCAGGTGAGGGAGGCCGCGGTGCTGCTGCGGGAGGACGTGCCGGGGCAGCCGCGGCTGGTGGCCTACGTGGCGGGCGAGGCGGGGGCGGAGCTCACCGCGGCGGAGCTGCGCGGGCACCTGGCGGGGCTGCGGGCACACCTGGCGGAGCGGCTGCCGGAGTACATGGTGCCCGGAGCGTTCGTGGTGCTGGAGCAGCTGCCGGTGACCGCCAACGGAAAGATCGACCGGCGCGCGCTGCCGGCTCCGGAGCGCGCCTCCGGAGAAGAACACGTGGCGCCGCGCACGGTGGTGGAGGAGCTGCTGGCGGAGATCTTCGCGGAGGTGCTGAGGCTGGAGCGGGTGGGGGCGACCGACAACTTCTTCGAGCTGGGCGGACACTCGCTGCTGGTCACGCAGGTCTTTTCCCGGCTGCGGGAGATGCTGGGGATCGAGGTGCCGCTGCGCGCGCTCTTCGAGCAGCCCACCGTGGAAGCCCTGGCGAGGGTCGTGGAGGACCGGCTGATCGGCGACCTGGACGACGATCCGACGGAGGAGCACCTGGAAGAGGTGGAGCCGGAGGAGGACCCCGACGGCGTGAAGGCCGCGGTCCGGTAGCAGCACGGCAGAGTCCGCGATCCTTCAACATTGCCATTGCCACACATGAGCGATCGACCCACCGCCGGCGCCGGGCAGCTCTCGTCCTCGAGGAGGCAGGCGCTCCTGCAGAAGATCGTGCGGGAGCGAAGCAGCGCGGTCCAGGAGAGGATCCCCCGCCGGAGCTCCGGCGACCCCGCGCCGCTGTCGTTCGCGCAGCAGCGGCTGTGGGTGGTGGACCGGCTGGAGCCGGGCAGCCCCGCGTACAACATGTCCTACGCCCTGCGCCTGCGCGGGGTGCTGGACGTCGCCGCCCTGCGGGCGAGCCTGGGCGAGGTGGTGCGGCGGCACGAGACGCTGCGCACGGTCTTCGGCGAGCGCGGCGGCACGCCGGTGCAGATCGTCCGCCCGCACGCCCCCGCGGCGCTCCGGGTGGTCGATCTCCACGACGCGCCGGACGCGGAGGCCGAGGCGGAGCGGCTGGCCGCGGCCGAGGCGCTGCTCCCCTTCGACCTGGCGCGGGGTCCGCTGCTGCGCTGCACGCTGCTGCGCCTGGCCGGCGACGACCACGTGCTTCTGCTGACGATGCACCACATCGTCAGCGACGGGTGGAGCCGGAGCGTGCTGGTGCGGGAGGCGTCCGCCCTGTACGGCGCCTTCAGCCGGGGCGAGCCCTCGCCGCTCCCGGAGCTGCCGGTGCAGTACGCCGACTTCGCCGTGTGGCAGCGCGGCTGGCTCGGCGGCGAGCGGCTGGAAGCGCAGCTCGGCTACTGGCGGGAAAAGCTGCGGGGCGCCCCCCCGCTGCTGGAGATCCCCACGGACCGCCCGCGCGGGGCGGGGCAGGGCCCGCGCACGGCGAGGCACGAGTTCACCCTCTCGCCCGGGCTGTCGCGGGGGCTGCGGGAGCTCTCGCAGCGCCAGGGGGCCACGCTGTTCATGACGGTGCTGGCCGGCTGGCAGGCGCTGCTGGGCCGCTGGGCGGGGCAGGACGACGTACTGGTGGGCACCCCCGTCGCGGGGCGGAGCCGCCGGGAGACGGAGGGGCTGATCGGCTTCTTCGTCAACCTGCTCGCGCTGCGGACGGAGCTGGGCGGGGACCCCGCCTGGGACGAGCTGCTGGGGCGCGTCCGGGAGACGTCGCTGGGGGCGTACGACCACCAGGACCTGCCGTTCGAGCGCCTGGTGGAGGAGCTGGACGTGGAGCGCTCGCTCACGCACTCGCCGCTGGTGCAGGCGGTCTTCGCGCTGCACCGCGCCGGAGCCGACGACGAGCGCCTGCGCCTGGGCGACGTGGAGATGGAGCCGTTCGGCGGGGGCGAGCGCGCCGCCAAGTTCGACCTGGACCTGGTGGTCGGCGAGGCGGGCGAGGCGCTGGCCGGAACCCTCGTCTACCGCTCCGCCCTGTTCGAGGCCGCCACCATGGCGCGCCTGGCGGCGCACCTGGAGACGGTGCTGGAGACGATGGCCGCCGACCCGGCGCGCCGCCTCTCGGAGCTGTCGCTGCTGCGCGGCGCCGAGCGCGCGCAGGTGCTGGAGGCCTGGAACGCCACCGCGGCCGTGCTGCCGCGCGCCTGCGTCCACGAGCTGTTCACGGAGCAGGCCGCGCGCGCCCCCCATGCCCCCGCCGTGCTCTACCGCGACCAGGTGGTCGGCTACGGCGAGCTGGAGCGCCGCGCAAACCGCCTCGCCCGCCTGCTCGCGAGCCGCGGCGTCGGTCCCGAGGTCCGCGTGGGTGTCTGCCTGGAGCGCGGCGTCTCCGCCGTGCTCGCCATGCTGGGCGTGCTCAGGGCCGGCGGCGCCTACGTCCCCGTCGCCCCTTCCGACCCCGCCGGGCGCCTGCGCGAGGTGTTCGCCGACGCCGGCGTCCGCCTGGTGCTGACGGATGCCGCCGCCGGCGCGCACCTCCCCGACTCCGTCGAGCCCCTGTGGCTGGACGCCCCGGAGACCGCCGCCGCGCTGGCGGAGATGCCGGAGGGCGCCCCTGAAGTGCCGTCCGATCCGACTCAGCTGGCGTACGTCATCTACACCTCGGGCTCCACCGGCCGGCCCAAGGGCGTGGCCGTGGCGCACGCCTCGGTCGTCCGCCTGGTCAGGAACACCAACTACCTGCCCTTCGGGCCGGGGGAGCGCATCGCGCACGCCTCCAACCTGGCCTTCGACGCGGCCACGTTCGAGGTCTGGGGCGCGCTGCTCAACGGCGGCTCGCTGGCGGTGGTCGAGCGCGAGACCACGCTGTCGCCAGCGGCGCTCGCGGCCGAGCTGCGCGAGCGGGGGGTCACGGCCCTGTTCGTGACCACGGCGCTGTTCAACCGCGTGGCGCACGAGGAGCCGGGCGGCTTCGGCACGCTGCGGCACCTGCTCTTCGGAGGCGAGGCGGTGGACCCGGCCAGCGTGCGCCGCGTGCTGGAGACGGGCGCGCCCGGGCGGCTGCTGCACGTCTACGGCCCCACGGAAACGACCACCTACGCGAGCTGGCAGTGGGTGCGCGAGGTGGCGCCGGACGCGGCGACGGTGCCGATCGGGGGGCCGCTGGGCAACACCACGCTGTACGTGCTGGACGCCGGGGGCGAGGCGCTGCCGGCGGGGGTTCCGGGGGAGCTGCACGTGGGCGGGCTGGCCCTGGCGCGGGGGTACCTGGGGGAGCCGGGGACGACGGCGGAGAAGTTCGTGCCGGACCCGTTCGGGGGCGCGCCCGGGGCGCGGCTGTACCGCACGG
>JBFMFL010000177.1:0-14113 GCA_040752145.1 Gemmatimonadota bacterium
GCCGCCGGGGGGGGGGCCCGGACCGCGGCGGCGGGGCCGGCCCGAGGCTCAGCGCGCCGTGGTGGTGCCGGGGGCCCCGGGCGCCGCGGCCCGCCCCGGCTGCTGCGCGGGGCGGGGCTCCGGCTGCCAGCGCACCATGGTGAGCACCGAGTCGATGGACGCGCGCTCCCGCAGCTCGCCCAGGTGGGAGTGGATCATCCGCCCCTCCTCGTCCAGCACCACGGTGAGCGGCACCGAGCCGGCCCGGTAGATGGCGGTGAGCTTGTCCTGGGGGAAGCGCACCACCGGGAAGGGGAGCTTGTTCTTGGCCGCGTAGCTGCGGGTGACCTCGGCCGAGTCCAGCGAGATGCCGTACACCGCCACCGGCACCGAGCGGACGGTGTCCAGCGACGCCTTGATCTCGCGCCAGGCCGGGAGGGTGGACTGGCAGTACGGGCAGGTGGTGGTGAAGACGAAGAGCACCTGCCGTCCCTTCCCCGGCGCCTCGCCCACCGTCACCGGCGCCCCCTCCAGCGTGGTGGTCTGGAAGGTGGGGACGAACATCCCCGCGTACGGCCGCGTGGCGCGCTCGAACAGCCTGGAGTAGCGCTCGTTGAGGTCGCGCACCTTGAGCGACAGCACCACGACGAGGGCGGCCGCGGCCGTCAGCGCGACGGCGGGGAGGAATCTGCCGATCCGTTCCATCATGGGAGAGTGCTCCGGGGGAGGGAGGGAAACATGCGGCCCGGACGGAGCTTAATGCGACAGCTTTCGTGGATCAAGGGTCGTTCTCCCCAGTCCGCGCCGCCTCCCGCGCGGCTGCACGGGCGGGGCGCTCCCCCGCCCGTGCAGCCGCCGCCGGGCCCTACAGGTAGCAGCTGCAGCTCACGCCGTCGCCGCAGAAGCCGCCGATGAACCCCGCCGCCTGGCACACGCGGTTGCAGAGCGTGTCGCAGGAGGCAGCCGCCGCCGGGGCGGGTTCCGCCAGCGCCTGCGTCGCCCCGAACCCGAGCGCCCCCGCCACGGCCAGGCCCAGCAGGCCACTGCGCACCTTCCGGATGGATCGCGTCATCCTGCACCTCTCCTGTCTCTGGGTGAAACCGTCCGTCACCTGTCGAAGTCGTAGCAGATGCACGAGCTGGTGGTCAGACAGGTGCCCCCGTCGTGCCCGCGCAGCACGCACTCGGCCGCGCACTGGGCGAACACGCAGATGCGCGCCTCCTGCCGCGGCGCCGGGGCGGCGAGCGCCTGCGCGGCCCCGAAGCCCAGGGACGCCGCCACCGCGGCTCCGAGCAGTGCCCTCGAAAACAGGTGCGTACTCATACGTCCACCTCCCTGGAAGCGCGGTTCGCCCGGACACGCAACTCGTTGCAACGTTTCGCGTTCCACACGCAAACCGCGGGCCGTTCGCAGCCGGAACGCGAGCGCCCCGGTGCTGGCGGGAGCACCGGGGCGCGGTCCGACCGGACACGGGGACCGGACGCGTCAGCCCTCCGCCGGGACCTCCCGCGGACGCCCGGCGGGCGCGCCGGCGTCCAGCGCCCGGAGCGCGCCGCGCAGCCGCCCGAACATGGCCTCGATCTCGGGGAGCGAGACGGCGCCCACGGAGAGCCGGAACCAGCCGCTGTCCTCCTTCATGCCGAAGGCCTGGAACGGGACCACCGCCAGCCCGGCTTCCTCCAGCAACCAGCGCCGCACGTCCTCGTTGCTCTCCAGCCCGCCGCGGCCGTGCAGCGTGAAGCGGGCGCTCAGGTAGATGGCGCCCATGGGGACCATGGCGTCCACGGGGAAGCCCTCCTCGCGCAGCCGCATCAGCCCGGCGTACAGGGCGTCCAGCCGGGCGCGCACCGCCTCCCTCATCCCGGCGTGGTACGCGTCGATGACCGCGTCCTCGCGGAGCAGCCGCGCCGTCGCCACCTGCTCGGCGCGCGGCGCCCAGGCGCCCACGTGGCCCAGGATGCTCGCCATGCGCACGGTCACGTCCGCCGGGCCCAGCGTCCACCCCACGCGCACCCCGGTGGCGGCGAACGCCTTGGAGATGCCGTCCACGTACACCGTGTACTCCGCGATCTCCGGGCGGAGCGAGACCGGGTCCACGTGGACCGTGGGCGGGAAGGTGAGCATCCAGTACACCTGGTCGTACATCAGGTACAGCGGGCGCTCGTCCGGCCCGCGGCGCCGGTTCTCCTCCAGCACCAGGTCGCAGATCTCGCCCAGCGCCCCGGCCGTGAACGCGGTGCCGGTGGGGTTGAGCGGCGAGTTGAGCGCGATCAGCCGGGCGCCCGCCACCACCGGCTCCAGCAGCGCGCGGGTGGGGAGGAAGTCGTCCTCCGGCCGGCACGCCACCGGCACCCCCCGCGCGCCCACCAGGTGGACGTAGTGGTTGTTGTTCCAGGAGGGGACGGGGTAGACCACCCGGTCGCCCGGGTCCACCAGGGCGCGGTACACGGCGTAGATCCCCGGGCGCGACCCGCCGGTCACCAGCACCCGCTCCGCCGGGTACTCCAGCCCCAGCCGGCGCCGGGTGAACTCGCTCACCGCCGAGCGCAGCGCGGCCACCCCGTCGGAGGGCGGGTAGTTGGTCTCCCCCGCCCGCAGCGCCTCGCCCACGGCGTCCTCCAGGAACTCCGGGATGCGGAACTCGGCGGGGCTGAAGTCGCCCACCGTGAGGTTGCACACCTCCGCCCCGTCCGCCGCCATGGCGCGGATCTCCCCCGCGATCTTGAGGATCTCCGAGCCGACCAGCCCCGCCGCCATGGCCGAGACCCGCCCTCCCCCTGCCGCCTGGTTCGCCACTGCCGCCCTCCTTTCGCCGGAAGCCACCCACCGGCCCGCCGCGGGCCCGGTGCACCGGGAAAGGATACTGCCCCGCGCGGGCGCACACCACTCCGCGCCCCACCTCCACCGCCGTCGCCACGGAGTGGGGAGGCGGCGGGTGAAGGCGGGTGAACGGCTCCACCGTCAGGTAACCCTTTCGCACTGCTATCTCCTCAACTACGCCGCACCGCTGCAGGATCCGGGTTGAACGTATTGGCATCCGTCGTCCCCTCGCCTATGTTTCTGCGTACACTCAGTCTCCCTAGCATCCTCTTTCCTCAATCGGTCCGATGCCTTGTACCGTACGCGATTTGGAGGTGGATGGGAGCCACTGCTGGGCGACTGTGGAGTTCGATTGCGTCTTGGAGAATGCTGATGATGAGCTTGTTCTGGACACAGTTACCCTGATCCGAGACGGATATGGCGAGGCGGATGTACTCACGGCTCTCCAGCCCGATGAAGACGTCGGGATGACCTTTGATCTTACGGCAGTGACCAAAGCGTTTCGACGGGGATTGCCAAACCCAGAATCGGACTTAGAAGGAAAGAAGAAACCTCATCTGACAAACTACCGCTCCGAGACACTGGAGTTTGTCGCGCGATATGCTCTGCGCGTGGCGCATGGAATCAACTTCCCGGTTCACCCCCAGCGAGGGAAACTCAATGTGAACCAGCCGGTGCTCGGGTTTGATGGGTGGGGAATTTTTGAGTCTGCCGATGATGGCTTCAAACTGGCACTCATTCAGGTCAAGGGTACCGATGAGGACCGCGTACCTCCAAGAGAGGCAACGAAACTCGCCGATGAGTGCACTCGCATTCCAACGAGTGTTGATGAAGTATGTCGGGCCCTGAGTGTTATGATCGTCAACCTGCCTGTTGGCCCGGAACTCTATGCTATCGGGGCGATTTTGGAATCGCTGGCTGATGCTGATGAGCTACCTCCCGTTCTGATTGCCCCGGTTGTGGTTCGTGGCTTACAACCAGCGTCGAACGATGATCTTGGCCCCATTCGCGACGTTGCCGCGGGTATAGAGCCGAGCGGAATGCGCGGCCTAAGTGTCAGGATTGGAGTGGATCTGACGGCGTTTGGACACACCGTGATGACTCGGGCGCGAGCCGCCTAATGTCTACTATTGAGCGCATCCACGATTCGCAGGAGGTGCACGATCTCCTGTACCAAATAGATACAACCCGCTTGGCGCGTGAGCTTGGCGCACGACGGGAGCAGGCGAAGCCGAAAACATCGAGGCTTCGGGTTGCAGCCGTGCTATCTCTCGCTGAACTGATCGCCAGTAAGCAGGTTGACGGGCTGCTCCGCCAATTCGTTTCTGAGCCGCGTGATGAGGTAGTTGGTGCCATGGCTTCGTTCAGAAAGTGGGCCGGGTACATCGGCAGCACAATCGAAGCAGGTGATCAGATAAACATTCCAGATTTGTTGTGCGCCGCGGCGGCGGGTATGCTGGCCCGCAGGCCAACAGAGGTTCGGGGTATTCTAAGAGGCAAGGAGGCTCGTGAAGCGGTTAATGCTGCGTTAGAGAACGAAGGAGAAGTTGCATGGTCTGAACGAGTTAGGACCAATGTTTCCTTGGCGCTTCTCCTTCTTGTCCGGCAGCAGCATCACGGTGATGTGCAGTACGCCGGCAGAGTTATTGATGACTTAGCTACTCACCAGAAGGAGATTGAAGCGGAATGGCTGTCGGGCCATGATGATTCATCACGGGAGGCGACCACTCTACTTGGTTTATACCACCTCGCTCACGCCGTGATTCGCTTGTCTGAGTTCCTTCTGACTGGCTCAGTAATGTCATCGGATGGTACTCACACATTAACTGACCTGAAGGCCGAGCTTCAGCGTCTTCTTATTAGAGCGGAAGAGTATTTGTCCCTATCGATGGATGTGGAACTCCGGCTATGGTTGAATTCCGTCGTAATTGTGTTATGGAGGGTACGAACCGACTCAATTTGGGTGACCGGGAAAGGGATTTCCGAGCGGCTGGACCAACTGCTTACGGAACTTGCCAAAGTCGGTCGTGAGCGCCCGGTCTTTAGCCTCCTTCCTTCCCAACAGGAGGCCATACGGAAGAACTTGTTGGACCCTTCGCGCACCGCTGTTGTGCTGCAGATGCCCACAAGTGCAGGGAAGACACTACTTGCTGAATTTACGATTGTTCAGACGTTCGAAGCTTATAGAGATAGTTCTCGGATCGTCTATATTGTTCCGACCCGGGCACTTGCAACGCAGGTGCGCCGCACCTTATCAGAGGACCTACGGCCACTAGGAATCCAAGTAGCTGCAGCAGGAAGCGCCTTTGAAGACGATCCGTTCGAGCTGCAGATGCTCGCTGGAGATGACGCTGTGGTGGTGGCAACCCCAGAAAAGTTGGACCTGCTGTTGCGAGCGCATCCTGATTGGTTCGATACCCTGCGTCTCGTAATTGTTGATGAGGCGCACCTCCTGCATGAGTCCGAACGTGGGGTCCGACTAGAGTTGCTGCTTGCAACTCTGCGCCGCGAGAGACCTCAGGCCCGGCTGTTATTGTTAACCCCCTTCATTGAGAACGCCGAGCAAGTTGCGGCTTGGCTAGGTGGTGAGCGCGGGTCATCAATCGAGGTGCACTGGCGTCCCTCTCTCCTACTACTTGGGCTTGCACGGATTGCGGGAGGTGGGCGTAATAGGCGCTTGACAGTACAATGGAAGGACCCATTTTCGGAGAGGCAACCCACGCCTCTTGTAGTACCCAGTACTGTACCATCTCGGGAAGTGACATCCACGAGTGGGAAGGTCGCATATCTTGCAAGGCGATTTCAGCCGTTGGGGACAGTGCTCGCACTGTACACTGGCTCACGTGTAGAGGCAGAATCCGCAGCTGAGAGTGCCGCAGCAGGTTTTGTCCAGCTCTCCGAGGCAGAGCAAACTCCTGCGCTAAGGCTTGCAATTGCATTAGCTCGGAGTGAGTTCGGCCCAAACTCGGTTCTCGCTTCAGCGTTGGAGCGAGGAGTCGCATTCCACCATTCTGCCCTTTCTTCGACACTACGATTTCTGGTTGAAGACCAAGTGCGGGATGGGACTATTCGGTTTATCGCCGCCACAACGACTTTGGCCCAAGGAATGAACTTCCCTGTGGCTACTGTGCTAATCCACTCCGTCCATAAGCCATACGGTGGCGGAGACTTATCACCTGCTGAGTTCTGGAATATCGCAGGTCGCGCCGGCAGAGTCGGTCTTGTTGATCGAGGCTTGGTCATTTTTACAGAGCATCACGAGGATAAGTGGGAATATTACTCGCGCGCACTCTCGGAGAGCGTTGAATCTGGACTTCTGGCAGCACTCCGGAGTGTAAACCGCCATCTTCCACTTAAGGAATTGTACCGGCAGCATGGAGAACTCCGACCTTTCCTACAGTATTTGGCACACGCCGCGGCAAGCGGATCTCCCGCTAAGGCGCTTGCAGAACTCGATGAGCTTTTGCAGGGTAGTCTCGCCAATCTTCAGGTCAAGACAGATGAAGACGCGCAAATGATGCGTTTTGTGGCGCGGGCATACCTTGGTGTGATCAGTAACAAGCCTGCAGCTTACCTGAAGACGGCGGATACTACTGGGTTGGGCTCGTTCAGCTTCGATGAGTTGTATGCAAAGATGGGCGACGATCCCGTGTTGCTGGCGGGTCCCCGGGAAGTTCTAGCTCGCGGACAGGACGGATTCAATCATCTCATTGAGGTACTGAAGTGGTTGCCAGAACTCGAACTCGGTATCGGGTACGGATCAGGTGCTATGAGTGTAGAGTCAGTCGCCAAAGTAGTGGATGGGTGGGTGTCTGGACGGCGTGTATTTGAAATGGCGACAGAGTTTCCGGGCCGTGATGAGGCGGAACAGGTACGCAAAGCCGCCACGTACCTGTTCAGCAAGGTCTCACAAACGATTTCTTGGGGTGCCCACGCGTACCTGCGTGGTTGGACGATGCAGAAGACAGGTACAGCAGGGGAGCCGAGTACAGCTGATGCGATGCTTCCCTCTTACATCCAGTTTGGTGTGAACTCACCCGAAGCTGCTGTTGGGTCGCTGCTCGGAGTTCCACGGCAACTTGCTGAACCCGTTGGAGCAGAGTACCGTGATCGGTTTGGGGCCTTGACTCTGGAAACCACGACACGATTCCGTGAGTTCTTGGAAAATAGCGGCTCCGAGATGTGGCGAGGTGCAGTCGGCAGGTCAGAATTGGCGGGAGAGATCGACCCAGAGGACGTGCGCTACGTTTGGCGTAAAATGAGTGGGCTATCCTGAGACATCGTTCTCTCTGCATGTCTGGCTGGTGCCCCTATTCGGACGATGCAAGGCGCGGGTGGGCCAGTCCGAGCCGCTGAGACATCGACCACCGCTACTGTGAAAACGGCGCCGCCAGCAGAGATATGCTGGCGGCGCCGTCACCGCCGGGGAGCGCAGACACCTTGCAAAAGCAAAGAGGCCGCCGGATGATTAACATCCGACGGCCCCTCGATTCTGCCGCTCCCCGACGCGATGCCGACCGGCTCGCGCCGCTGCGGAGAAAGTTCGCTGCGCAGTCCGGCGTTAGCCGACGCGGCGATCGCTTGCCCGGGTCAGGGAACGAACAGCATTCGGTTTGGCCAAGAGATCACCTCCTTCGTTCAGGTTGAACATCGGGCATGGACTCCGTCGGAGCCGAAGCTCCGGTGGTTCCGCGGCTCCCGGGTTCCCCCGGAGACCGCCGGCCCCGTCGCCTTGCAACTCGCGGCGACGCAGGAAGATACACAGAATTTTCCCGCTGTCAACCCTCGCCCTCTCACCCGGATCTGCCCGTGCGCCGCTCCCTCGCTTCCGCCGTCCTCGCCCTGCTCGCCCTCCCCGCCGGCGCCCGCGCGCAGGCCGGCATCGAGGAACTCTTCTCCAAGACGGAGGCGGTCACCGTCTCCGGCAACCTGGGGTGCCTCACCAGCTCCGGCGTCGCCACCGACTCCGGGAACTGCGGCCTGTACGGCTTCGGGCTGGAGGCGGTGATCAGCCTGGCCACCCCGGAGGGGAGCGGCTGGGGGTTCGAGCTGGCGCTGGGCTACGGCCAGCTCTCCGGGTTCCGCTCGGACGACCCCTCGCTGGACCTGCGCGGCGCGGTGCGGGCGCTCCCGTCCATCGCCGCGTACGCGTCGCGCGAGCGGAGGATGCCGCTGGGATTCCAGGACTTCTACTTCGGGCTGCACACGGGCTTCCTCCAGACGGTGAACCTGCAGGCGTACGACCGGGAGGGGCGGCAGTTCTCGCTGGAGGGGGAGACGTTCGAGTTCGGGGCGTCGGTGGGCGTCTTCCACCGCTCCGGGCTGTTCATCGAGCCCACCTACCGCTTCCGCTACTTCCCCAGCGTGGAGTGGACGCTCCCCGACGGCGTGGACGCGCTCCCCGCGGGGTGGCCGCGGTCGCTCAACCTGAGCGGGCCGTCGGTGTCCGTGGGCTACCAGTTCGCGGTGCCTTCGTCCACGTCGGAGAGCTGAGGGCGGCGCGGCTGGCCGCGTTGTTGCGGATCCGCGCCCGCGGTCCGCACCCGTCACCCTTCACCCGCCGGCCTCCATGTCCCCACCGCTTCCCCACGCCCCGGCCGCTGCCGCCGGGGCGCCCCTGCGCGTGGCAGTCACCGGCTCCACCGGGCTGATCGGCACGCCGCTGGTGCGCGCCCTCCGCGCCGACGGCCACACCGTGCTCCGGCTGGTGCGCTCGCGCCCGGTGTCCGGCGGCGACGAGGTGTACTGGAACCCCGCGCTGGGCGAGATCGACACGGCGGCGCTGGAGGGGGTGGACGCCGTGGTACACCTGGCGGGGGAGAACGTGGGGCAGCCGCCGTGGACGGAGGAGCGCAAGCGCCGCATCCGCGGCTCCCGGGTGCAGGGGACCACGCTGATCGCGCGGACGCTGGCGGGGCTGTCGCCGCGGCCCCAGGTGCTGGTGAGCGCCTCGGCCACCGGGTTCTACGGCGACCGCGGCGACGAGGTGCTGACCGAAGAGTCGGGTCCGGGAAGCGGGTTCCTGGCGGAGGTGTGCCAGGCCTGGGAAGCCTCGGCCGACCCGGCGCGCGACGCGGGGATCCGCGTGGTCCACCCGCGCATCGGCGTGGTGCTGACCCGGGAGGGCGGCGCGCTGGAGCGGCTGCTCACGCCGTTCAAATTGGGCGTGGGCGGCAAGCTGGGGAGCGGCAGGCAGTGGATGAGCTGGGTGGCGCTCCACGACGTGCTGGAGGCGGTCCGCTTCGCGCTGAGCGCGGACTCGCTCTCGGGGCCCGCCAACCTGACCTCCCCGGCGCCCGTCACGAACGAGGAGTTCACCCGCACGCTGGGCCACGTGCTGGGCCGGCCCACGGTGCTCGGGGTGCCGGAGTTCGCGCTCAAGCTGGCCCTGGGACAGATGGCGGACGAGGCGCTGCTCGCCAGCCAGCGCGCCGTGCCGGACCGGCTGCGGGAGGCCGGGTTCGTCTTCCAGTACCCGGACTTGGAGGGGGCGCTGCGCGTGGCGCTGGGGAGATAAGTCGTGCGACCTGATGTCCGGTCGCCCTGCAGATCCCAACTCGAGCCAGTACATCGTCGCGCTCGTGAAGCCGCACCCACTGCACCCGTCGTCCTGTTGCCACCCGGCGCGGGTCCACAGTTGGTCCCGTCCATCCTTTTCAATCCGGCGGCTGCGAACTGTCCGAATGCGTGAAGTTGTGATGGATTTCGTTCGGGATTGGCGAGATGCCGCATGGTATGACCTGGACGCCGAAGGGTGCGCGCCTGCGCCCGATGCGGACTTCGAGGAGGTTTGCCGCCGCTTCGGTGACCTTCAAAGGCGGCTGATTCCGGTGCGTCCACGGCAGGTGATGCTTGCGCGGGAGTTGCACTGCCCGCCCCACCTCCTGGACGGGCTCGACCTGATTCGAAGGAAAATCGAGTCCGGCGAGAACCTACGGGCTCACCTGAGCAGCAGCGTCGCACGTTTTGACCGTCCCGACGACCTGCTGTCGGACTGGGGTATTCACCACCTCCATTTGGGAACCGACCTGCGGCGTAATGGGCTTGTCGAGCGGACAGGTCCGTTGCTCTTTGCCCGCTTCACTCCGGAAACCGCTTACTTCATCAATATCTACGATCACAGCAGCTGGTCGAAGCAGGAGCTCATCAAGGTCCTGCACCGTAACTGGCCGGAAACCCTGAATGAATACCGCTTGAAGGGAGTGACGCGTTCTTCGCTCAACCTGACCGACGATGACATGGCCAGGCTGCGGGGGCACCAGCTCAATGCACCGGTGGAGGTCGAACCCGGAACGGTCTACGCAATGATCGGGGGCGGCATCACAGCATCACGAGTAGCGGCTGAGGTCGTACGCAGGTGTGACAAGCTGTACGACCTCCTGCACTGGTTCGAAGCCTACGTCCGCGACTGTGTGGATGATTTTGTCGCGCAGGCAGAGGACCGAGGCAGCCGCTTCGGTGCTGAGTTGCGCTTCCGCCTGATCTCGGCGCAGGACGGATGGCTCGCATACGAGGAGCACTCCCAGGCGGCCATGCGGCTCCCTCTTCCGGATTCACCAGACTGACCTTCAGCGAGAAGTGCGGGCCCAACGGCCCCTGGGTGGCCCCCTCAGCGGAAGTCCGCCAGCGCCCGCCGCACGCGGTGCCGCTCCCCCTCGGCCCACTCCTCCACCTCCTCCAGCTTCCCCACCTGCCCGGTCGTGTCCACGTGGGCGACCGCGGGGTCCGCCGCCGGGCCCGAATCGACCGTGCGGATGAACTGCGTGAGCGCCTCCAGGTACTCGTCGGCGACGGCGCGCGCGTCCGGCGCCCGCTCCGCCGCCGCGCGGTCGAAGCGCGCCCGCAATTCCTCCAGCCTGGCCCGCTCTGCGTCGTACATCGTTCGTGCTCCCGTTGGCGTCGTCGTGGCAAGCCGGGAGCGCCCCGCAAAGGTGGCGCCAGCAGTGCGGCCCGTGCCCGATCGTTACAGCAGCAGCGTCTCCACGCGGTGGGCGTGCACCATCCCCTCGCACTCCGACCAGGCGAACACGGTGAAGCGGCCGTCCTGCGACGCCACCAGGGCGAAGGCGTCGCGCTGGTCGTGCGCGAACTGCGCCGCCGACAGGTGCCGCGTGCCGCCCAGCTGCGTGGGGTGCAGCTCCAGCGGCCGGCTGCCGGCCACGGGCTCCGTCAGCACCACCCGCTCCACCGGGGGGCTCCCGTCCGCGCGCCCGATCTTGGCCCCGAAGGCGAGCAGCTCGTAGCGGTCGCTGAGCACCGCCGCGCCGTCCACCGCGGTGAGGCCGCCGATGGACTCCACCGCACGGTCGAACGCCTCCTGCCAGGTGCTGCGGCCGCGCTCCTCCGGCCCCTGGCGCGTCAGCTCGGCCAGTTCCGCGAAGGCCGGCACCACCGAGTAGCGCACCGGCGACACGATGGACTCCCGCCAGCGCTCGGTGCCGCCCGGCACCACCAGCAGCGACCCGCCGCGCCCGTGCGAACGCATGGACACGGCGAGCTGCAGGAGGACGTTCACGGAGTCGGCGCGGGAGGCCGGGGCGTCGGCTCCCAGCAGCAGGGTGACCAGCGGCGGGCAGTCGGGGAGGCGGCCGCCGGCTTCGTCCACCACCTTGACCTGGTCGCCCGCGAACACCACCACGTTGGCGAACTTGCTGAACTCGTCGCCGCGGCGGTACTTGACCACCAGCACCCCCGGCTCCACCACCTCCAGCACCAGGCAGAGCCGCGGGATGGTGCGCGTGGTCCCCCACACGTACAGCCCGCCCGCGTCCCGCCAGACGCCCAGGTGGATGCCGGGGCGCTCCACCGCGGGGGCGAGCCGGGTGAGCCCGCCCGCCGTGAACGCCAGCCGCTCCTCGAAGAGCATGGGACTGTGCGCCCGCTCCGGCGGGAGGTACGCCAGCGAGATCCGGGTGGCGTGGCCCTCCTCGCGGCGCAGGCTGGCCCAGAACGCCGTGTCCACCATGGCCTCCACCGCCGCCGCGTCGGGCAGCGGCGCCATGTCGTCCGCGCCCTGCTGCCGCGCCTCCGCCAGCCGGCGCGCGAAGTACTCCTCCACCGTCGCGGCGACCGAGCGCGCCGCCGGGTACGCAGGTTCCGTCATGCCCCCGCAGGTTCGAGTTCAGGGGAGCCCGCCCGCCTCCTCGTCGCGGGCCGCCTCCCCCGGCCGCGCCGTGCACACCACGCGCCGCGATTCGGCCGGGTCTCGCCGATCCCTTCCCGGCACCGGGGGCCCGCGGGCGGTCAGCTCCGCGCCCGCTCCTCCGCCAGCACCTCCGCCCCCAGCGAGGCCACGCCCTCCACCAGCGCGTCGAAGTCCTCGCGGCGGCTGCGGTGGTTGACGTTGGCGGCGCGGATGGCGAAGCGGCCCCCGAGCACGGTGCTGGAGGGGACGGCGATCCCCCGCTCCTGCAGGCGCAGCAGCACCTCGGCGTTGACGCGGTCCAGCACGGCGTCCGGGACGCCCGCGGGCGCGTAGCGGAAGCAGACCACGTTGAGCGGCACCGGGGCGAGCAGCTCCAGCTCCGGGTGCGCCTCCACCCGCGCGGCCAGGTGGCGCGCCTGACGGACGTTCTGCTCCACCAGCCGCGCCAGCTTGTCGGCGCCGTAGGCCTTGAGCGACATCCACACCTTGAGCGCCTTGAAGCCGCGGGTGAGGTCCACGCCGCGCTCGGCGAAGGGGATCCCGTCGGCGATGACGCCGCGCTCGGCGCCGGCCAGGTAGCTGGCCGTCATGGCGAAGGCGGCGCGGTGCAGCTCCGGGTCGCGCACCAGCACGCAGGCGCACTCGAAGGGGAGGTACCCCCACTTGTGCAGGTCGAACCCCACGGAGTCGGCCTCCTCCAGCCCCGCCACCGCCGGCCGCAGCTCGTCGGACAGGTACGCCAGCGCGCCGAAGGCCCCGTCCACGTGGAACCAGAGCCCCTCGCGCCGGCAGAACTCGGCCAGCGCGCGCAGGTCGTCGGAGGCGGCGGTGTTCACGGTGCCGGCCGTGCCCACCACGCAGACGGGGCGGAAGCCCGCGGCGCGGTCCTCGGCCACGGCGCGGGCCAGCGCGTCCGGGTCGATGCGGAAGTCCGCGTCCACGGGGACGCGGCGGAAGGCGCGGTTCCCCATCCCCAGCAGCTCCACGCCCCTGCCCAGCCAGCCGTGCATCTCCGCCGAGCCGTAGACGGTGAGCTGCGGCCGGCCGCCCTGGAGTCCTTCGGCGCGGACGTCCCACCCCGCCCTGGCGTGCCGGGCGACGGCGAGCCCCAGGATGTTGGCCATGGTGCCGCCGGTCACCAGCACGCCGCCGGCGCCGGGCGGAAAGCCCAGCAGCTCGGCCAGCCAGCGGATCACCTGCGCCTCCACCAGCGCGGGCGCCTGGGTGAAGCCGGCCATGTGCGGGTTCATGGCCGCGGCCAGCATGTCGGCCATCATCCCCAGCGGCGTGCCGTTGCCCTGCACCCACCCCCAGAAGCGCGGGTGCCGGTTGCCGTTGGTGTAGGGGAGCACGTCGCGGACGAACTCCTCGTACGCCGCCTCCTCGCCCGCGCCCTCGCGCGGCACCGGCGCGTCCAGCGCGCGGCGCACCCGGTCCGGCAGCGGACGCCAGGGCGGACCGTCCCGCAGCGCGGCGAGACCGTCCAGGGTGTCGTCCAGCATGCGGTGGGCGAGCGCGCGGAAGCGGTCCCAGCTCTCGGGGTCGAACGTCTCTTCCGGCGGCGGCGTGTCCGTCTGCATCCGGTTCTCTCTCCGTTGCAAGGGGAACGGAGAGATAGCACCTCCGGCGGCGCCGCCGCCACCCGCTTCTTGCGACGGAATCCGTCCACCGTCAGGGCGGCGGGAGTTCCCGCACCTCGTGCCGCAGGACGGCGACCACGGCGCCGCGCTCCGGGTCGCGCGGGTGGCGGCGGAAGTCCCAGCGGCGGGTCTCCAGCACGAACGCGCGGATCCGGCGCCCGGGCGGGGCCGCGGCGTCGGCGCGGCGGGCGCTGGCGTCCAGGAACCCGCGCAGCAGGGGGATGCGCTCCGGGTGCCTGTCCCAGTCGCGCAGCAGCCGGCGGTAGCGCGCGTCGGCCACGGCGCCGATCCAGCGCTCGAAGCGCGCCGGCTCCGTGGCGCCGTCCGCGTAGACCACCAGCGGCCGGACGTACTCCACCGGCTCCAGCGCCTGCGGCCGGCTGAACATCTGCATGGCGGTGAGCGGGAACTTCTCGGTGCGGGTGGCCCACGCCAGGCACGCCACCACCAGGAACGCGCGCGCGACGAGGAGCGGCCGGCGGGCGCCGGGGTCGGGGGCCGAGCCCGCGGACGCGCGTCCGGCGGTCTC